>SXOO01000141.1 GCA_005776725.1 Pseudomonadota bacterium | reverse complement strand
CGCTGGGGCCGGGTCGGGCGCTGGGGCCGGGTCGGGCGCCGGGGGCGGGTCGGGCGACGGGGCCGGCTCGGGCGCTGGGGCCGGAACGGGCGCTGCCTCCGGGTCCGATGGTGCGTCGACGTCCGACGGGGGCGGGTCCCCCTCACCGCCCTCGGTGCCTTCGGGCGGCGTGTCGCCCTCCGGCGGGTTCTTGAGCTCCTCCTCGCGTGCGCGCCGCATCTCCTCGACGAGGCGACGGGCCTCCGCGATGTACGCGTCTACCGGGTCATCGGCCGGGGCTCGGCCGCCTGCCGCCACCTTGTAGTCGGAGAAGTAAGCCACCGAGGCCTCGAGGCGCTCCTCGTCGGTAACACCCTCGATCCCGGTGGTGTCGAAGTACAAGATGCCCAGGTTGAAGAGGGCGTCGGCGAATTCGGGGTCCAGCTTCAGGGCCCGGTCGTAGGCGTCGCGCGCCCGGTCGAACTCCTTGAGCCCTCGGTACGCGTTTCCGAGGTTGAGCAAAGCAGCCTTGAAGCCGGGGGCGACCTTGGCGGCCTTTTCCAGGGAGGCGACCGCAGACGGGTAATCGCCAACCTCCTGGTAGACCACCCCGAGGTTGTTCAGCGCCTCGGCGAAGTCCGGGGAGGCCTCCACGGCCTCGCGCAACGAGATCTCAGCGCGCTGCCAGTCTTTCTTGGAGACGTAAAGCTGCCCGCGGAGGTAGGACAAAGTGGCATCGGGGCCGGCTTCGAGACCCTGGCCGATCACGAACAGGGCGAGGTCGGTCTTCCCGAGGGCTGCGTAGGCCCGCGCGAGGTTGCGCAACGCACCGCGGTTGACCTCATCCTTCTTCAAGACCTCCGCGGAGTCCGCGATGACGCGAGCATGGAACCCGAGGGCACCCAACACCTCACCTCGGAGGTTCTGGGCCTCGAGCTCGTCGGGCTGCGCCTCGACGAAGCGTTCGGTCAGTTCCCGCGCGTCGTCCGCCCGGCCGGCCCGCAGTAACGTTCGGACACACACCGTGAGCGGCTGGAGCTCGGAGGGGTGTCTCCGCTGCCAGTCGAGGACGACGGGGATCGCGACGCTCGCGCGCCCGAGACGAACGAGCGCCCCAACGTAGGCGGCCAGGGCCTCGGCGTCGTCGCCAGTCGGGTCGGCCACCGCCTCCAGCCGGCGAACTGCCGTCTCGAAGTCATAGGCTTGGAGGGCCTCGAGGCCCTCGTCACGCCTACCCTGGGTGGCGGGTGGGGTCTGCGTCCGAGCCGGAGGCGCCACGGCCACGGCGACCGGCGGTGCCTCGATGGGCGGCCGCGGCGTAGCGGCCGCGCACCCGAGGGCGAGGGCGACTAAGCAGCGCTTCACGGGACCGCCCCCGGCTCGACAGAGGGATCAGGGACGACGCCAGGCTCGGGCACGACGCCGGGCTCGGGCACGACGTCAGGCTCGGGCAGGACGCCGGGCTCGGGCACGGCGTCTGGCTCGGGCGACGGCTCTGCTTCGGTTCCCGGGAGCACGGGCAGCGTGGTGTCTGACGAGAAGTCGAACTGCCGCCGCTCCGCCTTGAAGAGCGGATACTCGTTGGGCTTGTACGCGTTGAGCTCCTTGAGCGCGCGCTGGGACCAGTCATTGACGATCTTGAGCTCACGGGAGTTCTTGACGGTGACCTCGTAGCGTTCGACGGCCACGTTCTCCCACTTCAGCGCTTCCTCCTCGATCTGCGTGCGGAAGATCTCGAGCTCCTCGTCCGAGAGGCCTGCCGGGTCCGGGGCGTCGTACAGCATCTTCGCGTACAGCTGATAGATGTGGCCGATGCGGAAGAAGGCGGCTACGGTCCAATCGAACGCCTTGTAGGGGAACACGTCGGCATATCGCCGCTCGAGATCTTCGAGGCCCTGGCGCTTCAGCTGAATCGCGCGCCCCTGCGCCTGGAGGGAGCCGACCAACCGGACGCCCTCGTAACTTCGGAAGTCCACCTCGATGAGCTCGAACCTCGCTTTCGCTGGGAAAGCAGCGGCCGCGCTGCCGGGCTGCAGACCGCGTCGCTCGAATTCGGCGATGGTCGCCTCGTAGTAACGCGCGGCAGCCTTCCAGTCGTTCTTCGCCTTGTAGAGATCGCCCAACCGAAGGTTGGCCTCCACGACCTTCGCGTCGGTGCCGAGCGTCGCGCTGAACCGTGTCAGGAACTCCTTCCACTGCGCCACCTCGGCGGATTTGTCACCGGTCCGTTCGTGGATCTTGCCCGCGTTGTAGATGGCCTGATTGGCGTCGTCGCGCCCGGAGAACACCTCGGCGTAGCGCCGGTAAGTCTCCACGGCCTCCTTGAACTCGCCCTGCATCTCGCGCAGCCGGGCAGCCTGGAAGAGCGCGTACGGCGCCCGCTCGGCCTTCGGGAATGACGCCGCCAGGGTGATGTAGTGAGTCACCGCGCGGTCGAACGCGAAGAACTTCCGGCTGTTCTCGGCCATGTAGAAGAGCGCGTCCTCGCGATACTGGCTGCCAGCGAAGCGCGGCTCGGTCACGATCCGTTCGAAGACGCGCGCGGCCGAGTTCCAGTACTTCGCGTTCTGATAGGCAACTGCTGCGTTGTAGAGGGCCTTGTCGGCGAACGCGGACTTCTGGTCCTGGTTGATGACGCGCTCGAACTCCTCTGCCGCCTCGACGAACTTCTTCTCGTCAAAGAGTGCCTGCGCGCGATCGAACTGCTGGCCGAGCTTGAAACCGGCGATCTGGGTCTGAACTGCAACGAGGTCTTCGGGGCGCCCGATGCCGTCCTTCGCGATACGGTCGGTCCACACCTCGATGTTCTTCCAGTCGTTCTCGGCCTTGTAGCTGTTGATGATGTTGAACGCCGAGAACGCAGCCTCCTTCTTGAGAGGGAAGGCTTGGACCACGGCCTCGAAGCGACGCCGCGCCTCGGCGAACTGCCGGTGGTTGTAGAACAAGAGGCCCATTCGATAGCTGAGGACCGCAGGGTAGTCGGGGTCCTTCTTGTCCTCGAACCCGAGCTCGATGTAGCGGTCGCCCTCCTTGACCCACGCGAGCGCCACCTCGGGCACGGTATCGGTGGGAACGCTGATGAGGTCGGTCTGCCGACCCTCGGGCATGGGCGGATCCGCGGCGGCGCGGGCCGCGACGCGCTCCTCCAGCACCCCGGCCTTCACCTGAGCGTCCAAGTGCTGCTCGTATGACGCGATCGCCGAGTAACCGGCGTCCTGGGCGTGTTTGCCCTTGAGATCGCGGACCTGCGCGTACACACCCGCGGCCTCGAGGTACTCCCCGGCGTAGTACAGCGCCTCGGCGAGCTGATAGCGGAGACCGTAGGCCTCTGGGCGCCGCGGATACTGGGCGAGGTAGCTGCGGTACCCAGCTGCGGCGGCGAGGTAGGCCTCACGCGCCTCAGGCAACCGACCGGCGGTCTTGAGATCCTGCGCGCGCGAGTGGTCGAACGCGCCCTGCTGACGGAGGATCACCTCGACGGTGCGGTCGACCCGGGTGGTTACGCTGGCGTTGTCGCGGTTTTTGTCGAACCACGGCGTCCCGCGGGCGAACGCCTTCACGTATTGCCGGCGATCCTCGATGGAGCGCTCTTCGTCGCCGGCGTTAGCGTGGGCCTCGATCACGCGCTCGAGGTACTCGGGGTTCATGCCGCCGTACGGGTCGCGGCTGATGAGCTCCTGATACACCTCGGCCGCTTGCCGGAAGTTCTCCGCCTTGAAGAGGTCGAAGAGGCTCTTCGCGTACTCCTCCAGGATCTCCTTCTCGGCCGGAGTCCCCTCGTTCAGGTACGACAGCGCGCGCTTCGGCCCGGAGTCGGGGTCGACCTCGTTGTCGCCGTTCCAGTCCTCTTCGGCGAGCGACCGCGCGAGGTACACCACGGCCTCCTCGCGCAGGGCGGCGCCGAGCTTCGACTTCTGCCCGGCAGCGCCGTCGTACTTCTGGATCAGGTCCTTGAAGCCGCGGATAGCTCGCGGGTAGTCGTAGGCCATGAAGTACGTCCAGGCGCGCTTGTAGAGCACCATCGGGTAGTACTTGGACTCGGGAAACTTGGCGGCCTCGTCGTAAGCCTGCTCGGCGAGGCGCCACTCCTGGTCCTCGAAGCGGATCTCACCGACACGTAGCCAGGCCTCGGCGGTGAGCGAGCTCTTGGCGCCGTACGTCCGAGCGAGCCGCTCGAACGCGTCACGCGCCGCCTTGTCGTCCCCACCGCGGCTGGCGAGATAACCCATCTTGTAGAGCACGGCGTCGCCCAACCGGTACTGCGGGAAGCGGCGCAAGATCTCGTCGAAGAGCTTGAGGCTCTCCGCGTAGTCTTCCTCCGGTGCCTGCGGTTCCGCCGGGATCTTGCCCCGCTTGTAGAGATCGAGGTCGCGGTCGAACTGCTCCTGCAAGGAGTAGCCATCCACCTGGGACTTCTCGAAGTAGAGGTCGGCCAGCCGGTACATCGCGTCCGGCGTGTACTCAGGGTGGTTCGGGTACCGGAGGACGAACTCCTCGAGCAGGCGCAGCGCGTCGAGGCGGCGCTCGTGCTCTAGCGCCTCGAGGTCGCCCAGCTGCCGCCGATAGGCCTTGTCCAGCAGCTTTAGGCGGTCGTTGAGCTCGCGCATGCCGGTGGCTCGGAGCTCGAAGTCGTAGGCCTTGCCAAGGGCTGCATACGACTCCGCGACCTTGTCGAGCTCGAGGAGGACCTTCTCGCGGTCCAGCGGAGCGAGGGGCTCCACGGGCATCACACGCGGCCCCTGGGGCTGTTCCGCGACGGCGACGGACGCGAGCGCGGCCCATAGCACGAGCGCGCTCATGGCTCAGCCCGCCTCAACGTCTCCATCGTATTCTCGATGGCTTGAAGGGCGTCGCCGCGCTCCTTCTGGAGCGTGGCGATCCGCTCGGACTCGCGCTGCTTGCGCTTATAGGCGATGTCGACCACGCCGATGTCGGCTTCGAGGACGATGTCGTCCAGTCGGACCTTGGCGGCCTGGAAGAGGGGGGCGCCAACGTCGCGCGAAAGGCGATCCGTGTCCTGGTCGAAGGCCGCGATGGTGCGCGCGTAGCCGTCGATGAGCTTGCGCTCGGCCTCCACCTGCGATTGGTACTCTCCCGAGCGATCCTGGGCGGCCGCTTCAATCTGCGAGGCCACGCGATCCAGCCTCTGAAGGGCCGACACCAAGCCGCTTCTGAGCTGGCGCGCCGCCGCAGCGTCGGGGCCTTCGATGCCGCGATCCAGCTGCGAGTGAAGCTGGAGGAGCCGGGCGCGCAGCGCTTCGTGCGCGCGCTCGGTGCGGTCACCCGCGCCGACACGAGCCTCCTCGCGCGCGATCCGAACCTCCGCGGCGCCAAGGCGCGAGTTGAGCGCTTCGTAGCGCGTGCGGGCCGCCGCGAGTCGGGCCGCGACCTCCTTCTCCCCGCCGGAGATGCCGCCGTCACGGTAGCGCCCGTCTGCGAGCCATGCCTCCACGGCCTTCAGCTCCTCGCGCATGGACCGAGTCTGCTGCGAGAGGTGAAAGGCCTCGCGGCGCAGCTCGGCCAGCTGCGAGCGAGAGGAGTCCTTTGAGGCCTCGTACGCCTGCGCCGTGGTCGGCGCGCCTCCGAGCTCGCTCCGCAGCGCACGCGCTTGCGCGAGCACGGTGGCGAGGTGAGCCGGTGTGGCGGCAGCCCGCGCCTCGATCGACCGTGTGCTGACCTCGGTGAGCTCGTTGCGCGCTATGACGATCCGAGTCCAAGCGGAGCGAAGGTTGGGAAAAGCGTCGATCCGCGCACCGTCCGCTAGGGCCGCGTCCAGCTCCTCGAGCAGCCCGCGGGCCTCGGCGAGCTCGGTGCGCTGGAGCGAGAGGTCGTCGAAGAGCCCCACCAGCACCCTGAGCTCCGCGTCGTGCTGAATCCACGCCATGGCGCGCTCCGAGAGCCCGGCCTGAAGCCTCACGGCGTCGTCGTGTCGCCCGAGGAGCCACCGGAAGTAGTTTCGCATCGCGTTCTTGTCACGGCTGAAGATGTCGAGCTCTTCGCGCAACGGCCGGAAGCGAAGCAGCACCTCGGCGTAGGCCTCCGCGGCGCTGTCGGACCGATCGAGCTGCGTGTTGAGGCGGCCCCGCAGGATGTGTGCCTCGGTCGCGATGCGGTCGTCCTCCACGGTGAGGAGGAGCAGGTCCAGCGCGTTCGCCGCCTTCTCCAGCTGGTCGGCGTTCACGTAGGCCCAGGTCATCTCGTAGAGCGCGTTGTGATAGTGCGGCGAGGTCCGGCCGATCTCGGCGTACTCCGAGGCTGCGGCGTCCCACTGCCCGAGCTCGAGCAGCAGCCGACCCAGGGCTAGGCGGGCCAGCTCCAGCTGGGGTTGAAGGGCGTCCTTGCCCTCAGCCGCGACGGTGACGTTGGTGAACGCCACCCGCGCATCCGGGTACCGCGCCAGCTCGACGAGCGCCACCCCGAGGTAATACTGGGCCGAGACGTACTCCGGAGCGCCGGGCGTGACGGCGGCCAACGCCGCAGCGCCGTCGAGCGACCGCCCGATGCGGACGAGACCCTTTCCGTAGGCGTACTGCGACCCCGGACCGCGAGTGGCGAGAGCCCCCAGCTTCGCCAGCACCTCTGCGAGTCCGGTGCCCGAACGGGTGCTCAGCGCGATCTCCACGAGGCTGCGAAGCGCGAGATCGTAGAGTGGGGAGTGCCCAGCTCGTACGAGCTCCTCGAAGGTGTCCTTGGCGCCGAGGAAGTTCCGGATCTTGAAGAGGCTGGTCCCGAGGTTGGCGAGGATCTGCAGGCGATCGGGGTGGGTGGGGAACGCCGCGTTCTGCCGAGCGTCCAGGTAGAGGACCGCCGCCTTGGCGTAGTTCTCGAGCTCGAAGTTGAGCTCCGCGTCCAGGAGGCGCTTCTCGATCGGGTAGAACGCGCTCTTGGCCACCGGATTCGTCGTCTCGCGCTCGAGCTGCGCTACGCGCGCCTCGATGTTGGCGAGCGTTTCGGCAGCCCGATCGAGTGCGTCGTTGGCGGACGCAACGGCCGCGGTGAGGCCGGCCAACAGGATGAGGGCGCCGCGGCTCACTCTTCCCTGACTTCCCCTTCTGAAGTGTCGCCGAGGCGACCTTCGTCGGCCTTCTTCTGGTTCTGACGGCTGTACTGGAAGTCCCGACGCTCGTAGCGGACGTACGGCTTCTCCTCGAGGGAGGTGGTCATGCCTCCGCGCTCGAAGCCGACGACCTGCACCTCCGTGATCCGGCCTTTCGCGGCCTGGAACGTGTAGGTGGAGCGCACGCGGAACTGATAGCCGTCGATGTAGTCGAAGACCGTGCCGTCGCCGCGGTAGGTGAGCTCGACACCGACGATGTGGTCCCCGGGGGTGACGATTCCGTTGAAGACCTGGAAGCGATCCACCTTGTTCAGCGCGCCATCGCGGTTGTCCTGGAAGTAGATCCGCTCGCCATCCAGCGTGTAGAGCACCTGCTCGAGCTTGAATGCGGGACCCATGTCGTGGACGTGGGTGACCACGGCACCGGCCTCGGCGATGGCATTGTTGAGCAGCTGCTCTTTGAGGAGGAGGAGGCGCGTCTTCGACTTGAAGACCTTCTCCTTGAGGCCCACGACGCGCTCCTCGAGCTCGCGGAGCTTGATGTCGATGCTGTTCGGATCGAGCGTCCCTGCCGGGACGGGCGGAGCCGACGGCGGTGGGGCCGGCTCGACTGGCGGCTCGGTGGGCGTCTCGGTAGTTGGCGGGGCGTCACCGCTGGGGGGAGCGGCGGGCGCCACCAAGGGCAGAGTGAGCAGCGCGGCCAATGCCAGCAACGCAGCAGCACGTGGTGTTGTCATGTCCCCTCGCAATGCACCGACGGGCTCCAACGGCCGAGCCGCCCGCCGACTTTAGCGAAAACTTGTGCGTGAACGACGCCCCCACGCCCACGGATTCGGGCGGGCGGGGCGTCGAGCCGCACTGACCGCGACCCACTGCCACGACCCCGTGCGTGGGTATAGCCGGCGCCCTCCGCGCCGTCAAAGACGGGGACCGCTCACACGAGGCTGCGCTGCATCACGACATCATCCGACGCCTCGAAGCCCAGCGCGGCGTAGAAGGCCGCCGCCACGTCGTCATCCGCGTTTCGGTGCAGGGTGATCTGGACGGCGCCGAGCTCTCGGCCGAGCCAGAGCCCGGCCTCCACCAGGCGACGAGCGACACCCTTGCGACGCGCGGAGTCCGCGACGAACAGGTCGTCGAGAAAGAGCTGCTCGGCCCCCTCCGCGGTGGCCGAGGTCCGCTTGAGGTCGCAGAAGCCCGTGAGGCGACCGCCCTCCTCGGCGACCAAGAGCCAGTGATCGTTCCGTTCGAGCGTGCGAGCGAGGCCGCCGTCGAGGTCGTCCGGGACTCCGTCCCACGCGTGAGCAGCCAACCCCCGGAAGAGCTCGGCGAGCTCGAAGCGGTCCCACGAAGTGGCGAGGCGAATCCCCTGGGCCACGCGATTGATGCGATCACGGAGATCGGCCACACCCAGCGGACGCGCCCCGTCCGGCCCCCCGAAGGCGGGGAGGCGCGGGTCGGCGGGTGCCCACGGACGCGCCTGATCCGCGTAGAGCGCAGCGGACGGCGGTCTGGTCAGGCCGTTGAGCGTTGCCGTAGCCACGCAGATCTCCTCGGACCCGCCGGTCGAGAGAAAGACCGTGGTGCCGCAGGTGCCGCAGAAGTGGTGGTGTGTGAACGGCTCGGGGCCACGCTGGAAGACGACCGGATGGCCCTCCACAGTGAGGCGGTCGACCCGCACGCTGGTGAGCGCCACGACCGCGGCGCCCACGAGGCGTCCCAGCCCCTCGTGGTGGACTTGGGCGCACCAGGTCGTGGGCGCTCGAACAGCGAATCGAACAGCGCCGCACGAGCACCCGCCCGTTTGATGCTCCGGTTCTTTCACGTACTACCCCCTGCGCTCCACCATCATTGTTGACCCGCCGCTGAGGTACGCCGCGAGCTCCGAGTCGAGGACGCTCGCCTCACTCTCACAGGGCGGCCGCTCGGACGCGCGCAGCATCGGCAGACCGCCGAGGCCAAGCACCGTGGCGCTCCGAGTCCCGTACCCTTGCTCGGGCCAGTGGACACAGGCCCCTTCGAACGTCGGCTCTCGGCGCGTGGCCAAAAGCGACCACCACGCCTCGGGCCGGTCGATGGCCGCCGCTGCGAGCGCCCGCGCCGCTGGAACGAGCCAGCTCTCTCGTTCGCTCGACGGCTCGCCGGGTTCGGCTGCCGTCATGGAGCGTTCGGTGAGGACGAGCACCCCCGAGAACTCGCGGACGGTGAGGGTGACGCCATCCGAGATGCAGTAGGCCGCGTGGTCGGCGTCCGCGACAACGGCGTGGAAGCCGTTGAACGCCTTCGGGTCGAGCGCGGCGAGTCGCGCCGCGGCCTCGGCGGCGCTTCCAGCGGCGAGCAGCGTGGGGACCACCTCACCTCGGGACCGGCGCGTCTTGTCGGGGGGCCGCCCGAATCGATTAGTGACCGCCGCGAAGACGCCCTGGCGGTTCACGCCGAGCCAAGTCCCTCCTGCCTGCACATCGCGCGGCCCGAAATATCCGTCGCGCAGTCCGAAGCCCTCAGCGGGCCGAGTGAGGACCTCGTCGCGGTTGGCCGCTACGAAGACCGCGTGCCGTGGGAGAGCGCGGTGAAGGACCACGACGGAGCACACGGCTTACTCGTGTTGGCGGCTGGGAACGGCCGCGTGGCCCCCCGCACCGGTGAGCTCCAATCGCAGCGACGCGACTAGCTCATCGACCGACCGTGCGAGCGCGTCAGCCCCCTCTTCGTTCTCGATCCGGCAGTCGGCCAGCGCGGCGGTTGCCACGAGCTGCTGACCGGCGTCGTCGCCCGTGAGCTCGGCCGCTTCGAGCCGGCGGAACGTCTCGAGATCCACGGGATCGCCCACGCGACCGCGGGAGCGGATCCGCTCGAACCGAATGGCCTCGGGCGCGAACACCTCCAGCAACCGGAAGCTGGGGAGGGCCCGCAAGATCTCGACCTCCCCGGGGGTCCGCACTGAGTCGATGATGGCGTCGCGGCCCGGCTCGAGCCGCCTCTGGATGAGCGCGGCGAGCGCTCCGGGCCCCCCGGCGGCGCGTAGCTCCCGCCCGGTGACGATCATCCGCTCTCGAGTGGGCTCGAGCCCTCGCTCGCGGAGCACGTCGCGTATCGCGTCCGACAGAGAGTGGTAGGCGAAGCCTTGCCGAACGAGGTGGTCGGCGACGGTGCCTTTGCCCGAGGCGTTGAGTCCGGTGAGTCCGAGGAGGAGCATGGGGCCGGACCCTAGTGCCGTGGCGCCTTTCAGGCAAGGCGCGGACGACCCCACGACCCGGTGTGGCGTCACGGCTTCAGGGGTTGTAAGTTTCGCCGCCATGAACGACTTAGCCAACGACCCCACGATCCTCCCAGCGGCTGCGCGAAACACCACGGGCGCCAACTTCCTTGCAGCGGCCGCTCTTTGCCTTCTGTCCGCGTGCGCGGCGGACGGCGGCGGCGGCTCGGGTCCGAAAACGGTGGAGGGCGTACAGACGGTCACTCTGCTCAAGGACCAGGGCCTCGTCTTCGAGACCGGCGAGATCATCAAGGGCATCAAGTTCAACCAGGTCGACCTGTACGCCACCTCGGTCGGGAGCCACCTGAAGCTCGCCACGGGCGGCGATACGCTCACCGTGAACAGCCCGTTCAACTGGTTCCAGCAGGGCGGTGGCTTCCCGCAGACCTTCGAGCAGCTCTCCGACGTGCCCTTCGAGAAGCCCACGGCCGACCAGACCGCACCGCTGACGCGCACAGACGCCAAGGTGGGCTTCGTGGTCGAGTGCTACGCCAGCGCTGGCTACGCGCGCGGCCGGATCATCGAGTCCGACGCGGACTCGTTGAAGCTCGAGTACCGCTGGGACGAGACCAACCCCTGAGCGACGCTGCCCTGGTGGCGATCCCGAGGGGACCGCGTGCCGTCCTGAGCTACGCCGTGTCGCCCGAGCTGCCCGTGGAGCCGGGGCGACGAGTGTTGGTGCCGCTGGGCGGCGGCAACAAGCGGGTCACGGGCTACGTAGTTGGACGCGCGGTGCCGCCGGAGGGCGTGACGCTGAAGCCGGTGCTCGACGTGTTGGACGCGGTACCCCTGTTCGACGCGCAGCTGCTCGCGCTCTTCGAGTTCATCGCCTCTTACTACGCGTGCCCGCTCGGTGACGTGATCCGAGGTGGGCTCCCGGGCGGCCTCAACGTGTCGGACGCGCGCGTTGCCGCGCTCACTGAGACCGGTCGCGCCGCGCTCGAGGGCCACCCGATCCTCTCGCAGCTCACCGCGCCCGTCGCGGTGAAGGCGCTCAAGGTCTCCCCCTCGCGGCTCACGCGGCTCTGCGAGCAGGGGCTGATCTCGCTCGATTACGTGCTGGAGAAGCCGCGAGTCGCGGCGCGGTTCACCTCCGTGGTGTCTGCCGCGTGTTCGGAGCTCCCTCCCGGGGTCAGGCCTGGGGGCGCGCCCGCGAAGCTGTTCGGGCGCGTCCTGGCCGAGGGCCCACTCGAGATCGACGCGCTCCGCGCCGAAGACCCCAACGCGGCCACGGCGGTTCGGAGGCTCGCCGAGGTCGGGGCGGTGACGATCTCCAAGAAGCAGCTGTTTCGCGATCCATGGCGCGGGGTGGCGCCCGCGCGAGACGCTGCGCCCCCTCTGAGTGCCGCGCAGGCGGCGGCGGTGGGGGCGATCACTGGCACAGCCGGGTACGCCGGCTTCTTACTGTATGGGATCACCGGGAGCGGCAAGACCGAGGTCTACCTCGAGGCGCTTCGAGAGGTCTTGTCCCGCGGCAAGACAGGCCTGGTCCTCGTGCCTGAGATCGCGCTCACGCCGCAGCTCGCGGGACGATTCCGCGCTCGGTTCGGAGACGCCGTGGCGGTGCTGCACAGCGCCCTCTCGGACGGCGAGCGGCTCGACCAGTGGGAGCAGCTTCGGGCCGGGCGCCTCGGGATCGTGGTGGGTGCGCGTTCCGCCTTGTTCGCCCCCCTCAGCAACCTCGGTCTAATCGTCGTGGACGAGGAGCACGAGACCAGCTTCAAGCAGGACGAGGCGCCGCGTTACCACGCACGTGACCTCGCGTTGTACCGCGGGCGCCTCGCCGGCTGTCCAGTGGTGCTGGGCTCTGCCACACCGTCGCTCGAGACCTGGACCAACGCCGAGCGGGGCCGGCTGACGCGGCTCGACTTGCCGGGCCGTGTCATGGGCCGAGATCTGCCCACCGTGGAGCTCGTGGATATCGCCGTCGAGCCCTACGTTTGGCCCGAGGCGTTGGTGACGCGACCGCTGGCGGACGCGCTCCGCGAGACCGTGCGCCGCGGCGAGCAGGCCATCCTGTTCCTGAACCGCCGAGGCTTCGCGGCGTCGTTCCAGTGCGCGGATTGCCAGGTCGTGCTCGAGTGCACTGACTGCTCCGTGGCCCTGACCTATCACCGCGCGATGCGCAGGCTGGTGTGCCACTACTGCGGGAGGGAGGGGCGCCTACCGGAGCGTTGCCCGAAGTGTTTGTCGCTCCTCATCGAGCAGAAGGGCGTCGGGACGGAGCAGGTCGAGTCCGTGCTAGCGGCGAACCTACCAACCATGCGCATCGCGCGCATGGACCGCGACACCACCAGGGGAGACGCGCTGCCAAAGCTCCTGGACGCGTTCCGCGCCCACGAGATCGACGTGCTCGTCGGGACCCAGATGGTCGCCAAGGGTCACGACTTCCCAAAGGTCACGCTGGTCGGCGTGCTGCAGGCCGAGCAGACCTTGGGCGTCCCCGACTTCCGCTCGGCGGAGCGCACGTTCCAGCTGATCACTCAGGTGGCCGGCCGCGCAGGTCGACACGAGGCGCCTGGCCGCGTGTTGGTCCAGACCGCCGTCCCGGAGCACTACGCCCTGGTGGCCGCACAGACGCACGACTACCTGCGGTTCGTGGCCGAGGAAGCGAGGCGCCGACGGGGTCGGGGGAACCCCCCGTTCGGTTACATGGTCCTCGTCCGACTCGATGGCGAGAACGTGGCCGAGGTCTCGGCGGCGGCTGGGCTCGTGGCCCGAGCGGCCCGAGCGGCGGCCGCGGCACACGACGTTTCGGTCGTGGGGCCCAACGTGGCCCCCGTCGAGCGATTGAGGGGACGGACACGTTGGCAGGTGTTGCTGAAGTCGCCCAACCGAACGGCGCTGCACGCGCTGGTGGGGCTGCTCTCCGAGCCGCTCGCCGCGCTCCACGGCGACATCCGGGCCACGGTCGACGTGGACCCCCAGAACCTCTCATGACCGCCGAGCCTCGGAACAGGGGGTCGCGCGGGGTCCTTCGCGGCAGCGACACGTCGAGGGTCGTAGGGTGACGTCGCTCCTGCTCATCGCTGTGCTCGGCGCCGCGCCGCTCGATCTCACGCCATACTTCGCTGAGCAGACGCCGCTCGGAAGAGCCCACGAGCTCGCCAGCCAGGGCAACGGCGCAGGGGCGCACGAGGCGCTGCGCGAGGTCCTCGCGGGCGAGTTTCCTTGTCCCGCGCCGGCCGACGAGGCGGGGCGCTGCGAGGACACCCGCGGCCAGCGCCAACGCCGCCTGGCGAGCGTCGCGTTCGCCACCACCCTGACCAAGGACCCAGGCGAGCGGCTGCGGTATCTCCGGGAGCTAGAGCCCGTGGCCGAGTGGGCGGCGTTCGCGCTGCCGGACCTCGCGCGGGATGCGGAGGGGCGAGGCGACGTCGAGGCCGCGATCGCTCTTTACGCCCGGGTCCCCCTGGCGGCGCCAGTGGGCGTGGATAGTCGCCTCGCAGCGGCGCGGCTCCTGGCTCGCCGCAAGCGCGTGGGCGAAGCGCTGGCGCTCCTCGACGCAGCCGGGGCAAGGGGGCGAGGAGCTCGTGTGGACCTCCTGGAGCGCTGCGGGCGGCGTGGCGAGGCCGTCGTGGAGCTCACCGCGTTGTGGGAGGAGGCCTCGACTGACGAGCAGGAGTCGGACCTCGCCACGCGGCTCGGGCGCCTGGGCGCGCGACCCGCCGACTCCGATCGCCTCGCGAAGCTGCTGGCGCTGGACGTGGACCCGAAGGCCGCCCGGCGGAGGTTCAAGAAGGTGGGGCGGGCGGCGGCCCTCGCCGACGGGCTGGTCCACCTGGACGCCGACCGTTCCGGCAAGGCCTTGCCGTTACTGGTGAAAGCTGCAACCTGCGCCACCGCGTACTGCCGGGGCGTCGCGCTGGGACGCCTGGCACAGGCCCGCCTGGCTTCAGGCGACAGAGCGGGCGCCCTGGCCTCCTACGCCGAGCTGGCCACCGAGCTACCCGATCACCCGGAGGCGCCGACGGCGCTCGCTCGAGCGATGGATCTGGCACGGGTGTTGGGGGAGTCGGGTCGACTCGAGGCGCTGAACCGCCAGGCCACCCGCGCCAACAGCCCTGAGCAGGAGTGGGCGGCGGCGTTCAGCGCGTATCGAGGCGGTGACGCGGCGGCGGCGCAGCGGTTTCGGCGGCTGGCGGTTCGTCACGGCCGGACGGCGCACCTCGGCGGCACGACCTGGGGAGACCGAGCGTCGTACTGGGAGGCGCGCAGCTTGGAGCGCTCCGGGGCGCTCCAGGACGCCGCGGAGCGTTACACCGAGGTGGCCGGCAGGAACCCGCTCACCTGGTACTCGCACCTCGCCTGGGACCGCCTGGCCGAGCTCGACGCCGCGCGAGCCGCGGAGGTGCGCCCACATCGAGCGCTCGAGCGGCTGGACCCGCCAGCGCTCGGGGAGCTCGGGGCGCTGGGCCTCGAGTCGGGTCCCGACGTGCGCCTGGCCGCGGCGCTGTTTCGCGCGGGCTTGCACGACGCCGCACGGAAGGACCTCGACGCCCGCGGCAGGGCCGGCACCCTGGGCCCAGGCGGCGTGGCCTTTCTCCTCGCACTGCGGGTCCGCCTTGCGCGAGAGGACCCGGCCTTGGCGGCGGTGCGGTGGGGAGGGGCGCTGCCCCGACAGCCCGACGGGCCGGACGAGCGCCTCTGGCGTCTCATGTATCCCCTCGTGTGGTGGTCCGTAGCCACCGCGGTGGCCACGCACGAAGCGGTCGACCCGTTCCTGGCGCTGGCGGTGGTTCGCCACGAGAGCCGGTACAACCCGAAGGCGCGTTCCAAAGCCGGCGCATACGGGCTCATGCAGCTGCTGGTCCCTACCGCCAAGGAGCTCGCGCGGGGGGCCACCAACGTCCGCGGCGCCGAGCTGCCAGAGGCAGGGATCACCGCCAAGTCCCTGCGACGACCCGAGGTCAACCTGCGGCTGGGCATTCGTTACTTGAGGTCGCTCGGCCGTATGTACGAGGGCAACACCGCGGTGACGTTAGCCGCGTACAACGCCGGCCCGGGCAGAGTCCGGCGATGGCTCAGGGAGGCCTCCGCCCAGGGGATCACCGAGACCGACGAGTGGGTCGAGACGCTCCCGTTCCGGCAGGCGCACGCCTACGTGAAGGCCGTGGCCGGCTCCTGGGGCGCGTATCGCTACATCTATGGGCCCCGAGAGGACCAAACGATGCGCTCAATCCCGTTGCCGGGGGTCTTGCCCAGGTGACGGCGGTGCGGAGGTTGATGCAAGCTGCCGTGATGCGCCCCCACCCGATATCGTTGCTCTGCTTCCTGGCCTTCGCCTGCTCCACCCAGAGCTCGACGAAGACCGCCAAGGACGTCAGCGGCGCTGCGCCCGATGCCGCTGCTCCCGGGGCCGACCTGGCGTCGGACAGCGTCGAGGCGGACGCGCCACCCGCTCCCGACGACGTGTCCGACGACCCGGGCACTCTCGACGTGCCGCCACCCGGCCCGGTCCCCGGGGTAGACGCCGAGCTCACCCCCTTCGACGCCACGCCCATCTACTTCGCTGGCGAGGACAATAAACGCTCCGTGGACTCGACGGCCGCGTTTCCTGAGGAGGGGACGTACGCGTCGATCGCCCTGGATCTCGAGCTGTCCTGCCCGTCGGGCGGGTGTGACCCTTGGGATCGCCGCGGGAGCCTCGGTGTGGTCACCGCGGTCGGCGCGGACGGAGCCCCCGACACCGTCGTCGAGGTCGCCCGCTTCATCACGCCCTTCGGTGTGGGCATGAGCGGCACGTTCGACCTCACGGACCTGCGCCCGTTGCTCAAGGGGACCGTCACCTTGCGGGCCTTCATCGACACCTGGGTCGGTCCGGGCAGCCAATACGGCGACGGCTGGCTCCTCTCCGCGAAGTTCCGGCTCACAGGGGGCATACCTGCGCGAGTCCCGCTCGCGGTCGTCCCGATCTTCACCGAGCGCTCGGTGGTGTACGGCGATCCCGACCGACCCGTCGGCCACTTCGCGCCAGCCTTCACAGCGGCGGTGCCGGTGGGTACCACGGCCGTGGCGCTGCGGTCGTTCATCACGGGACACGGACAGGGGAACGCGGCGAACTGCGCGGAGTTTTGCGGCAAGGAGCACACGTTCGTCGTCGGGGGCACGCCCACCTCGACGCTGCTGTGGCGCGACGACTGCGTGTCCACCGCCGCCCCGAAACAGCAGGGCTCTTGGCAATACCCGCGCGCCGGATGGTGCCCCGGCGCGAACGTCCACCCGTGGACCTTCGACGTGGCGCTAGGAGCAGACCAGACCGCGTTGACGGTGGGATACGCGATCGAGCCCTACGAGAACACCTGCCGACCGAACACCGAGAAGTGCACGGGGTGCGCTTTCGGCAACCCGTGCGAATACGACGGCGGGATGCACACGGAGCCGTTCTTCCAGCTCTCCACCCTGCTGATCGCTTACCAGTAGCGTTGGCCCAGCGCTTGCTGGGCCCTCTTGTCCGCTCCTGCTCAATCGAGGGTCACGATGCCCCAAGCCAACCAACAGAACCGCGCCGCCACAGCCGCACAGGCCGCAGGACAACGCAACGGCGCCGGTGCGGCGAACGCCGCCGCGGACTCGGCCGCTAGCAGCGCCGCTCAGCGAAGTGGGGCGGCCGCGACCGGGCAGGCAGGCACCAGCCCTGGGGCCGACCGTCGCCAACAAGTGCTGGACGCCAACCCCAACGGCGTCGTGGTCGCGATCTACGCCGCCTATAACGCCCGCGTCTCGGACGGCGCCGAGTTTCAGCGGCGCGCCGACGAGTACGCACAGCTCCAAGGGGCCGTCGGTGTGGGAGCGGACGGGCAGCTGGTCACCGGCATGGCGGTCGCAGTCACCACGCTCAGCCAGGTGGGCGAGCGCGTACAGGCCATCCACCGGGCGTTGCTCACGGATACGAGCGCCGCCCAGGTACCTCGCAACAGCCAGGTCAGGGCGCTGGCGTTATTCGCCCACGGCGAGCCCATGGGGATCGGGATGGAGGCCAACAACGCGTTCACTCTCCGCGCCACCAACGACCGCGCGCGCGGCGAGAGGGCCAACACTGACACGGCGGCTCCCACCACCTCGGACTCGGTGACCACGTTCGTTCAGGGCATCACGGGCGCAGTCACGAACGATGTGCGCGTGCAGCTCTTCTCCTGCAGCGCGGCGCGCGATCAAGGCCAGGCCGAGGCATACGAAGACTGGGTCTCCCACGCGGAGGGTGAGCGACGGGGCCAGAACTCGTTCGCTTCCGAGCTCGCGGGCGCGCTGGGCACCGACGCGAGCGTCTACGCTCACACCACCACGGGCCACACCACGGAGAACTACGCCTCGCGGGTGTTCGGAGCCGACGCGGGTGGTGGCCAGGGCGGCATTCAGATCTTCGAGGTCCTCTATCCGCGCAGCTTCATCGAGGCCCAGGTCCAGACCCCGGCGGTGCAGCAGATCCTCCACCGCACCGACGGGCCTTCACCCGATCCGGCGGCCGACTACGGCCACGTGCGTACGGCCATGTGGAACCACTACCGGGCGTCCATCGGACCGGGACGGACCGTCGGCGGTCGGCCTATCGGTCAGGAGATGATGGTGAACCCGTCCAACGCCTCGGCCCTGCTCCAGGCGGACTGGGCTACGCGCATGCGCGAGTTTCTCCGAGCCCCGCGGCGTTAATTCGCCTTATCGGGGGCCCGATGAGCGGGTTGCCCCGGAAACGCGCTGCGTGCCCTCCGGCGGTCAGGAGGCCACCATGCGCGTCACTCGTCTCTCCCCGTTGTTGCTCACCACTCTTGGGCTCGCGGGCTCGGCCCTGGCCAACGACCTCGTGAGGCTCGAGAGCCGCGAGATTCGGGCGCTGCGATCGTCAGCGACGGTGGAGTCGACCTCTGACGTGCGCGTGGCCTCGCGCCCGAAGCACCTCACGGACGGAGTGGACTACACCTCTTGGATCGGCGGCGCCGATGCGTCGATCGAGGTGGAGTTCGGAGCCACGCGCTACCTCGCGGCCGTGAGCCTGATCGCCGGCTGCGTGGGCTCCAACAGGACGTACGCCGAGTTCGGCCGGCCCGTGGAGATCGCGGTAGAGACCGACGAGCGGCGCATCGTGCTGGCCGTGGGCGAGAGCCGGGGCTTGCAGCAGCTTCGCATGGATCCGCCGCTCGCGGCGCGCGGGGTCACGGTGCGCGTCCTGCGAGCCCAGCCGGGCCGGCAGGCCGGGGTCTGCATCTCGGAGCTGGTGTTCCAGGAAGGCGACGCTGTCTCCTCCATGGACGAGGCGGCCCGCGAGCGCCTGGACGCGGCGGTCGCGGAGTTCGACTCGCCAGCGGGCGGGGACGCTCCGCTGGACGCGGTGGTGCAGCTGGGGCCAGGCGCGGTCCCCCGTCTCATCTCGGTGCTCGAGTCGGGCTCAACCCTGGCGGCATCGCGGGCCGTGCGTGCGCTCCGTCGAATCGGATCGCCCGCGGCGGCGGAGGCCCTGTTCACCTACTGGCCCAAGGCGCCGGCGGAGCTCAAGGCGGAGACGCTGAGCGCCCTCGCGCGATGCTCGGACGAGCGAGTTCTGCCGATTCTGGCCAGCACGCTCGAGTCCAAGGACCTCGCGCTCGCCGACGCGGCGGCCGAGTCACTGAGCCACTTCGGAGTCGCGGCACTCCCCGCGTTGGGGCGCGCGCTGGAGAGCCGCCACGAGGACGTCCAGCTGCGAGCGCTGCGAGCGCTACGCCGCGTGCGCGATCCGCGCGCACTCGCGCTCGCCGCGCCGTTCATCCGAGGTAGGCACTCCACGGTGCGCGCCGCCGCCGCACGTGCGCTCGCGGCCACCGGCACCATCGAGGCGATTCAGTATCTCGAGCCCCTCGCCACCGACCCGCACCCGACGGTCCGAGTCGCGGTGGCTCGGGCGCTGGTGCAGTTCCCCGGCGTGGACGCCACCCGGCTGCTCGGCCAGCTCATGCGTGACACCGACGGCCTGGTCGCCCGCGTGGCTATCAACCGCATGGCGAGGCACCCCGAAGGCGAACGCCAGCTGGCGATCTACTTCGGAGAGGCGGACGCCTTGCACGGTGAACTCGCTGTGGCGCGTCTGGGCGCGCTCAGGACCCCCGGGGCACTCCGTGTGGTGGTTGATGCGCTGCGCCGAGGCGAGACCCGCTACCGTCAGGCCCTGCGCGAGGCGGTCATCGGGTTCGGCGCTGTTGGCGTGAGCCTCGTGGCCGAGAGCGCGCTCACTGACACCCGGCTCCGCGTGGACGCCGAGGCCATACTGGCGGACGCGGACCCGGCCGGGATCGCCGCCGCCGTGGAGCTGCTCCGTAATCACCTCTCGGCAGCGCCAGGGTTCCTGGTGCGTGGGATCGGGCGGCGCGCTTTTCCCGCGGCGCTGCCGGCGCTGGATGAGGTCTGGGCAACGGGCACGTTGACCGCGCGCGTGGACGTTCTGAAGGGCTGGGCTGCGTACCCGGCCCCGCTCGTGGGCGAGCGGATCATCCGAGCCCTCGCGTCCGAGGACCCGGCCATCCGCGCTGAGGCGGCCACCGC
The DNA here is from genome assembly GCA_005776725.1 of Pseudomonadota bacterium. Lineage (GTDB taxonomy): Bacteria > Myxococcota_A > UBA9042 > SXOO01. The sequence continues at coordinate 18,580 of SXOO01000141.1, read as the reverse complement.
CGCCGGTCTGGCCAAGGTGGACGCGGCGATTCCGACCCTCCTCACCGCGTTGACGGATCAAACGATCGCCACCGAGCGTGTGATCGACGCGCTCTCGCGTTTGGGCGACGAGCTCGCCGATGAGTTCATGGTCACGGCGTTCTTCGACCGGGGCACGACGATGGAGGTTCGCCTTGCGATTCTCCACGCTTGCCGCAGGACCGAGTCGCTGCAGTGCATCGGCCTCATCGCGCGCGCTGGCGGCCACCCCAACCCGGACATTCGCGCCGAGGCGCTGCGGCTCATTGCCCGGCGTTGACCCCGTCCGAGCGGGCAGGCGCCGGTGGGCGGCAAGGATCGGCCCCCGGCGGAAAGGCCCGGCTGATCCGTAACGCCGCGCGGTGTGGTCCGCTCTCGAGGCGGTAGCCGCCAGCGCCGCTCCAGACGGGCGTTCCATGCCACTGCTGCTCAGAGCAGCCAGCTTCGGCGGCCTCCCCCTCCACCACATCGAAGCCCAGGCGATCACCATTCTCGACGGGCTCGAGGCGGATGGCCGCGTTCGAGACCACCCGGAGATGCGGCGCGGAGTCTCCGAGCTGCAGCGTCTGGAACCAAGGGGCCGTCAGCGCGCTATCGATCCGAAGCTCCACCTCGCGCACGTTCTCGACCCCATCGTCCACGAGCCCAACCGTCAACCAGCCAAGCTCCGCGGCGGGGGAGGTGGTCACGTCCACCTCGAGCCGTTGTCCGTCCGACGACACGACGATCCCGGTGGGTCCCATCGGCAACCGAAGGAGGAACACGGCGAGGCTGTCGGTGAGCTCGATGCCGCCATCGAGATCCCCGAGATACGGCGGCAAGAGAAGCTCAGGTGTGGGCAGGCCGGTGAAGCGGGTCCGTATCTCCGAGAGCTGCTTCCAGACGAAGATCGGCGACTCTGGCACCTCCTCGGGTGTCCTCGGGGCCCAACGGGCAGTGGCCAGCAGGTCGAAGGCCAAGCCGGCGGTGGCTACGTCGAACTCGAAGGCCGGCCACAAGGCGGGTCGCGTGAGGCGCCGGGTCTTCTCCTCGATCGGCGGGTCGGACCAGGCGCCCACCTCATCGTTGTATTGGCGCCGATCGTCCAACGGGAAGTCCAAGCGCGTCGCCCCGAAGAGGGCCGCAGCGATGCCGAGCGCCACGGCAGGGACCAGCAGCCGACCGCGCCCCGCGATCAGCTGGGCGCCACCGAGGCCAGCGAGCCAAGGCAGCGCGCCGACGGCGGTGAGCGCGTAGGACAGCTTGTGGTGGTCGAGCGACACGATGGCGAGGAGCAGCGCGTAGCCGGGGATCCCCCACCACGCGGCAGGGAGGCTCTCGCTGCGGCGCGCCATCATGAGCCCGCTCGCGACGAGCAACCCGAAGCCGACGCCGAAGGCTCGGAGGTGCTCGAGCGGGAGCTGGATCAGAAGGGGAAACGGCTCGTTGGCCGACCGAACCACTTCACGAAAGAACGGCCAGATCAGGGGATGGAAGGTGAACTCGATGCCCAGGAACTCGTGCCGCGTACGGACCTGAAACAGCGATGGGTCCGTGACCGCCACTCCGAAGAGCTCGTGATGTGCCACCAGGAACGCAGCCGCATACAGCGGCAACACCGCGAGAAACAGCGCGCCAGAGCGCCACTGGCGGTGTCGGAAGAGGTACCAAATGAGCGCGGGGACCAGCCCGACGCACATGGGCCGCGTCGCGAGGCAGAGCGCAAAGACGCCCCCCGCGAGCACCGCTTGAAGCGCGCCGAGCGGGCGAAGGACCAGCCACAATGTGGCCATGCTCAGGCCCAGCGCCAGTACGTTCTCGTTGACGGTGTAAGTGGCGATCGCGCGGACCCCAACGGTGAACACGAGCCCCATGAGCACCGCGAGCCAGGTGCTGTGTTTCTTGTTCTGCTCCGTCGCGCCGGATGGGTCCGTGGCGAGGCCGCGGGCGGCCAACAGGGTCGAGAAGCCGAGCACGAGCAGGTAGTAGACGAGCGTGGCCACCACGAAGCCGCCGGCGCCGAAGAACGCCACTGGCTGGACCAGGGTCGCGGTGGAGCCAACGCGTTGGTAGGTGAGGACCTTGGTCATGCCGTAGCCGGGCTCGAGCGCGTGCTCCATGAAGTGCGTGACCCGCAGCCTCCACTGTGGGTCCCACGACTCGACGCCCTCCCCGCGCCCGTCCTCGAGGAGGTAGAACGCGGACTGGTGCGGGCACGGCGCCCACACCTCCGTGGCCTCTACGGCCCTCGGGGCCTCGAGGAGAGTGAGGGCCGCGGCGAGACCGAGCACCGTCGCGCAGAGGGCCAGCTCCCGGGAGCGGTGCCCCGGAGCCTGACCGGCGGGAGCGGCCCCGGCAGTGGCCTCGCGACCCCTCCGCCACCAGACCGCGGCACCGAGAGCGGTGGCCCAGAGACCGCCCACGAGGAGCAGCGCCTCTGGCGAGAGGCTCCGTCGCAGGAGAAACGACCAACCGAAAGCTGTGGGCACCACCAACGCCATGCCCAGGACGAGCGCGAGCATGAGCCGCTCGAGGCCCCGGGCCGCGGGGAACGCGAGCCGCACCGCCAGCAGTCCAGGAAGCCCCCAGACCAGCGTCGGGAAGAGCAGCAGCGACAGCACGAGCTAGTTCGTGCCTCGGGGACGAGCCGCAGCCCCTCGGGCAGCCCGGCTGTGAGTCACACCGTGGGCCCCTGGACACGGCGACGAGGAGCCCGGCGTCACTTCATCCCCGCCGGGGCCCAGAGAGCGTGTTCACGGGCCGCGTCCAACGCCCGACGCTCGTCCACGCCGACGTCGCCGAAGGCCCTGCGATAGTCGGCGAAGCGCCCGCCGGCCTGCCAGGCTCGATACGCGGCCAGGCCCGTCTCGGGGCCACCCTGGCTCAGTCGATACTCGATCCACGCCCAGCGGGGAGAGACGCTGCGTAGCTCCACCCGTCCCTGGAGCCCACGTCGCAGACGATCGAGACGCCGGTCCTGGGTGGCGATCGGCGTGAACGACGCGTCGCCTAGCGGGGTATGCAGCTTCGGCACGAACGGAGACGCCCCGAGCGCGACGCGCGGCATGAGCTTCCGGAGCTCGAGGGAGAACTCGATGAGCTCGTCGATGTCTTCGTCGGTCTCGCCGGGGAGTCCCACGATGACGTACATCTTGAGGAGGCTCATCTTGGCCTGAGCCGCCAACGTGGCGGCCTCCAGCAGGTGTCGCCCCCGAAGGCCCTTCTTCAGGCGCCCGCGCATCGCCTGGCTCGGCGCATCGGAGGCCACCGTGAGCGTGCGGTACCCGCCCGCGTGCAAGAGATGGACGAACTCTTCGTCCAGTCGGTCTGCGCGGAGGCTGGAGATCCCGACGCCCTTCCCGGCGGCCACGGCCGCTCTCAAGACCGCGCGGATATGGGTGTATTCGCTGACGGCGGCGCCGACGAAGCCGATGCGCGGCGCGGGTGTGTCGAGTACGGCCAGCACGGACTCGAGCGGCGCCTCTCGCATCGGCTGTGCGGAGGCCCGCATCACACAGAAGGTGCAGTACCGCGGGCAGCCTCGGCTGGCCTCGACCAGCATCATGTCCGCGAGCTCCGACAAGGGTGTCCACGTCTGACCCACCGCGGGCAGGTCGCTCGCCGGGCTCACGAGCATGTCGGGCACGGCATCGCCATGCCGCTCGGGCACGTACACGCCGGGGAGGGATGCGAGCGCTTCCAGCAAGGCGCCGCGATTCGCCACGTGCTCGACCAGCACCTCGCACAGCCGCGACATGACCGGCTCGGCGTCGCCCACCACGATCGCGTCGGCGAACGGGGCCAGGGGCAACGTGTTGCTCATGGTGATCGGACCGCCGATGATCACGGCGGGCTCCGATGGCGACCTCTCGGACCGGAGCACGGGGACCCGAGCGAGGCGCAACATCTCGAAGACGTTGGCGATGTCGGGCTCGTATGCGAGCGAGATCGCGAGGAAGTCGGCGCCCCCCACCGGGTGCCCGGACTCGAGCGTAACGAGGGTCTGCCCGTCGTGGATGTTGTCCGGCAACACCGCACGTTCACAGGCGATCTCCGGGTGGGCGTTGAACGCCCGGTAGACCACTTGGTACCCGAGCGATGCGCTGGCGACGGAGTATGGGTTTGGATAGAGCAGCGCGACGCGAACTGATCCAGAGGGGTTCAGCGTTCCGCCTTCGCGGGCCAGCAGGTCGAGCCGTTCCTCGCGCAGCATGGCCGCACCCTATCAGGTAACGGGCGAATCCATGATCGCTCGTAACGCGGTCTCGAGAGATGCGGCGTCGAAAGGCTTGGCCAGGTGGGGACCCTGGAAGCTGCGCCAAAACGTGTCGGCGCGAAGCGAGAAGGTCCCGCCGCTCATGATGATTACGCGCTTCGCGACGTCCGGCGCAAGCTGCCGGAGCGCGTCCAGCACCGCCGGTCCGTCCATCTCCGGCATCATGACGTCCAGGAGAATTGCGTCCCAGACCGCATCCGTTCGGAGCAGGTCGAGCGCTTCGCGGCCCGAGCCGACGCCGACGACTTCGTGACGCGCCCTCAGCTGCCGCTGAAGCGCCTTCGCGAGGAGCGGCTCGTCGTCCACGACGAGGATACGGCCTCGGCGCCCGGCTTCGGGGACGGGAGCCACCGCGCGTGCCTGGACCTCAGGCGCAGCCGTGGGCAGGTCGAGGTAGAACGTGGTCCCGACATCGAGCGTGGACTCGAAAGTGAGCGCCCCGCCCATGACCTCGACAAGGCCGCGGCAGACGCTGAGGCCGAGGCCCATGCCCTGGCCGACGGCCTTCGTAGTGAAGAAGGGATCGAACACCCTCGGCGCCACCTCCGGGGGGATCCCAAGACCCGTGTCCCGGATGGCGAGGCGGGTTCGGCCATCGGCGAGGTTCGTGGTCCACAGCTCGATGCGCTGCTTCGACGGATGTCCGGGGGGTATGGCGTGAGCGGCGTTTTGTACGAGGTTGAGCAGCACCTGGCCGAGCGCCTGGGGGTCGGCCAGAACATAAGTCCCGGCAGTAACACGGTTGATCGCCGCAGCCCGGTGGCGGATCTCGTAATCGAGGATACGGAGGGTCGGGTCGATGGCCTCGCGCAGGCAAACGCGCCCGGATGCGCCCCCGGACGGACTGCTGAGGGCCCCGAGGTCGCGCACGATGGCTTGGACGCGCGCCACGCCATCCTCCGCGTCGCGGACCGCCTCTGCCATGGGGGGCCAGAGCGTCTCGGGCAACTCGAGGTGCCGCTGACGGAGCGTGTCACCGAGCCAGTTGATGTTGCTGGAGATGTAGGCGAGCGGGTTGTTGATCTCGTGGGCCACCCCCGCGGCGAGCGTCCCAACCGCGGCGAGGCGCTCCGAGGCGACGAGCCGCTGGCGATTCTGGTGGGTCTCGGAGACGTCGCGCACCACGCTGACCACGTGGGTCACGGCCCCCTGCTCGTCGCGGAGTGGGAACATCAACGTGTCCATGATGATCAGGTGCTTCGCGGTCTCCCACTGGTTCAGCTCGGTCCCGAGGTCGATCGAGCGGTTCCGGAGCTCGACGACCTCGCCACGCGCAGCCTGCGCGAACATCGCGGCATCGCCCGAAGCCACCGTCAACGGGTCGGTGAGGATGTTGAAGGTGCCCACGCCAGTGGTGGGGTCCGGCAGACCGAGGAGTCGCGCCATCTCCGCGTTCATGCGGACCGACAGACCGTCCACCGTATAGACCTGGATGCCGATCGGCGCGAACTCGAAGAACCCCCGGGTGAACGCCTGCTCCTCGCGCAACGCGGCCGCAGCGGCCTCGCGACCCTGGATCTCGTTCTCGAGGGCGTCGGCGGCGTCGGCGGCCGCCTGCGCCTTCTTCGCTCCAATGACCAGCAGTGCGTAGAAGGCAAGCGCGAACACCGCCGCGCCAACGAAGATCAGCTCGACCGTGGTCCCCGCGGTGCCGAGGCGGTGGGAGACGAGAGCGCTCTCCTCGCGCAGGGCCCGAATGAGCGCCTGGGGCGCTCCAGGGTCGTACGCCTGGGCCGCAGCCAGCGTGGCCGGCCGGCAGTCCGCGCAGCTCTTGATGTCGTCGAGCGCCGCGGAAGCGTCAACTTCCCCTGCATCGCCGGGGTGGATCGCCACCAGCCAGCGCACCCTCTGGTCCAGAGCCTGGCGGTCGCTGCGGGCGCCAAACGTCACGGCGAGGCATACGCCGATGAACACCAATACAGCCAAGAACCCACCAACCATGGTGAGGCGTGTGTTGGCACCGGCTGGCGCTGAAGAGCGACGTATCCGCGATGTCATCACTGGTATGGCTACACGCATTGACCGGCTACGGCAAGGCGGCCGGTCTGCCTCCGCTTGCCTCCGCCCGTTGTGCCCGTCGGGTCCTTGACGCCTACCGTGGGCGATCCGTACCGTCACGGGACACGCGCGGCAGTCGCGTAGAGGGTGGAAGATGCTGCGAATGACGGTGTTGAGTGTGGCCATGACGCTGTTCGGGTGCGAGAGCAGCAACAGCGGGGGCTCCAACGGCGGCTCCGGCGATACGGTTGGCGCCCCTGATACCGCTGGCCAAGTGGATGTCCCAACGGGCGCCGACGGTGCCCCAGACGGATCCGACGCCGCCACCGACGCCACCGACGCCACCGACGCCACCGTCGCCACCGACGCCACCGACGCCACCGACGCCACCGACGCCGCCGAGGGCACGGACGCGTCGGTGGGCGCAGACGCCTCCGACGGCAACATCGACGGCGCCGACGGGAACGTGGACGCCACCGACGCCGCCGATGGTGGACTCGACGCCGTGGACGGCGCTCCCGACGGGACTGACGGCCCCCCGGACGGGGCCGATGGCACCGACACCGCTGACGGAAGCGATGGGCTGGAGAACGGCGACGCCGTGGATGGGACTGAGGGGAGCTCGGTGCCCGGCGCTTGCACGAATCCGGCGGACCAGCAGATCATCATCTCCATTCAGAGCGTGCTCCAGGGCTGCGTGATGGGCTGTGCGCCGCCGCCTTTGGCCACGTGCGTCTCGAGCTGCCTCGTCGACGAGGCGGGCCTCAGCACGGGGTGCGCAGACTGCTTCGGCGCGCAGACGGTGTGCGCTGTGGCCAACTGCAAGGCCGTGTGCATGCCGGGTGGCGTCCAGGCTGCATGCAACGCGTGTCGAGCGGAGAATTGCCCGGACTCCAAGTTCCCGGAGTGCGGTGGCGCCGGGACATGAACCCTCAGGGGCGCGCCCTCCTGATCTGCTCCGCGCTGAGTCTCGGTCTCAGCTGTGCAGCCTCATCGGCGCCCGGCCCGGAGAGCGACGCGGCGGGGTCTGATGCAGATGCCGCGCTAACCCACCTGCTGCCTGGCACCGGGTGCCGCGACGGGTGGCAGTGCCTCGAGTTCGGGCGCTGTACGGATCTCCCGGGCGGGTGCGGCGCAACTGCTGAAGAGGACTGTCGCGCCGCGCTGGTGTGCAAGGTCAACGGATGGTGTAGCCCCGCCGCCGGGCGATGCGTGGCGGGAAGCGACGCCGACTGCGCGGCGTCCAAGGCCTGCGCGCAGCTGCTGGGCTGCTCCAAGAACGGCGACGTGTGCGCCGACCCACAGAACCTCTCGTTCCAGCCGCACATGGTGAAGTCCGAACCGTACCCTCTCTGGCCGGGGGCCGAAGTGACCGTGACTTACGAGGCGGTGGTCCAGCCGTTGTATGGGTACTACTGCACGCCGTGCCACGAAGGCGAGCGGTCAGCCGACTGCCTCGGGGGGTCGTGCCTCGCTTCGAGCTACGACGACGCCCTCCTCCCCTCGTACATCTGCACGGACAAGACGATGGCGGCTTGCGGCGCCACGCGGCTCCGCCAGACCTGGGATCCGACGGGGCAAAGCGGCGGGCTCATGCAGGCCGAGCAGTACCTCCTGGTCCCGAGCCCTCATATCGAGGTGCTCGAGCGCTGGATCTCTGGCGGCTTCCCCCGCTGAGCGGTACCGCTGGACCTATGGCTTGGCCGGCGGCTTCTGGGCCTCGCCACAGGTGAAATGCTGGGGGCACGCCTCCACGGCCGCCGCCATGATCGACCGCACGGGGCCCGAGGTGCGAGCCAACTCTGCTTCGGCCGCTTCACAGCTGGGCGCACGAGAGAACGCCACCACAGCGTCGAACAGCGCTGGCCCGAGCGTTGACTGAGCGCCGCCCACGGCCCTGGCGACACACCGCACTCGGCTCGCGATGAGCTCGACTGACACGGCGGCCTTGATCGTCAGCGGATCTGCGCCGCCCGCGGCGAAGTCCCCCTCGGCCCAGGCGGCCTCTCGCGCCGAGTCGACATACCTTCCGCGCCCCAACCACGCGAGGGCAAGGACCGTCCGCGCCTCTGGGAAACGGGGGAGCCTCACGAGGGCCCGTTCGGCTTCCTCTGCTGCGAGCGCGAAGCGCCGGGCCAATACGGCTTCCATGGCGTCGCGGCATTGCCCGCGCGCGGCCTCGCGCGCCACGCGGCCGGCGTCCGCTTCCGGTAACCGGCGGAACGCGAGCCCACCCCCCGTCACGAGCACGGCGCCAACCAGCAGGATGATGCGGAGACGGCCCTCGCGGGTCCGTCCGCCGCGCTCGTCAACCTCCGCGTCCTCGGGGCGGTCGAACGGGTACCCGCACTGCCCGCACGCAGCGGGAGCGCCGAACCAGTAGACGCGGTGGCAGTAGACGCATCGCGAGCGCGACAGCCGAAGCGGCGCGCGCCTCAAGCGAGATCGTCCCCTCCCCGGATCACGGGACACGGCCCAAAGCGGATCGCCAGCGCCGTCGCGTCGAAGGGCGAGGCGTGCTGGCCGCCCCGGGTTTGCGCACTGGCGATGCCGACGAGGTCGGCGGCGAGGTCCGTCGGGTGGAGCGGGAGGTCCATGAGGTCCGCCAGCGTGTCCTCGCGCACCACGGTGCTCACGCCGCGGGTGGCGATGACGATGACGTCGCCTAGGGAGAGCTTGATGGGACGATTGAACGCCGACGGGTACGCGAGCCCGAGGCGGCTTCCCGCGGTGTCGCGCTGGTCTGACGTGGGCCTCACGAGGGCGTGGAGTCGACCCCGATGCTGGACCCAAGCCGCCGTGTCTCCGACGGCGACCAGCAGCGCCCGGTCGATCGCGGGCGTGACATAGACCATCGACAACGTGCAGCCGCTGGTGCCGCCATGGTCTTGCAACACCACGCTCCGGGCTGCTTCGTGCGCGGCGCCGAGAGCGGCGCGCAGGCCCGAGCCGGGGGTGAAGTCAGCGGAGGGGATCTCGAAGAACAGGTCGAGGGCGTCGAGGACCGCCCAGGCGACTTGCCGGCCAACGGGACCCTCGCCGTCGGCCACCGCGAAGAGCGTCCCACGGCCGGCCCGGCGGACCACGGGCTGGTCAAACCAGACCTTGAGCGCGTCTTCGTTCGTCGTTGAGCCCCGAGCACGAACGGAGCGGCTTCCCCAGGAGACATCCATCTCGTCTCGAGCTTACACGCCGCCCTCTGTTGGAGCGAGTTCGCGATGCCGGTTCGAAGCACAGCTCTTCAAAGCGGACTCGAGGCTCTCGCGGCGCGTCAGGCCGAATGGGCGCGACACGCGCGCGAATCGACAGGACCAGGACGTGCGTTTCAGCGGTCCGCGACTATACTCCCGCACCTGGACCGGAGGAGCTTGGACCCGATGAGCGAAGCATTCGAACTCGACCGACAGCAAATCAAGACGGTCGCCGCGGGCCTTTGGGCCCTGGCGAAGGCGGACGGCGTCGACACCGGCGGACACGAGCGGGCCCTGGTAGAGGGCTTCCTACGCGACTCGAACGCGGAGGACCTCATCGCGAAGCTCGACACGCTCCAGTTCGACCCGGCCACTGCCTACACCACGCTCGAGTCCACGTGGCTCCGCAAGACGTTCCTGCAAGCAGCCGTGATGTTGGTTCAGGCGGACGGCAAGATCTCGGACAACGAGCGCGAGACTCTGCGCTGGATCACGGATGCCTTTGGCGTCCCGGGCGGGCTCGATGTGCTGCTCGACGCCGCTCAAGGGCAGTCGTTCGACTCGTGAGCCACTCACTCGCCGTCCACGGCCTCCGTCGAGGGCCCCTCACGGGCCTCGTGGATCCTGAGGGGCACGCCGGTTATGCGCTGGCAGAGGCGGGGACCTGGGCCGTCGAGGCCGGTCCCATCGCCGACGCCCGTTTCCGCCGGACGGCGCTCGATCTGTGCGAGCAGGCGCTGGTCGGCTTCGACCGCGCCAGCGCCGACAAGCTGCTCACGGACGAGCGTGTCCAGGTGGTCGTAGGGGTGTCCCAGGGTGCTGCGGAGCGCTTCGCGAAACGCCTCGGCCCACAGGGCACGGGGGCGAAAGCCGTGCCCACCGCCGCGCTGGCCAAGCCGAACCCGTGGCGAGGGGGGCTGCCGGTACTGGCCCTCGTCGCCGGTGTCGCCTTCGGGTGGGTCGTGTTCACGTGGTGGCTGGGAGTGCTCTTGGGCGGTGGGGCTGCGGCCGCGTCCTACACGCTCGCCCAAAAGCGCGCCGTCCCGGTGCTGGGGGCTCCGCCGGAGCCACCGCCGATGCCGGGCGCCACCACGGAGGCGATCGCGGCCATACGCGGCGGGAACGCCGCGGTCCGACGAGCCGCAGCCGCCGTGCTCCGCGTGGTCGACCAGCTGCTCGATGGAGAGGACTTCCTCGCCATCGCCAGCGGGGGCCTCGATGGCGGGATTGGGCGCAGTGCGTACCAGGCCCTTGGGGAGCTGGGGCGCATCGCGCGGGCGGGGCTGTCTGAGAGCGCCGTCAACCCCGTAGCCGACCAGGCGGAGGCCTTCGCGCAAGCGGTCCCCAGCCTCACGGCGTCCCTCCGGGCGGCGCCGGGTCAATCGGCCACCTTCGTCGCGGAGGCCGAGCAGGGGCTCGGCGCTCTGGTGCAGGCGCTCATCGCCCTGCGTTGAAACAAACCCGGGCTGCGGTCCCGGTAGGCCGGCCGGATGGGCCGGCCGCAGCGCGTGATGAACCGCTGACGTTCACACGCCGTAACAACTGAATCCACACCGGGGCCTCGGAGCCCCGAAGGAGCGCGAGAATGGGAATCTTCGGTTGGATGCGCGGCCAGTTCATCGACATCATCGAGTGGCTCGACGATTCGAACAACACCCTCGTGTGGCGCTTCCCGCGCCACAACAACGAGATCAAGAACGGCGCCAAGCTCATCGTACGCGAGGGTCAGGTGGCTCTCTTCGTCGACCAGGGCAAGCTGGCCGACAAGTTCCTCCCCGGTACGTACACGCTCACAACCGAGAATCTCCCCATCCTGTCGTCGCTGAAGGGCTGGAAGCACGGGTTCGAGTCGCCGTACAAGGCCGAGGTCTACTTCGTGAGCACGAAGCAGTACCTCGACATGAAGTGGGGCACCATGAACCCCATCACCATGCGCGACGCGGACTTCGGCATCGTGCGGGTCCGCGCGTTCGGCATCTACGCCATCCGGGTGCTTGCCGAGAAGGTGGAGACGTTCCTGCGAGAGATCGTGGGCACAGACTCGGAGCTCAACACGAGCGAGGTCGAAGGCCAGCTCCGCCGCATGTTGATCTCGTCGTTCACCACCACGCTCGGCAAGGCCGGGATCCCGGTGCTCGACCTGGCGGGCAACTACGACGAGATCGCCAAGAAGTGCTCGGCGGCCATGTCGCCCGAGTTCGGCGAGTACGGCCTCGAGCTCAAGAAGCTGGTCATCGAAAACATCTCGCTACCCCCCGAGGTCGAGAAGGCCATCGACACACGCTCGAGCATGGGCGCGGTCGGCAACATGCACACCTTCGCGCAGTATCAGGCCGCGCAGGCCATGCGCGAAGCGGCCAATCAGCCCGGCGGAATGGCGGGGATGGCCGCGGGGGCCGGTGCTGGCCTCGCCATGGGACAGATGATGGGCAACGTCATGGGGGGCTTCATGCAGCCGCCGCAGCAGCAGCAGCCGGCAGCCGCGAGCGGGGGCGGGGTCGCCGACCGCATCAGGAAGCTCAAGGAGCTCCAAGCGGGGGGGCTCATCGACGACGCCACCTTCGCCGCGAAGCGCGACGCGATCCTCGCCGAGATCTGAGCCATGAGCGAGGCGGCGGAATCGGTCCTGCGGTTTCCGTGCAAGTCGTGCGGCGCAAAGCTCGCGTGGAAGCCCGGCGCCGCCAACCTCACCTGCGAGTACTGCGGGTACACGGAGGCGGTGCCCACGGAGAAGGGACAGGTCGTCGAGCACGCCTTCGCGGACTACCGCCCGGAGTCCACGGGCTGGGACACCACGCTCAAGTCGTGGGAGTGCAAGCAGTGCGGCTCCCTCACTGAGCGAGAGCCCCACATCACGGCCGGCGCGTGCATCTTTTGTGGTTCCAACCAGGTCGCGCCAATGGCGCAGTCGCCTCGCCTTCACAAGCCAGAGTCCGTCCTCCCCTTCCAGATTGGCAAGGACCAGTGCGGCACTCTGTTCAAGACGTGGGTCAAGGGCCTCTGGTTCCGGCCGGACGCTCTCAAGCACGAGGCGCGCACCGACGGGGTCACAGGGGTCTACATCCCGTTCTGGGCCTTCGACACACTCACCTGGTCATTCTGGAACGCCGAGGCCGGCTACTACTACTACGAGACCAACGACAAGGGAGAGCGCGAGCGCAAGACGCGCTGGGAGTGGGCAGACGGCACCTACTCCGAGTTCTTCGACGACGTCCTGGCGCCCGGCTCGCAGTCTGTGGAGCCAAAGCTCGCCCAGGCGATCGAGCCTTTCGACACGAAGGCGCTCACGCCCTACAAGCCGGACTTTTTGGCGGGCTACGCTGCGGAGGACTACCGCATCGACATGCCGCAGGCATGGCTCACGGCGAAGCAGCGCATCGACTCGAAGATCCGGCAAGAGTGCGAGTCTCGCATTCCGGGCGACACAAACCGGAACCTCAGCGTGAGCACCAGCTACCTGAACAGGGCGTACAAGCTCTGCCTCTTGCCCATCTGGATCTCGAGCTACCGGTACCAGGGCAAGACCTACAACTACATCGTCAACGGGCAAACCGGCCGGGTCTCTGGGCGGGCGCCGTTCTCATGGGTGAAGATCTCGGTCTTCGTCCTCAGCCTGGTCGCCCTGTTTGCAACCATCTACCACTTCTCCCAGTGAGCGGCGCCTGGTGGCCCTCGGGGCGGTGCTCGGGGCCATAGGCGTCGCCCTGGGCGCCCTCGGAGCCCACGCGCTCAAGCGCTGGCTCGAGGCCGACCAGCTCACCACGTTCGACACCGGCGCACGCTACCACCTGGTCCACGCGGTGATGGTGGTCGTAGCGGCCAGCCGCTCCACCCGGGCCGCCTGGGCTTTTGTAGCCGGGATCGCCCTTTTCTCAGGAAGCCTCTACGGTTTGGCCTTGACCCGCATCGCGGCGTTCGGTCCTATCACGCCCCTTGGTGGCGCCGCGTTCATCGCAGGGTGGCTCCTCCTCGCACACGACGCGCTGCGCAATCGCGGCCGCGGTTGACCTCACCCGGAGTCCCCATGGCGTTCAAGGTTATCGAAGGTGCCGGCATCATCCAGTCTGCGGAGGAGGCCGAGTTCGAGGCGCTCTACGGCGCCGGGGGCACGGAGCCGAAGACGCGGCAGTACCGACGTGGCGAGGAAGTCACCGGGTCCGTGATCAAGGTGTCGGGCGACGTGGCCTTCATCAACCTCGGCGGCAAGGCAGAGGGCATCCTCGAGCTGGCCGAGGGCGAGGGCGACACGCTCACTGCGGGGCAGCAGATCACCGCCATGGTCACTGGCAACGATGGCGCCGTGCGCCTCCGCCGGGGCCTCACCGGAAAGGGCGCCCGCGACACCGAAGCGCTGTCGCAGGCCCACCAGCTGGGCATGCCTGTCGACGGGAAGATCGCGTCGCGCAACAAGGGCGGCTTCGAGGTGATGATCGGCAGCACCCGGGGCTTCCTGCCCCTCGGACAGCTCGCCCTGGAGCAGATCCCGGAGGCCGATCTCGACAGCTGGATCGGCACGAACCACGCCTTCCGCATCATCGAGTTCGACGCGTCGGGGCGACGGCTGGTGCTCTCGCGCGCAGCGCTCCTTCGAGCGGAGCGAGACAAGAAGGCCGAGGCGCTGTGGGCCGAGCTGGCCGTCGGCCAGGTGCGAAAGGGCGTGGTCCGCTCGGTTCAGGACTACGGCTGCTTCGTCGACATTGGCGGCGTGGATGGCCTCGTGCACGTGGCCGAGATGGACTGGACGCGCGTCACGAAGCCTTCCGACCTCGTGAAGTCAGGGCAGGAGGTGGTGGTCGTGATCCTCGGGATCGAGACCACGCCCAAGAAGCGCGTCTCGCTGTCCATGAAGGCTGCGGGGCAAGACCCGTGGAAGGCCCTCGCGGCCCGCGTCGGTGACACGCTGGAAGGCGAGGTCACGCGGCTCGAGAAGTTCGGCGCGTTCGTGGAGATCGCGCACGGAGTCGAGGGACTCGTCCACGTCTCCGAGATGACGCACGAGCGCCGTGTGCGCCACCCGAGCGACGTGGTGAAGCCCGGTGATCGGATTCGGGTCACGGTGCTCGACATCGACCTCTCGGCCCGGAAGCTCTCCCTCAGCATGAAGGCGCTGGAGGGCGACCCCTGGGCCAACGCCGCCACGGACTACCCGCCCGGTGCTCGGGTCTCGGGCACCGTGGAGCGCGTAGCGCCGTTCGGAGTGTTCATCAGGGTCGGCCCGGCAATCACCGCGCTGCTCCCCGGCAGCGAGACCGGGCTCAACACTGCCGAAGTCCTGCGCCGCTTCCAGATCGGCACGGTGATCGAGGCCAGCGTCCTGGCGGTAGACCCCGAGAGCCGCCGGATGAGCCTGTCCATGAAAGCGGCAGGAGAGCGCGAAGAGCGGGAGAACATCGCCGCCTACCGGGCGCGACAGCCAGAGGCACCCAAGGGCAGCTTCGGCACCTTCGCGGAGCTGCTCCAGGGCAAGTCCGGCTCCAAGCGCTGAGCCGAGAGGCTCGGGGCCCGGGCCGCCTACAATCTCGGTTTGATGCAATGGGCTGGCGTTCGCTCGTGGGCGAACGGGGCGTCCCCGGCCGGGGCTGCGAGCAACCCCGGCCGGAGCCATTGTTCTTCAGGAAGTTCATGTTTGGGGCCGGGGCAGCGGAGCTCCCCGGCCCGGGTCACCTCGGCGCTCCCGCGCTCCGGTGAATTTAGACCTTGCGGCGCAGGCCCAGCGCGAGCAGCGCTAGGAGCAACACGCCGGCCCAAGCGCCGGATCGCGGCTGGGCCCCGCTGCAGCCGCTGCTGCCACCGCTGGTGGTCCCGCCGCCGCCGGAGCCATCGCCCGCCGCGCTGTCAGCCGCGCCGTCAGCCGCGTCAGTGGCGTCGCTGACACCCTCCGCGCCGTCCGTCGCGTCCGCGCCGTCGCCCGGCCCGACGCCATCGCTTGCGTCCGCTGCGTCCGCAGCGTCTGTTGCGTCTGTTGCGTCTGTTGCGTCCGCTGCGTCCGTGCTGGCCGCCTCGCAGCGCCCCTCGGGGCTGCAGGTGACGCCCTCCGCGCACGTCCCGCAGGATCCACCACAGCCGTCGCCGCCACACTGTTTGCCGTCGCACTGGGGCGTGCACCCGCCACCGCAGGTGAGCGGCGCTTCTCCAGTCGGATCCTCGCCGACACCACCGCAGGCGTAGAAGCCTGCATCGGCGTTCCAGCCACACTCCGCGTTCTGGCCGCCCTCGCTGGAGCAGTCGAGGCAGTACAGCTTGCCCTCCTGACAGAACACCACGCGGCCCTTTTCGTCGCAGCATCCCTCGAACGAGGTGGTGGCGGTGCAGGTCTCGGCGCTGGGGACGAACTCCCCGAGACAGCCGTCCGGGTAAGGCGCTGCGCACGTGCCCTTGATCTCGTCGCACGTCTGACCCGCGGCGCAGGTACCGCAGGTGCCGCCGCAGCCGTCGTCTCCGCACGCCTTGCCTTCGCACTTCGGCTCGCAGACGACGCACAGGCCCTCCTCGCAGAGGAAGCCGGCGTCGCACTCGCCGCAGCTGCCGCCGCAGCCGTCGCTGCCGCAGACCTTGCCGTCACACTTGGGCGTGCAGCAGAGGCCCAGGCCGTTGCAAACGAGGCCCTCGCCACACTCGCCACAGGACCCGCCGCAATCGTCGTCGCCGCACTCCTTGAGCTCGCAGTCCTTCGAGCACGGGCACGCCTCGGGGGCGCACTCGGCGCAGTAGCCCGCGCACAGGGAGTCCCAATCCGTCTCGCAGCAGTACGGGTCCTTCTCGCACACGCAGGCTTCGCACTCACAACCCGCGCAACCGGCCGTGTTCTCGGGGCCAGCAGCTGTGCACATGATGGGCTGGCAGGTGTTGCCGGCGCACGCCGTACCCTCGCCGCACTCGGTGCCGCAGGTCTCACCGCACGCGTTCTCGCCGCAGTCCTTGCCCTCGCAGCTACACGGCAGGCACTTCGAACCGTCGGCGACGCAGGCGGTGCCCGCCTCGCACGTACCGCAGGCGCCGCCGCAGCCGTCGGAGCCGCAAACCTGACCGTCGCAATCGGGCACGCACGCGCACTCCTGCTCGGTGGCGCAATCGTCCCAGATCGCCACGCAGATGAAGTCCCACCCGGTGGTGCAGCAGAAGTCGTCCTCACCGCAGACGCACGCCTCCTCGGCGCAGCCGGAGCAGCCGGGCTCGTCCTTCTCGGTGCACTGTGAGGGCACCTCGACGCACGTCCCCTGCTCGGTGCAGCCGAGCCCGCCAGTGCACGTGCCGCAGGGCTCGTTGCACTCATTGGCGCCGCACTCCTTGCCTTCGCACGAGCACGCGAGGCACTGGCTCTCGCTGCAGTAGGTGCCCTTCTCACACGTGCCGCACGACTCGCCGCACTCGTCCGCGCCACACTGCTTGCCGTCGCACGAGCAGGCCTGGCACTGACCGTCTTCGGTGCAGAACGTGCCCTCACCGCAGTTGCCGCAGAAGCCCGCGCAGCCGTCGAAGCCGCACTGCTTTCCGTCACACTGCGGGGTGCATGTGGCGGGGCACTCGAACGGCATGGCGCCGCTGGGATCGGGGTTGGGCTCCTCGACGCACCAGTAGTAGCCGCCGTCGTTCCACCCACACACCTGCTCGTTCTGCGGGCAGTTCGCGCCGCAGAGGGCGGTGCCGTCCTGTTCGCACCAGATGAGGCCGGTCCCGGTGCAACAGCCGTCGTAGAAGTCGCCCTCCTTGGCCCAGCCGATGGCACTGCAGTCGTCGGCCAGCTTCGTGCCGCCGAAGGAACACTTGCCCTCATCCGCCATGGCCTGCGTGGCCAAGAGCAAGGCGGCGAGGGTCATCACACTCTGCTTCGTCATCCGATGATCTCCCTTGTCCGCCGTGTCGTGGGGACGTCGGCGGACAATAGCCGGGTTTGGCGGTGAGTTCCACGACGCCCGCAGGCGAAAGCGCTACGCTCGCGCGGTGCTTCCGGTCGACGACTACCTGCACTACCTCGAGACCCAGCGCGACGCGTCGCCGCACACGCTGCGCGCGTACGGGCGCGACCTCGGCGAGCTTCGAGAGTTCTTCGGGGCGCAGGGCGTAGCGTGGGCAACCGCGCGACCTGACCACCTGAAGCGTTACCTCCACACACTTCACGGCAAGGTCGGCGCCACGACGCTTGCCCGAAAGCTCGCGGCATTCCGCTCGTTCTACCGCTGGGCGTTGACGCGACACCTCGTGACGAAGAGCCCGTGCGACGGAGTGCGATCGCCGAAGGCACCGAAGCGCGCACCGGAGGTCCTGGAGCCCGAGGCGGTCGTGCGCCTCATCGAGGCGGAGGAGCCGCGGACGCGGGAGTACGTGGCGCGAAACGCAGCACTGGTCGAGGTGATGTACGGCGGAGGCCTGCGGGTGAGCGAGGTCGTCGGCCTCGACCTCACGGACGTGGATCTCCGAGAGCGGCTGGTGCGCGTGCGGATGGGCAAGGGCCGCAAGGACCGGATCGTGCCGATGGGTCAGCCGGCGATCGACGCGGTGGCGGCGTGGGTCTCCCTGCGTCCGGAGCTGCGGCCATTGCCCGCCGAGCCAGCGTTGTTCCTGAATCGCTACGGGCGACGCCTCTCGGCGCGCTCCGTCGGCCGGATGTTGGATGATCGGCAGCTGCGGGCGGGCGTCTTCGGCGTGCATCCGCACGTGCTCCGCCACTCGGCGGCGACTCACCTCCTCGACGGCGGGGCCGAGCTACGCCACATCCAGGAGTACCTGGGGCACGCGCGTCTCCAGACGACCCAGCGCTACACGCAGGTGAGCATCGAGAAGCTGATGCGCACCTACGACGCCGCACACCCCCGGGCAGGTGGCCACGGCCCTGCGGACGCGGACGACGGCCACGCCTGATCTGGGGGCTCGCCTCGGTAGGCGGGGCGTAAATTGCGGGTGGCGGATGCGTTGGGTCGCGCTAACTTGCCGCCCACTATGTTCCACGGCACCACCATCATCGCAGTCCGCCACGGCGGAAAAGTAGCCATCGGCGGCGACGGCCAGGTCTCTCGCGGCGCCACCATCGTCAAAGGCTCGGCCAACAAGGTCCGCCGCCTCGCGGGCGGCGAGGTGATCGTCGGGTTCGCGGGAGCCACCGCGGATGCGTTCACCCTGT
>SXOO01000140.1 GCA_005776725.1 Pseudomonadota bacterium | reverse complement strand
GGGGGTGGAGGGGGCGGAGGGGGCGGAGGGGGCGGAGGGGGCGGAGGGGGCGGAGGGGGCGGAGGGGGCGGAGGGGGCGGAGGGGGCGGAGGGGGCGGAGGGGCGGAGGGGGCTAAGCGGGCGCGTCCGTCGGGGCGTCGGGGGTGGCGCGGTCTCTCGGGGGTGGGGCCAGCAGGGCCGGTAGCAGGAGGCGACGTCGGGTGTGGACTACGAACGCTTCGGACAGCTCCACGGCGGCCGTGGCGGCCTCTAAGGCGTCGCCCGCTACGGTCTCCAGGACGCCTCCGCGGAATAGTCCGATCTCGAACTCGACCAGGCCAGCTACTGCGGCGCGGTAGAGGACCAACGCCGCTACGGGCAGGGCGGCCGCGGTGAGGCCGGCTCGGCGAGCGCGTAGAAGGAGGTCCAGTAGCTCGGCGTCGGCGTCGGAGACCAGGCTCGCCTCGGTGGGAGGACCCGCGATCAGCCCCAGGGCCGCCATATCGTTGACATCTGAGGTGGGCAGTCCGGCGGATAGCCAGTGCCTTATGGGACGGGCGATTGGGTCTCGCCGCGGCGCTGACTCGGACACGGCCTGCATGGCGGCTGTGAGGCGGGGGTCTTTCCCGTCGCGCAGGATGTCTCGGATCACTGCGAGCGGAAGGTAGTGGTCGTGCTGGAGCGAACGGACGAGGCGCAACCGGTCGACGTACGACTCCGGGTACCACGCCATCGTGCGCCCCGTGCGCACGGGCGGCGTGGGCAGAAGGCCGTGCCGCAGATAGTGCTGGATCGTAGGCGACGGCAGGCCGCTGCGCGCTGCCAGCTCGGACATCTTGAGCAGGGGCTCGCTGGTCTCGGGATCGACCGGGCGACGCGCTCGCGGCATGTCAGAGCGTCCGCAGGTAGGCGATGAGGGCAGTCTTCTCGCTGTTGGTGAGGCCGTCGCAGGTCATCATGTGGCCACCGTCGCTGAACACCGGGGCGACCACGGTCGGTCGGTCGCTTCCCAGGCAGAACAGCTCCTCCAGAGAGTTCACCGAGCCATTATGGAGCAGAAGCTTGGCCGTCCATAGCCCGCGCAGCCGCGGAGACTTGATGCCGTTCGTGATCTGATCACCGGCCATGAGGATCGGGTTCGGCATGGGCTCACCGTCCCAGTCCGGGTCGAGCCACGCCCCCATCGCCGCGTCCGTCCCGATCTCGGCGTAACTGTATACCCGGGTACCGGAGTAGGCGGGCCCGTCGTGGCACGTCACGCAGCCCTTGTCGACGAAGAGCTGGGCGCCCTGGCTGACCTGGGCGGCCGGTGGCGGGTTCGGATTCTCAGGCGCCGAGAGGCTCTCGAGGTAGGCCTTCAACGGCTCCAGCTTCTCATCCGGCCAGTCCGCGTTGCCGGCGCCCAGCGCCGCGAAGCCACGGAGGAAGTTGACCAGCGAGCCGGCCACCCCGGTCCAGCCGAGCATCGCGTGGGTCATCCCGCCGCTCTCGATCTGCGCTGTGGTCGGGAGGTTGAACAGGCTGATGATCTTGCTCACGGTGTGGACGCCGTCGTCCACGACAACCGGCGTCATGAGGAAGTCCTGCGTCCCGGGCTTCCAGCTGGCGTAGGCGGCCTCATCGGCGGGGCTGAACGCCGGGACGGCAGACAAGGCGCTCGTGAGCTGAAGCAGCGCCAGGCCGAACTCGAACGCTAGAAACGGGTTGGCCTTGTATTCGTCGATGAGCGGCTGGATCGCCGCGACCGCCTTGGCGTTGTGCTGGCTCGCGGGCTCGAGCCCGGTAGCGAGCTTCGCGAAGAGGTTGAACGCCAGGATCTGGCGGCCGTAGTCGTAGTCGTGGTTGGCCTGGCCCACGGCGTAGCGGCCGTCGGGCGTCTTGCCGAAGTGGCAACTGGCGCACGTGAAGGTGTAGCTGGGCACGGTGGTGTCAGGCAGGTTGGCCCCCGGGGCGAGGCCCAAAGGCAGCTGCTTGGCTGACGTGGGGTCTGCGTACAGGCCGAACTTCTCCATCCCGGGTCCCACGGACTCGGGCAGCTTCTGGATCATGAAGTCCGCCATGACCTGCGGGATCCCGTAGGTGCCGAAGCTCTCGTAAAAGAACATGGCCTTACCGCACAGGAGCTTCTGCTTGAGCGTGCCCTGCCCTTTGGTCGCGAACCAGGCGTCACAGGCTCCCGCGAGCTTTCCGCCCTCGAGCACCGCGGTGAGGTTGGTGCCCACGTTGGTGAGGCCCGCTTGATCGGGCGCCGTCTCCACGGGGGGCACGAACGGCGTCCCGACGTCAGCGGAGGGCACGTCGGCCGCAGCCGTCGCGTCCTCGCCTTGCGGTGCGCTGTCGACCCAGCTCCCAGCCTCGGCGTCAGCCTCGACCGGCTCGGCCGGGCCGGCCGCGACGTCGGCCTCACCTCCGCTCTCTCGGGCGTCGGGGAAGCTCAGCTCCGGTGTGACGTCAGACCCGGGCGAGGCGTCGCCTGACAGGGCATCGCCCGCGGCGCCGCCGCTGGACCCGGTCGCTTCACAGCCGAGCATCAGGATCGCAGCCACGACGCGGGCGGCGGGCCGGCTTAGCGCTGAGAATGGAGTCACCGAGTCGCGTCGCAGCTTGTTCACGGAACCCTCATCGACCAGCAAAGTATGAAGTTGCACTTATAACCAGCTACACCGGC
Organism: Pseudomonadota bacterium; assembly: GCA_005776725.1. Taxonomy (GTDB): domain Bacteria; phylum Myxococcota_A; class UBA9042; genus SXOO01. The sequence goes on along the minus strand of SXOO01000140.1, from coordinate 22,660 downwards.
GCAATGGCCGCGTCAAGGACGGACGACAGGCGGCGATTGAGTCCCCGAGTGATGTGAGGCGTAGCAGGGAGCACGCGCTTGCGGTCTCCCGGGGCCACCGGGACACGGAGTCACCACAGCGGGACGACAGGCGGCGACTGAATCCCCGAGTGAAGTGAGGCGCGGTAGGGAGCAGGCGCGCTGTGGTCTCCCGGGACCACCGGGACACGGGAGTCACCAGCGGCGGGAGGACAGCGAGCGCCACCTGAGGGACGACCGGCGCGTCAGGGCTGCGCAGTTGCACGATGGCGGGTCTTGCACGAGACTTGCTTGTCCGAGGCCCGAACGCAGACGGGAGGAAGTCCATGTCGATGTTGACCGCCAACAAGCCGCGCACCGCCCAGGGGCCTGACGCGGCGGGACCGTCCACCTCGTCCTCCAACAGCACGCTCAAGGCCAGTCTCCAGACGGAGAGCTACAGCGCCGCTGCGGCCAGGTTGAGCCCGGGCGGCGCCACGGGTGGCCCGGTCGCGGGGATCAGCCCAGACTCGGCCGCCGTCCTCGCTGAGGCGGCTGACGCGGTGAAGCCCCCCAAGTCGCACCGCCCCGACGCGAAGGACAAGACCGGGCGGAAGGTCTACGACAACAACCAGAAGCGCGCGGCAGAGATGGACCTGAAGCGCAAGGGATACGAGGGGCAGCTCGATGGCTTCGCCGAGCACTGGGAGAAGCACCACGCCCGCTACGTCCCAGTCGCCGACAAGACCGGCGTCCCTGCGAAGCTGATCGCCGCCCTGCACTGGCGCGAGAGCAACGGCAACTTCGGGACCTACCTGCACCAGGGCGATCCGCTGGGGAAGAAGGCGGTCCACGTGCCCAAGAACATCCCGATCTTCCACAAGTGGGAGGAGGCGGCGATTCACGCCCTCAACATGAAAAAGGCCGTCCGCGACAAGGTCGAGATGGACCAGAACACCACCGACCCGGCGGCGCTCGCCACGTACGCCGAGTACTACAACGGGCTCGGCTACCACAACCGTGGCAAGCCCAGCGCCTACGTCTGGGCGGGTACGGATCAGTACTCGGCCGGCAAGTTCGTGGCCGACGGCAAGTACTCATCGAAGACCCGCGACAAGCAGGCGGGCGTGATGGCGCTCATGGCCACAGCCGGGAAGGTCGACGCCCAAGCGGCGGAGGCGCGGGGCCGCTGAGAGGCCAAAGGGCTCGCCTCCGCTCCACATCCCCAATCGCAGCCCCAGAGGCGCGCCGTCACATGACGCGCACCACCACGGCTCACGCAGCCGGAGGCGGCGGTGTGCCGCGCTTCAATCCGAAGTACCCGACCAGCGACACTCCCACCGTCACCCCGCAGCCGATGAGGGCGGCCGGGCTCTGCCGCAGCGCGTCGGTCACCATCACGAGCAATACCCCCCCCGCCAGCAGCGGGAGCAGCGGGTAGAGCGGGACCCGATAGGGCCTGGGCAGCGCCGGCTCGCGAACGCGCAGCACGATGAGCCCCAGCACCGTGAGGCCCGACGACAACGACAACAAGATCCCCATGAAGCCCAGCAGCCCCTCGAGATCCGAGTACAGGTAGAAGACCAGGGTGGCTGCGGTCTGCACGACGATGGCGTTGGCCGGAGAACCGGCCGCGTTCCGGCGAGCGATCCAGGAGAGCGCGGGATAACTCGCGGCCGTCTCGGCAATGACGCGGGGGCCCGCGAGGACCCAGGCGCCGATGGCCGACACGAAGCCGAAGGCGATGAGGAGCGCCACCACCAGGCCGGCCTGCGGACCGCCGAGCGCCGTTGCGGCCGCCGCTGCCACGTCTTTTCGCCCCGCGAGCTGATCGGCGGGGGCCGCAAACAAGTAGGCGAGGTTCAGGAGCCCGTAGATCGCCATGACCGTGAGGGTCCCGCGGACCAGCGCGCGCGGCACGTTGCGGGTGGGGTCGACGACCTCTCCGGCCACGTAGGCGGCGCCGTTCCAGCCGCTGTAGGCGTAGGCGACGTAAATAAACGCGGCGGGTAGCGCGGACGACGTGAACGCGTCGCCGAACCCGGCGGTGTCGCCTTGTCCGAGGTTCGAGGCGCTGCCGAGGGCGAGCCCCAGGCCGCCGAAGACCACGAGGAGCAGCAGCTTGGGCACGGTCACGGCGTCCTGGGCCGCGGCCCCGGCGGAGACCGAGCGGACGTGGAGCGCGGTGAGGCCGAGGATCAAGCCGAGCCCCAGACCCCGCACCGGCATCCACGCCGGCAGGAAGGGCCCGAGGTACGCCTCGAACGCGAGCCCTGTGCTCGCCACCGGACCCGCGAAGCCTACGAGGAGCGAGACCACAGACGCCACGAAGCCGAGCGCGGGGTGGTAGATCCGGCCTAGCAGCGTGGCGTCGGCGCCGTTGGAGGGGACCGCCGCCGACAGCTCGGCGTAACACAGCGCACCTGCTAGCGCGACCAGCCCGCCGACGGTCCAGAGCGCGAGCACCGCTGTGGAGGAACCGAGGTCCCGCAGGAGGAAGCCGGTGGTGGTGAAGATGCCGGTCCCGATGATGTTTGCCGCCACGAGGAGCGTGGCGGTGCGGAGCCCCAGGACCCGCGCCGGGGCGGCGCGGGCTGGCTGTGGGGCTGCGGAGCTCGTCTTCACGGGACACCTCCGAGCACGAAGCCTCGAGGCGTCGCGGACGAGACGGGGACAGTGGGCATCAACGGGTCTCCAGAGAAGGCCAGTCTGGCATGGCGCGGCGGGCCGCGGGTAGCCTGAACAACCGTATAGCCAATGCCCGCATGCGAATGACTCAACTGGCCCTTGCCGTCTGGGGATTCACCCGGAGAATGGGGACCCACGGGGAGCCGATTCAAGTCGAGTGCGAGGTGGCCGTCCAGGCAACCTCCCGGGGGGCCAAGATGGTTGTTGTTGGGTGCGTCGTTCTTGCTCTTGCTGCGCCCCCGGTGGGGGTCACTGTTCGCCAGGATGCGTGGCGGGTGGACCAGCTGGGCCAGGAGCACCGGCTCGAGGTGGTCCTCGAGGTCTCCAACCCCACGGGCTCCCCTATCGAGAACGCCTGGCTCTCGCTCCCTTCGCCGTCGGTCGGCGCCTGGGCCGACAGCAGCCCGCTGGCCGGTCGCGACGCCCACGGCGCGACCGCGGGACACACGATTGTGCTCGGGACGCTGGTCCCGGGTGATCGCAGCGAGGTGCGCGTCAGCATCGACCTCGGCGAGGTCGTGCCTTCGCCCGGAACTGTGCTCACGGGCGGGCGCCTCACGGGGACCTCGGGCGGGCTCCGCTTCGACACCCCCGTCCGGGCGGTGAAGCTCGAGGGGCCTGGTTTCCCCGCGGAGTACCTCGCCCCGGGCCCGGAGGCCGATCCGACGGATCCGGCCGTCGCCGCTCAGGCCGCGCTCCTCGCGGGGCCGGACGAAGCGCTCGAGCTCGCGAAGTCCATCGCGTTCGCCCCCTATACGGGCTCGCTCCACGGCGCACGTGGCGTGCTCTACGGGCGCGTGGCGAACGCGCTCGACCGGTCGAGCCTCCTGGTCGCCCTACTCCGCGCGCTCGGCATCCCAGCACGGTATCGCTTCGGCACGATCGACGACGATCAGGCCGCCGCCCTGTGGTCTGCCGCGTTCCCACCACCCGAGGCGCGGGACGTGCTCGGGGCGCCGCTCAGCGGAGCGCAGCTGGCCGCGGACCTCGAGGGGACGCTGGCTCGCCTCACTCCGGAGGCCGCGGCGAGCCTCGGGACTACCCGGGCAGCGCGGCTGGCGGCGCTCGGTGCCGCGAGTCACGAGGCGCTCGAGGCACTCGTGCTGGAGCCCGCGCTTCCCGACGCCGAGACCCTCGCCGCGCTGAAGTCCCATGTGTGGGTCGAGGCGTGGATCGGCGATGCGTGGACGGCGCTGGACCCCAGCTTCAAAGATGCCGTCGTGGGCGAGCAACACGGCGTGCCGTCGGGCGAGCCCACGGCAGGGATCGCGCCCGAGCTGCGCCATCAGGTGGCCATCCGGGTCATCGACGAGGAGTACGCCCCGGCGTTCATGTCAGCCCCCGAGAAGAAGCCGGCCACGCTCGACGCCACCTTCTGGTCCGTGGAGCTGGTGGGGACCGCGCTCGTCGTCCACCACGCGCTCGAGAGCAAGGTCGTTGGGGGAATGGTGTTCTTCCACAAGACGTCCACGTACACGCCCCGAATCGACCTGCGGGACCTCGAGCGGCGAAGCGAGACCACCATCGCGGGGACGAGCTACACGGAGTTCGCGTCCAACTTCGGCGGAGGGATCGCCAATGATCACGCCACGGGAGTGTTCGTGGAGGTGGAGAGCCTCGCGCCCGGCCAGACATTGGGAAATGGGGTGATCCATGAGCGCCTCCTGGCCGACCGGCTGGGGGCTGACACTCGCGCCGGCGGTGGCGTCGCCACCGGAGACTTCGGCGGGTACGTCACACAGGCGGTCGACGTGATGACCCTGGTGGTCCAGGCGGCCCCAACCCCTCCTCGTCTCGTGGCCCAGGAGCAGGCCACCCTGAACCTTGCTACCGAGGCCGCGGAGGCGGAGCGGCAGCTGGCCCTGACCGAGGATCCGGACGGTGAGGTCTCGATCTCCCGCGTCGACCGGATGCGGAACCTCGCGGCCGGATTGACCACCGTGCTCGCGCTGCTGCACGACTCGAACCTCGGGGTCCGCGCCCCACGGATCGCCGCCCAACGAAACGCCCGGCTCTACGCGACTCGGCCGCGCATCGTGGCCTCCCGGGCCGCCACCTCGGTGAGCCCCAACCCGCTGCACAGCATCACCCTCGACCTGATGGACCAGCCGATGGCGGCGCTGCTCCAGCCTGGACAGCCTCGCTCGGATCGCGCCCTGGTCGTCATGTCGCACGGCAACCTCGCGACGGACCTCGAGGGGAGCGTTCTGGCGCTGGTCGCGGGGGACGACGCCGTGTCCACGCACGCCGTCTTCCAGCGCGCGCTCGACGCGGGCATCGACTTCATCTTCCTCGAGGGGCAGAGCGGCCTCAATCTCAGTCAGACCGGCGCCCTGGCTGTGAGCGACGCGGCTCGCGCCCGGATCCAGCAGGCGCTCCTCAATGGCCGCTCGGTCTTCGGGCCCTCGAGCCCGGTCGTCATCGGCGGCAAGACTCGGAGCGCGTGGCTCGAGCTGTCGCCCGACGGGACGTTCCTCGGCCGCCTGGACGACGGGACCGGCGGCGCCCTGATCGAGTACGCGATCCACGTCTATCAGACGGGCTGCGACGTCGGCGCGATCCCCACCGCGGCCTGTCCGCCGGGAAACTTCTTCGCGCAGATCGGCGGCTTCATCGGCGGGCTCTACGGGCTCATCGTGCCCGCGGCCACGGCGGCCTTCGCCTGCAGCGGCGGCAACGGCGCCATCTGCGACAAGCTGGTTACGAACTTCAGCGGCGCCTACGCCGCCGCGATGCAGAACGCGTTCAGCCAGATCTACCAGAACCAGGACCCCGGAACCTGCGACATCCCGATGTTCTTCTACGGCCAGGCCGACTTCTTCGGGGACATCGGCTGCACCAGCTGCACTCTCATGAGCGAGTGGGCCAAGGGCTTCTGCTCGTACATCAAGGCGTACGACAAGTCCCAGCAGATCGTGATCGCCGCGATCACTGACCCGCTGCTCCCCGAGGGGCCGGCTGGCGTGGTCGACCCGGAGGTCGTGCCCGCGTCCGAGCGTGGCATAGCGCGCGAGACACGGACCGTGGCGCCCACCAGGGCCCGCGCAGACGTCGCAGGGACGGTGGTCTTCGAGCACGTGCGCCTCGTGGGAGAGGTGGTGCTCCAGACCGGACCCTTGCCGCTACAGGGGCTTCCGGCGCGCAGCCTGCTCTCTGCGCAGGCCACTTCGGAGCAGCTCCCAGACGGCGTGGTCGCCTGGTCCGGGCTCGACAACGCGGTGGGGCTGGAGGGGATCGGCGCGCTGGAGCTCACCGGGCTCGGGACCGTGGACCTCTTCGGGGGCGCGGGAAGCGGTGTGGTCGCTGTCGGCGACTTCGGGGTCACCAGCCTGGCGCCAGGGGCCACGGCAGCGATCTCGGGGAGTCCGCTCGCGGTACGCATAGACCAGCTCGGTCCTCCCAGCGTCGTCACCGGCGGCGACCTCTCGGTGGACGGGGTCCCCGAAGCGCAGCAAGACGCGCGGTTCTCCACGCCCACACTCACGCTCGGCACGGACATCGGGGCCGCCGTCGGGGCACCCACCGCGGCATTGCTGCTTGAGGGCGCCGCGCTCGTCCTGTCGGGTGCTGTCGGGCAGCTGAGCCTCGACGGCGTCGCCACGCCGGCCGCGGGCCTGGGGCTTGGTGCCTACACCGGATCGGCGGCCGTGGCTCGAAGTGGAGAGAACGACCAGCTCACGCTGGCCGGCACCGCGGACGTCGCGTTCCTGACTGCCAGCCCCGCAGCGCCCAGCGCGGGACTGGCTGTCACATCGGCGCTCTCGTCGACGCTGGCGCTATCGACCTCGCTCGGCGGCGACTGGGACCTCGAGGTGACGGCGCCACCTGGCTGGACGGCCACGCTCGCGTCCGGGGTGGCCACGTTCACCCCCCCACCCGGCGCGCCGCCCGGGAGCCAGGCCAACGCTCAAGCGCGCGCGCGCCACCCCTCGGGGCTCGAGGTCGCCACCGCGATCCCAATCGAGCTCGTCCCTCCAGCGGTTGCAGCGCTCAGCGTGGCGATCGCGCCCGACCCGACCTTCGCGATGGACGTGCTGGGCTATCGGCTGCCAGCCTGGCTCGTGTCGCTTCACCACGTAGGCGCCGGACCGGGCACCTACGCGCTCACCGCAACGGCCTCGGCGCCCGGCTTCAGCGCGACGCTCGCTGCCAGCTCGGTCGTGGTTGGCCCCCTGGAGACCCGCCGCCTGGGTCTGCGCCTCGAGTCAACGCTCGCTCACTGGCCCGCGCCGGGCACCGAGATCACCGTTGAGGTCACGGCGACGGGCGACGCGTCGGCCACGGCCTCCGTCGTCCTCGTGGTGCCCGAGGTGCGCAGCGTGGGGCTCTCGCTCGAGCCGCGGCGGCTCATCCTGCCGCCGGGGGGCTCCGGAGAGGCCGTGGTTGGCGTGACGAACCTCGGAAACGCCGCCTTCATCGCGCCCCTGGTGGTCACCAACGGCGTCACCGCCGCTGCCCCCGACTTCGCGCTCACGACCACCCCACCGCCGCTGCTGGCCCCCGGCGAGTCCGGCGCGGCGGTGCTGGCGGTCACGGCCCCGGCCTCCGGCGTACTGCCCGCCGAGCTCCGCCTCCGGATAGAGCCCCCGCCCACGCCCTTCGAGCAGGCTCAGGGGCTCGCGCCGGCGGGCGTACTGCTCCCGATCAGCGTCACCTTGCCGGGCACCGAGGGCGTGATTGCGCTCGGCGCCGCAGCCGTCCTCGAGGAAGACGACGCGATGTTCAGCCTGGCGATCGATCTGTACGCGGGCGCGTCGGGCGTATCGGACGGGTGCAGCGCCGCCGACCTCGACTTCTTCCGAGCGAAACTTGCCCTGCTCGTTGCGCGCCTCGCGGGGCGCCCGGGCTCCGAGGCGGCCCATGGGGCGCTCTCCGCGGCCCTCGCTGCGCTGGACACCGACGGTTGCGACGCCGTCCCGGGCGCCCTGGCCGCGCTCGCGGGTGCGGATCTGGTCGTGACGTTGCCCAACCTCGCCGCGGGGCTGTCCGTGGGCGCGCCCGTGCGGAACGGCGAGGTCCTCGCGGTCACCGCCACCGTCGTGAACGGCGGACTCGCCGCCTCTTCGCCGACTCTGGCGCGCCTCTCGGCCCGCAGCCCGGGCGCCTTGGGCACGGTGCCGGTGGCCACGGTCGAGCTCCCTGGCCTCGAGGGAGGCGAAGCCTTCACCGCAGCGCTGGCGCTCGATACCACGCCCTACCTCGGGCCAGTGGTCCTGGACTGGGTCGTGGACGCCGAGGGCGTGGTGGCCGAGAGCGACGAGACCGACAACACCTACCTGGCCGTCGGTGAGGTCCTCCCGAAGGACGGGGCACCCACCTCGAACGAGGCCCCCGTGTTCACGAGCCTCCCGCCCAAGGCGGTGGCGCCTCGGACGCCGTTCACCTACACGCTCTCGGCCACCGACCCGGACGGCGATCCCGTGTTTTACGCGTGGGTCTCGGGGCCACCCGGTGTGTCCCTGTTGGGAGACACGCTCTCCGGTGTGTTCCCGAGCCCCGGGTCTGCCTCGATCACCGTGGTGGCGCGCGACGTCTTCGGCGCCGCGACGGAGCAGTCGTTCACGGTGGACATCACGGCCCTGGCGCTCGTGGCTGAGCCCCCGCCACTGGGCCTCCTGCCAACTACCGCGGTCGTGGCGCCGGCTACTGTGGTGATCCCTTTGCCGCCGCTTCCCGCGGGGACCGTGGTCACGGTCGTGGGCGCACCCGCGGGTGTCGTCGTGGTGGATGAAGGGGGCGCGCTACGCGTCGAGTGGCCCGTCACGCTGGCCGACGTGGGCACCCATCTGTTCTCGGTGGTCGCCACGGGCGCCGATGGTGGGCGGGCCTCCTCACCGGTCCGCGTGGTCGTGCGTGACTCGGCCCTCGGGCCGGATCTCCGGGTGGCCGTGAGCCCGGGGCCGGACGTCGAGCTGACGGTGCGAAACACGGGCGATAGCGCAGCGGCGCCGTGCACGGTCACGGTCTTCGAAGACCTGGCGCTCGACGGCGCCGCGGACGGCGATCCGCAGCGCATCCTCGATGTCCCCACGCTGCTCCCAGGCGGCGTCGCCACCCTCACCACGGAGGACTTCGAGACCACGCTCTTCCCCGGGAATCTCCTATTCGCGCGGGTGGATTCGGGCGACGTGGTGCCCGAGAGCGACGAGACCAACAACCTCGGCCGTTCGGTCGGCGCCGAGACCGCGCCCGTCACGAGCTACCTCGCCGTGCGTCCGGTCACACCGATGCCGCTGATCCTGTTGTCACCCGAGGAGGTGGTCACCTGGCGCGTGCTGGACCCGATCGACCTCGCGCCCGTCGCGGAGGGCACGTTGCTCCCTCTGGAGCCCACGGTGGTCGACCCGATGCTGGCGGGCTTCCCGCTGGATCGACTGGTGCTCGAGGCGGACGGACGGGTCCAGGCTTACCTGGTTCACGAGCAGCTCGCGCCGGACTTCGGCGCGGAGCTCATCCACCCCGCGCTGGATGGCCGGCGCCGCGGGCGGTCCTTCGCGCTCTTCCTACCCACGCTCACCACGAACAACCGTCTCGTGATCATGGCCGCGGAGCCCGCGAGCGTCGAGCTCAGGGCCCTCGATGGGGCAATCCTCGACTCCGCGCAGCTACCCCGCGGCGGGGCGTTCGAGCCAGCGGGCCTCACGGCCGGCGAGGTGATCCTGGTCGACGCCACCGGCGACGTCGTGATCCAGTCTGCCTCCGTCACCGGGCTCGAGGTGGCGCCGCCGCTCGATCGCGACGACGGCGACGTGGGCCGGCGCTTCATCGTGTCCACACGAGCGCGGGATCCCAGCGGCGGCGCGGTCGCGTTCTTCGCGTACGAAGCCGCGACTTGTACGGCCCGCGACGCCACGGGAGCCAACCGGTTTGCGCGCGTGCTCAGCGCCGGGGAGCGCGCGGTCCAGACCGCAGTGGGCGAGACGCGCGGCCTCTCGCTCGACTGCACCGGAGACGTCATCGTGCTCGCCGGCGACTTCGCCACCTCGGGGGCCACCGCGCTCGGCGTCCTCGGGGAGGACGTGCTCCAGGTGCTCGGCCGCAGGGGCACCGATCTCCGACTCCACACCCTCCGGGCCGACGTAGGCGACTCCTGGCTGCTCGCGGGGCCCGCTGGCGCCGCCGTCGCCATCGGGGCGGGTCAGCCGTTCGCGCTCGGGCCGTACGACGCGGAGGCCCTCCCGAACGACAGCGCCGTCGACGTGGTCGCGTCGGATCCCGTGCTCGCGCAGCTCCAGGGCGGCGGCGACCGACACTTCGACCTCGGCCTGGTCCTGCGCGCGATCCCGGGGGCCCAGGACGGCCCGCGCCCCGTGTTTGCCGACGTGAGCTTCGACGTCGCCACGTGCGGCGTAGACGTCGCGGTCACCGGCGGCGTGGGCAACGGGGGCGACGCCGTGCTCTCGGGCGCATCCATCGAGCTGCTCGACGTCTCAGGGCCGGCGCCTGTGGTGCTTGCGACGGTCGGGCTCGAGCCGGTGCTTCCCGGCGCGCGGCGCGAGTTCTCCCTCGTCGCCGAGTTGACCGCCGGACCGCCAACCACTCGGACCTTCGCGGTGCGGCTCGCGGGCGCGGAGCACGAACCGGCGACGGTCTCGCCGCCAATGCTCTGCACGGACCGCCCGCCCACTTTCCTCACCGCGCCCACGACGACCGTGGCGGCAGGGGTGGTTTACGTCTACGCAGCCCTCGCTGACGACCCGGAGGGTGAGCCCGTGCAGCTCACGCTCGAGGTGGGACCCCCAGGCGCCACCTGGGACGACGCGATCGGCGCGTTGACGTGGTACGCCACGCCCGGACCCGCCGCGTTCGTGCTCGCTGCACGAGACCCTGGAGGCAACACCGCGCTCCAGAGCTTCGTGGTGATCGCCAACGCGGCGCCCGCCCCGTCCTGCCACCCGGACGTAGACGGCGACAGCTTCTGCCCGCCTTCCGACTGCGACGACAGCGCGGCCGCTGTGTCGCCCGCCGACCCCGAGATCCCAGGGAACGGACGAGACGACGACTGCAACCCGCTCACCCCCGATCTCCTGCCCCCGCAGGCGTTCAAGCTGCTCTTGAGCCCTGCCCGCGCGCAGTTCCACATTGGCGCACCCGTCACGCTCCACGCGCTGGTCCAGCACCTGGGCGCGCTCGGGACCGCTTCAGGGCTCACCGCGGAGGTGTCGATCACCTGCCCAGGGTCCAGCGCGACGCTGCAAGCCGACCCGGGGCTCGTCTCTCCGGGAGGCACGGCGCCCGCCACGCTCACGTGGTCCGCCGGAGCTGCTGCGCCCGGGACGTGCACCGCCAACGGGGTGTTACGCGCCGGCTCGACGATCCTCGCCACGGCCTCCACCACGTTCACCGCCACCTTGCCGCTCGTGGGGCAGCTCTCGGCGCAACCGCTAGACGGCGGTGGGCTCTTCACCTGGCAGGTCGAGAACGTGGGCTCGGTCCCGCTGAGCCCCGTGCTCACCGTTGGGCTGCTCGGCCTGCCGCCGTTCTTCACCGGCCCGGCCCAGATCGCGTCCGGCGAGACCCACACGGGGGAGACGACTCGGGCCCCCCTCCCCCGCGGGCAGCTGCCGATCGTGTTGGCGGCGGACGGCGTGCGCCTGGCTGTGGCGGTCCTGGTCGTCGACGAGCTGTCGGAGCTCATCGTGCCGGTGTCCGACGCGGCCGTCCTGAGCGCGTCGCCGCCGTCTGCGTTGCTCTTCCGGCCGCTGGGTCCCGGGCCGACCACGGCGCGATGGCTGCGGGGGGTCGCGCGACCCTCTGCGTCCTCGCTCGAGCTCGAGCTCGTGGCGCAGCCCGGACCGCCGGGTTCGTCGCGGCTCGTTCGACTCGCCGCGGCAGGCGTCGAGGTCGCCCGAGTCCGCGTGGACGACGGCGTGATCACCGAAGGGGGCAGCCTCGCCACGATCACGTCGACCGGTCTCCAGCTCGTGGTCCCGGCACCCCTCGGCTTCGACGCCGTGGAGTACGCGGCCCGCGTCGAGGTGCGCGACGGCCCCATCGAGGCAGCGGTCGACGCGGTGATCTGGTACGGCGAGGTCGCGGTCGCTGGCACCGACGATCGGTTCGGCAAGCTGGTGTTCGACTTCCCCGTCCCGGAGGTCGACCCGGGCCCGCCGCCGCAGGACGTCGGTGAGCCGCCCGTCGAAGACATCGCTGAGCCCGAGGATGTGCCCGTCATCGAGGACGTGCCGCCCGTCGAGGACGTGCCCCCGGTCGAGGACGTGCCGCCGGTCGAGGACGTGCCGCCCGTCGAGGACGTGCCGCCCGTCGAGGACGTGCCGCCCGTCGAGGACGTGCCACCCGTCGAGGACGTGCCGCCCGTCGAGGACGTGCCACCCGTCGAGGACGTCCCACCCGTCGAGGACGTGCCGCCCGCCGAGGACGTGCCGCCCGTCGAGGACGTCCCACCCGTCGAGGATGTCCCACCCGTCGAGGACGTGCCGCCCGTCGAGGACACGGGAGGCACACCCGTCGAGGACGTGCCGCCCGTCGAAGACGTACCGCCCGCCGAGGACGTGTCACCCGTCGAGGACGTGCCACCCGCCGAGGACGTGTCACCCGTCGAGGACGTGCCACCCGCCGAGGACGTGCCGCCCGCCGAGGACGTGCCGCCCGCCGAGGACACGGGAGGCACACCCGTCGAGGACGCGGGGCCGAGCGATGTGGGGCAACCCGAAGACGCGCCAGCGCCTCCGATCGATAGCGAAGAGCCGCCGGTGGACGTGCCCGCCACACCCGGCGACGTCTCCGACGACGACATCCCCGAGGACCAACCCGGAGACGGGGATCTCGCCACACCAGGCCCGGGCGCTGACATCGCCCAGCCCTCAGCGGAAGACATCGAGCACACCGGCGACGTCGGGGGTGATCCGGTGCCTGCCGGCGACGCGGGCGGCGGGGACTTGGAGCTGGACCTCAAGGAGGGCGGCTGCGGGTGCCGCACCACGCCACCGCGCCACCTCCCGCTGGGCGGCGCGCTCGTGCTCTTCGGCGGTCTCCTGTGGCTCAGACACCTGCCCGGCAGGCGGGGCCGCGTGCGCGCCCCGAACGCTCACCCTGAGACCCAGCGAAAAGGGGGTGCGGCATGAGACGATGGCTCTTGCTCCTCGGGGTGACGCTCGCCTGTTCTGAGTCCGAGGGGGGCGTCACCACGCTCGATGATGCCGGCCCCTCCGTCGAGGAGGTCGCGAGCGACGCGCTCGCGGCGGACACCGTTGGAGGCGACGCTACCCCCACGGACAGCCTCAAGGACGTCAGCGGGGGCGACGACGCCCCTCCGCCCGACGTCGCCGTCGAGACCCCGCCCGATGTGGGCGACGACGTCCCACCACTCGCCGACGCGGCAGACGCGTCGGAGCCCGAGGACGGGAGCGTCACTGACGTGCCGGATGCACCCGGGGACGTCCCAGCCCCGCCCGAAGACGCGCCAACGACGCCGGAGGATGTCCCCCCTGGGCAGGATGTCCCGGCGAGCTCAGACGACGTACCCGTGGTCCCCGAAGACGTGCCGGTCGTCCCCGAGGACGTGCCCGTCGTCCCCGAGGACGTGCCCGTCGTCCCCGAGGACGTGCCCGTCGAACCCGAGGACGTGCCCGTCGTCCCCGAGGACGTGCCCGTCGAACCCGAGGACGTGCCGGTCGAACCCGAGGACACGCCCGTCGTCCCCGAAGACGTACCGGTCGTCCCTGAAGACGTACCCGTCGAACCCGAGGACGTGCCCGTTGTCCCTGAAGACGTGCCCGTTGTCCCCGAAGACGTGCCCGTCGAACCCGAGGACGTACCAGTCGTCCCGGAGGACGTCCCCGTCGAACCCGAGGACGTACCGGTCGTCCCTGAAGACGTACCCGTCGAACCCGAGGACGTACCGGTCGTCCCTGAAGACGTGCCCGTTGTCCCCGAAGACGTCCCCGTCGAACCCGAGGACGTACCGATCGTCCCGGAGGACGTCCCCGTCGAACCCGAGGACGTACCGATCGTCCCGGAGGACGTCCCCGTCGAACCCGGCGACATCGTGGAGCTCGAAGACGTACCGGGGGCGGGCGACACCGGCGCTCCTTCGGGCGACACCGCCGAGCCCATGGACGCCGTGGATCCCCCGGACCTGGCGACGCCCGGCCTGCCGCTGGGCGAGGCGTGCACCGACGACGATGAGTGCGCTTCGGGCTTCTGCCTCGCAGGCGTCGACTACTCCGTGTGCTCCTCGTGGTGCGGGATCTACGCCTGCCCGCCCGGGTGGGTGTGCTCGCCGTGGCTGGGCGGGCTCTCGGCCTGTATTCCGGCCAACGTCTGCATCGACTCGGACCACGACCAGGCGGGCCTCGGGAAGGGCTGCGCCGTCGTGGACTGCGACGACGCAGACGCCACGCGGTACCCGGGAGCCCTGGAGTCGTGCGATGGCCTGGACCAGGACTGCGATGGCCTCACCGACGAGGGGCTCCTCAACGCCTGCGGCACGTGCGGAGCGCTCCCGCAGGAGTCGTGCAACGGGGCAGACGATGACTGCGACTCCCTCACGGACGAGGGCCTCCTCAACGCCTGCGGCGGCTGCGGGGCCCTACCCCCCGAGTCGTGCAATGGAATGGACGACGACTGCGACGGGGTGATCGATCCCGGCTGCGGTCCCGTGCCCGCGTGCAGCGCGGGCAACCCCGTGGCCTGCTACCCCGCGGCGCCCGAGACGCAGAGTGTGGGTCTCTGCCTCCCAGGTCAGCGGCCGTGCGTCGGCGGCGAGCTCGGACCGTGCCAGGGCGCGGTCGTGCCCGAGCCGGAGCTGTGCAACGGCCTCGACGACGACTGCGACGCCTCGACGGATGAGGGGCTCCTCAACGCATGCGGCACGTGCGGTCCGGCCCCTCTCGAGACGTGCAACGGCCAGGACGACGACTGTGACGGCGCTCCGGACGACGGCGTCAGCAACCCGTGCGGAGGCTGCGCACCGTGCGGTGAGGTGCTCATCTTCCCGGCCGAGGTCGGCATCCGAGATCCCGCGATCACCCCGGCGCCCGACGGGGGCGTCACGCTGGGTGTGGGCCAGGTCGACTACCCGTACATCTGGGTGCCGAACAGCACCGAGGGCTCGGTCTCCCGATGGAACACCCGCACGGGCCGCGAGCTGGCGCGTTATTGGGTGGGCACGGACCCCTCACGAACGGCGGTCGACCTGTTTGGCAACGCGTGGGTTGGCCATCGCGGCGATGGAAAGGCCACGCACCTCTTCTCGAACGAGGTGGACTGCATCGACCGGAACGGCGACGGCGTGATTCAGACCTCGCGGGATCTCAACGGCGATGGCGTGATCACGTTCGGCGAGCTGATCGTCCCTCCCGGCGGAAATCCGCTCCTCGACGAGTGTGTCCACTGTCAGGTCCAGGCCGGCTCCACGAACGACCTGATCCGCGGGCTGGCGATAGACCGAAACAACCACGCGTGGTTAGGCACGTGGAACGGCAAGGACGTCGCCGAGGTCGACCCGGACACTTGCACGGTCATCCGTCGCGTCCCCACCAACTTCCAGGGCGGCTCGATCCCGATCTACGGGCTGGCGATCGGTGGCGACGGACTCCTCTGGTCCTCCAGCTTCACCGCCGGGTGTACGGTCGCGATCGACACGGCGCTCGGCGTTGCCGTTCGTCGGGCGTGCAGCCCCGCCACCCTTTACGGCATCGCGATCGACGGCAAGTCCCGACCGTGGTTCGGGAACTACTCGAAGGGCATCGTCTCGTACGACCCACCCACGAACACCTGGACCACCTACGACGCCCCCACCGGGGTCTCCACGACCACCGGGCTCGTGGTCGACAGCGACGACACCGTCTATGTCGCCGGATACAGCAGCGACACGATCGGCCGGTTCGTGCCGTCCACGGGGACGTGGACTAACTTCAAGACGGCCTCGGGCCTCCCGTCCGGGATCGCCGGGCAGACCGCCCCGCGCGGCGTGACCATCGACCAGGACGGCGACATCTGGGCGATCTGCCTTGGCGGCTCGGGGCTCATGGAGTTCTCCAAGGAGGGCGTCGCCAAGGGCTCCTACGACATCGTGCGCCACGACGATCCCGACTCGGGCGCCGGTCCTTATAGCTACAGCGACAACACCGGCTTCCAGCTCTTCACGTACGCGGCCACAGAGGGGACGTGGCGCATGGTCTACGACGCGGAGGGACCAGTGCGTTTCCTCAAGGTGGTCTACGCCGCGGTCACCCCCCCGGGGACAGCCGTCACCGTCACCGTCCGAGGTGGAGCCACCCCCGAAGCGCTCGCCGCGGCCGCGCTGTCCGACCCGCTCTCGGGGCTCGAGCTCGACCTCACACCCTGGGTCGCTGGAGGGGCGCGTTTTCTCGAGCTGCGCTTCCGGCTCGAGACCAACGACGCGAACACGAAGCCCGTGGTGCGGGACGTGCGGGTCTTCTACGAGACGCCGAGCTGCATCGGCGCCGCCCCAACACCGTGTCCCGCCGGCCACGTCTGCGAGCCGGTCTTCGGCGGCTGCATCGCGGGCGTCACGCAGTGCGGCTCAGACGCCGCGTGCCAGAGCGACGAGCACTGCGACGGGCTCGGGATCTGCCGTTTCGGCTGCCGCACGTCGCCCGATAACTGCGGCGCGGGTTCGAGCTGCCATCCGGAGCAGCGTTACTGCCTCCCCCGCAGCCGCGAGTGCACCACCGACGCCGAGTGTGTGACGGGCCGGTACTGTACCGCCGACGGATACTGCGACCCCGGGTGCCGCCTCGGACCTGGCGGAAGCGCGGCCTACGGGTCCTGCCCGGCGGGCTTCGGGTGCGACGTCGCCTCGCGGCAGTGCGCCCCTGAGCTGCCCGAGTGCTTCGGCGATGACGCGTGTCCCAGCGGGGAGTACTGCGGCGCCACGGGCAAGTGCCTCACGGGCTGCCGGAGCGCCGGCTGCGCGGCAGGCCAGATCTGCGATCTGGACCTCCGGTCGTGCGTCACGGCGCCACCCGGGTGCCAGCCAGAGACTCCAGTGGCTGAGCTCTGCAACGGCGTGGATGACGACTGCAACGGCAAGGTCGACGACAGCTTCCCTGGCGCGGGGACCACGTGCGCGGTTGGCTCCAAGGCCACCGGACAGCGCGTGTGCGCTTACGGTCGGGAGGTCTGTCGGGCCACGGCCGCGCCGCCCGAGGGCCCCCCCGTGGTCTTGGCCGGGAGCCTGTCCAATGTGCTGCTCCCCACCGGGCCCTACCTGGCCGAGACGGCCACGCTCGGGGGGCTGGTTGTCTTCGAGGGAGGCGCGGCGGTCACTGCAAGCGCCCTCACTGCGTGGACCACGCCGGCACTGGGGCTCGACCTGCGAGCCACCGACGCGCAGTTCGCGGGCGTGGAGTTCCTCGTGTCCCGAGGGGCCAAGATCCGCCTCTCGGGGGTCACGGTCACCGGAGTCGCTGGGAAGGCCGGGCGCTTCACCACCTCGGGCAGCGAAGCGCAGAGCTTCTGGCTCGGCCTGTCGAGCTTCACGAACGTGGAGCTGACCCTCGGGGTCGCCACCACCGCCACCCTGGAGCACGTGCTCCTCGCCTCCAGCGATCTCACGGCCCGCGAGCACCTCGTGACCTGGGGCTCGGTCCTCGCCAAGCACCTCGTCATCGCGCCGGCGAACGTCACGCCCCGAAAGCAATCGGGCTGGGTGATCAACGGACCGGCCGTGCTCGAGGACGGCGAGATCGCCGACGCCGTGACGGGCGTCCGCGTCGACGCTGACGACCCGGTGGCCCTCCGCCGGCTGCGGGTGGCGGACTGCGAGCTCGGGATCGAGGTGCGGTACAGCGCGCGCCCGATCCTCGAGGACCTCATCATCGACGGGTCCTCCCCGGGCTCCGCCATGACCGGGCTCCGCGTGGAGCCAGTCTATCCCGCAGGCGGCGTGGACATCGCCGGGGCGGAGCTCCGGGTTGGCCCGGAGGATATGGCGCTGGTGCTCGACCCGGACGTTTGGGGCACCACGACGCCTTCCACGTTTGCCGGGCTCAGCTTCCCGCTCGACGGCCCCTCGCTGCACGTGGGCATCGCGGGCTCGGGCTCGGCGCCGGCCATCGCGCTCGGCCCCATCGCGCCCGGCGACGACCTCATCCTCTCCGGTGCCACCAGCCTCAGCACCACCACCGCGACCCTAGCCCCAGGGACCCCGCTGCTGTCGCGACCGGGCACGCCGCGCACAATCACGCTCTCTGGGACCAGCACCTTCGGCGCCGAGGCGTCCACCTTTGACAACGTGCTGATCTTGGTGGGCTCTCTCTCCGCGGTGAGCCTCATCGATACGACCCACCTCCTCTCGGACTCCACGTTGACCCTGCTGGAGATCGCCGGAGACGGCGAGCTCGTCGGTGTGGCCTTCGAGGGCACACCCGACACGGGGGCCCGCGCCGGCGAGGGCGTTGTCGCCACCGGGAGCGCCGATGTGACGATCGAAGGCGCCACGTTCGACGCGCTCCGCGTCGGCGTGTCGCTCACCGACACGGCCTCCGTGGCGATCAACGACAGCGCGATCACCCGGTGCGCTTACGGCGCCTACGTCGTTAAGACCGCGGAGCTGTCTCTCTCGGGGAGCCACCTGTCGGAGGGCGAGACGGCGCTCGTCTCGCGGGGCGTGTGGCTCGACATCACCTCCGGGGGACGCGCCACGCTCACGGACCTGATCGTGGACTTCGGCCCCGAGGACCGCGCCATGGTGCTCGACCCGGACGCCTTCCGGGCGGCCACGCCCACGGTGATTACGAACGTCACGAGCCCCTCGCTCGCGCTGGTGCCCGCCCACGTGAGCGGCACGGCCGAGAAGGGCGCCCTCACGCTCGCCGGCATGAACGGCGTCGACGCGCTCGCCGTCGGGCCGGCCGACGTCACGCTGGTAGGCGTCACTGCCGCGATAGACGTCGCCACTCTCGCCGGCGTCTCGGGGACGGACCTCCGCGTCCAGCTCCAGAACCACTCGGATGGGTCGCAAGGCACCCTGACGATCGGGGATGAGACCCTCCGCGACCTGCGGCTCACCGTCAGCGCCGGCGCCAGCGCCACGCTCGCCGGGAGCCGGTTCGAGTCCTCCAGCGCGGCCAGCCGCATCTACCTCGCCGTGTCCGGCACCCTCCAGGCCACCGGAGTCACCCTCGAGGGCGCCGGCAAGGTCGTGAGCGGCGTGGAGGCCTACGGCACCTCGACCCTCACGTTCGACGCCTGCACCTTCTCCACGCTCGGCACGGCGATCGTCGCCTACGACAGCTCCACGATCACCCTCACCGGCGGGGCGATCACACGGCCCCCCACGCCGGGCGTCGCCCCAGCCGGTAGGGGCCTCTACGCGCAGGAGACCTCGCAGATCACCTCGACGGGCATGGCCTTCGCCAGCCTCGACGTCGCCGCTCAAGCGATCGACAGCGCGGTGCTCACGCTGAATAGCGCCAGCATCACCGGCTGCCGGGTCGGCGCGTGGGGCTCCGAGAAAGCCACGCTCTCGGTCAGCGGCATGACCTTCGTCGAGGACTCGGCCACGCTCGTGAGCTTTGCGGTCTACACCGACAGCGGGCCGGGGGGACGGCTGTCCGTCAACGGCCTCACCGCCACGCAAGGCACCGAGGATCGCTCGGTCGTTCTGGACCCAGACGTGCTAGCCAAGAACGTCCCGCTCGTCCTCACGAACCTCGTCAACGGCTCCGGGACGCCGCTCCGCCCCCGCGTGGATGGCTACTCCGAGTCGGGCGCCCGTCGCCTGCCCGCCGGCACCTACAACCTGGGCGCCGTGGAGGTGCGCGCCGGTGTCCTCGAGATCGCCGCGGGCACCACGCTCCACGGCTCCACCACCGCAGACTCGTACCTCTGGGCCAACGTGGGCGGCTCGCTCCTGCTCGAGGACGGCGTGACGCTGGAGGACGCGCGGGTGTCGGTGAACGCGGGCTGCTCCGCCACGCTTACCGGCACCACCATCCGGTACAACACCGCGGTCGGCCGCACGTGCCTCTACGCGGAGGGCACGGTCACGGCGACGGACCTCACCCTGGACGGCACCGGCGACGCGCAGAACGGCATCGACCTCGCGTCCGGCGGGGTGGTCGTGGTGGACGGCGGCGACCTGACGGGCCTCTCGGTCGCGGCGCTCGTCGGCACGAACGAGTCGCTGACGCTCCGCAACCTCGCGATCGAAGAGTCCCTCACGGGCGTGAGGCTGTCCGGCAAGGGTACGGCGCTGCTCGAGTCCGTGGCCTTCGTCGACACAGGCGCCACCCGCGCCTTCGAGGCGATCGAGACCAGCAGCCTCGCCACGGACGGGGGCGCGTCGCTCACGGTAAACGGCGCGTCCTTTGCGCTGGGCACCACCGATGTGAGCATCCGCCTCGAGGTCGAGGCGTTCCTTGCCGGCAACACCCTGAGCGTCACCGGGCCGATCGTAGGCGCGGAGACCGGCAAGGGGCTCCGGATCTACGGCGCGATGTCCACCGGCACAGCGACGATCGCAACGCTCTTCCCAGGCGCCCCGAGCTACTCGCTCGAGTCCGCGGTCACGATCTCCAGCAGCGCCACCCTCACGCTCGCCGCGGCCACGTTGGTCGGGGGTGGGTTCGGGCTCACAGTAAAAGACGCAGCGAAGCTCACGGTCACAGACAGCCACCTGGTCGACCTGCCGCTCACGTTCCAGAACACCGCCGCGGTCACGCTGACCGGGAGCGAGCTCGACCACACGGGCACCACGGCAGTGAACCTCGTGAATTCCTCGTCCTCGGGAGCCGTAGTGATCTCGGGCTGCACCTTCGACGGTGCTCCCAACGCCAAGGCCAAGGGGGTGAGGACCACGCTCCCTCTGGCGGTCACGGACTCCACGTTCAACGCCCTGGCTTGCGGCCTCGACAGCCCAGTCGCGGTGGTCCTGACGGAGTCGGGAAACACGTTCACCGCGTGTGTGAAGGACAAGTGCACCTTCTAGGAGCTGCCCGGCGGCCCGCACCCCACGCCCGCCGTCGCCCGCCCAGCCCGCCCAGCGACCCTGGCCTCCGCGTCCGCCAGCGTGTAGCCTGAACGCGTGTATCCCCATCCGGCCACCACCGCGCCCCTCGAGGGCTTCACGCCTGCCGTCGCTGCGTGGTTCAGCCGGCGCGTGGGGACGCCCACGGAGCCCCAGGCGCGCGCCTGGCCGCTGATCCGCGCCGGTCTTCACACGCTCGTCGCGGCGCCCACTGGCTCCGGCAAGACCCTGGCGGGTTTCCTCGCCGCGATAGACTCGCTGCTGCGCGAGGGTGAGGCGCTCGCCGACGAGACCCGCGTGGTTTATGTGTCGCCGCTCCGCGCGCTCTCCAACGACGTCCAGAAGAACCTCCAGGGCCCGCTCGCCGAGCTCCAACAGGAGGCGCCCGGGCTGCCGGCCATCCGGGTCGAGGTCCGCACCGGCGACACCCCTGCGGCGCGGCGCAGCGCCATGTCGCGCAAGCCGCCGCATCTGCTCGTCACCACGCCCGAGTCGCTCTACCTGATGCTCACGTCGGCCGGCGGGCGCGAGATGCTGCGCACGGTCCGCTGCGTGATCGTCGACGAGATCCACGCCCTGGTCCGAGACAAGCGGGGCGCACACCTCGCCCTGTCGCTGGAGCGGCTCGAGGCGCTCACCGGGCGCCCTGTCCAGCGCATCGGGCTGTCCGCCACGCAGCGGCCCGTCGAAACAATCGGCGAGTTCCTCGTGGGCGTGGGGCGCACCTGCGCCGTGGTCGACGCGGGCGCGTTCCGCGCGCTGGACCTCGAGGTGGAGGTGCCGCCGTCGCCCCTGTCCACCGTCTGCAGCCACGAGCAGTGGGCCGAGCTCATCGCGCGGATCGCCCAGCTCGTAGAGGCCCACAGGACCACCCTCATCTTCGTCAACACGCGCAAGCTGGCCGAGCGGGTGTCGGCGCAGCTCTCGCGCGTCCTCGGCGAGGAGCAGGTCACCAGCCACCACGGCAGCCTGTCGCGGGACCGGCGCCTCAACGCCGAGCAGCGCCTGAAGTCGGGGGCGCTGCGGGCCCTGGTCGCCACCGCGTCGCTAGAGCTGGGGATCGACATCGGGGACGTCGACCTGGTCGTGCAGGTCGGCTCGGTGCGGTCCGTCGCCACGCTGCTCCAACGCGTGGGCCGCGCGGGGCACTCGCTCTCCCGCCTGCCGCGAGGCCGGGTCTTCCCGCTCACGCTCGACGAGCTCGCCGAGGCCGCCGCATTGCTGCGCTGCGTGCGGGAGGGCCAGCTCGACAAGGCCGTGATCCCTGAAGGCGCGCTCGACATCCTCGCCCAGCAGCTGGTCGCCGAGTGCGTCACGGGCACCCAGGACGAAGGCGAGCTGTACGAGCGGCTGCGTGTGGCGCACCCCTATCGGGCGCTCACGCGCGCCACGTTCGACGAGCTGCTCCGGCTTCACGGCGACGGCGGGCGCCGCGCCCTGCTCCACCGGGACGGCGTCTACGGGCGGGTGCGGGCCACGCCGCGCGCGCGGCTCACGGCCCTGCGCTCGGGCGGCGCGATCCCGGACACGGCCGACTACCAGGTGGTGCTGGAGCCCGAGGGCACGCCGGTGGGCTCGGTCAACGAAGACTGGGCCATCGAGTCGTCCGCGGGCGACATCTTCCAGCTCGGCAACACGTCCTGGCGGATCGCGCGGGTGTCGCAGGGGGTGGTCCGGGTCACCGACGCGCACGGGCAGCCCCCGAGCCTGCCGTTCTGGCTGGGCGAGGCGCCTGGGCGCTCGCGCGAGCTTTCCGAAGCCCTGGCCAGCTTCCGGGAAGAGCTCACCCGCGACCTGCCACCCGGCCCCGTGGGCGAGCTCGCCACCCGCCGCGCGATCGACCTCGCTGGCGACGGGCTCTGCGTGGGCGGCGCCCAACAGCTGGCGGAGTACGTGCTCGCGGGGCGGGCGGCGCTGGGGACCGTGCCCACGCAACGCCGGGTGGTGCTCGAGCGCTTCTTCGACGAGTCCGGCGGCACCCAGCTGGTGGTGCACGCGCCGTTCGGTTCGCGCATC
>SXOO01000139.1 GCA_005776725.1 Pseudomonadota bacterium | reverse complement strand
GGCTCGAGCGCGAGTACGACCTCGACCTGGTCACCACGGCCCCCTCCGTCGCCTACCACGCCTACACCAAAGACGGCGCGATGGTCCTGGTCTCGAATCCGCGCCAGCTCCCCAGCGGCAACGAGCTCGATCATCTCGAGGAGCCCATCGCGCAGGTCCGGATCCACTGCCACACCGACCACGTGGGCGGCGTGTTCAAGCTCTGCAACGACCGCCGCGGTCTGCAGAAAGACATGAAGTACATCTCGGCTTCACGCGTGATGATCGTCTACGAGCTCCCGCTGGCCGAGATCGTGTTCGACTTCCACGACAAGCTGAAGACCGTCTCCCGCGGCTACGCGTCGATGGACTACGAGCTCCTCGAATACCGGCAGGATCGGCTGGTCCGGCTCGACATCCTCATCAACGGCGACCCCGTCGATGCGCTCACCTGCATCGTTCATCAGGAGCGCTCGTTCCACCTCGGCCAAGCGCTCTGCAGGAAGCTCGCGGAGGTCATCGACCGCCAGAACTTCGAGGTGGCCATTCAGGCGGCGGTGGGCACGCGAATCATTGCCCGCTCCACCGTGAAGGCCTTCCGCAAGAACGTCACGGCCAAGTGCGACGGCGGCGACATCTCGCGTAAGCGAAAGCTGCTCGAGCGCCAGAAGGAGGCAAGCCGCGCAGGAAGCAGGTGGGGAGCGTCGAGATCCCTCAAGCGGCCTTCCACGCCGTCCTGAAGCTCGATCAGGAGTGAGCGACCGGCCGAGACAGCCTGCCGACGCCGCCCTCACCACGGGCAAGGCCAAGAAGGAGATCTTGGACTACGCCCGGCGCATCCGGCGAGAAGGCCCCTGGCTGGCGCGCCGTCACCGGTCGCGACTCGGCGAGGTGGTCCTATGGAGCCTCGGTGACGCGCTGCGCGCGCTCGACGAGGCGCTCTCCGCGCCCACGCCGGACCACTCCGAGATCCGTGCGCGCGCTCACGCGGCAGACGCCATGATCGAGCGCCACCTCGGCTTCGCGCGGAAGTCGCACACCCGGCGCAACATCGAGAGCATATCGGCGGCTCTCATCATCGCGTTCTTCATCCGCGCCTTCTTGTTCGAGCCCTATCGGATCCCCTCCGGGTCCATGCTCCCCACCCTCGCCGTGGGCGACTACCTCTTCGTGTCCAAGTTCACGTACGGACTCAAGATCCCGTTCATGGACACCGTCATCGCCTCGTGGCGCAAGCCGAAGAAGGGCGAGATCGTCATCTTCGAACACCCGAAGCCCGAGGAGAACCGCGAGATTCTGATCAAGCGGGTGGTGGCAGAGCCCGGAGACCGCGTCCGCCTCGTGGAGAACGTGCTCCTCATCAACGGGGAGCCCTACGGTCAGGCCCGCGTGGTCACGCGCACTGCTCCCTGTTTCCTCACGCCGGGCCAGACCTGCGCCTCGGTCGCGATGGGGCCCGAGGGCCAGCTCGTGCGTAGCGCCGGATGCGCCTGCGAGATCGTCGAGCTCAACGACGGGGTCGACAAGACCTGGCTCACTCAACATGTCGCGCCCGGAAACACCTGCGAGTGCTCGGTGCCGGACGACAACGCGAGCTGCATCCCATTCGTCGGCGGGTCATCGGCCCCTCCGGGGGCCCGCACTCTGGTGGAGAACCGCGGCGACTGGCCGTTCCTGTCCGACCCCGAGTTCTTGCGTGGGTGGCCCTGGGACGGCTCGCTCGGCGCAGCCTGGCGCGCGTCACTCCCCACCGGTGAGATCGAGATGACGGTCCCGCCGGACCACGTGATGGTCATGGGCGACAACCGAGACAACTCGGCCGACAGCCGTTACTGGGGCCTCGTCCCCATCTCGCTCGTGCGCGGCAAGGCGATGTTCATCTGGCTCAACACCTCAAGCCCGGGCCGCATGTTTCACCTCGTTCACTAACCTCATCCCCGGCCTCCGAGGGCCCACTGCCCTCGGGCCCCGTCTCCCGGGGCCGGGAGTCGAGCTCAACCGGAAGACCATGGCAGAACCGATCCGCGTCCTTCTCCTCGAGAACGTCCACCAGAAGGCTGTCGAGAGCCTCAGGAACCAGGGCTTCGAGGTGGTCCACCACGTGACGTCGCTGGAGGGCAAGGACCTCTACGACGCCGCGCGCAACGCGCACATCGTCGGGATCCGCTCCAAGACCACGCTCAGCGCCGAGTTCTTCGCCGAAGCGAAGCAGCTCTGGGCCGTGGGCGCCTTCTGCATCGGGACCAACCAGGTGGACCTGGCCGCCGCCGCCGGCGCCGGGGTGCCGGTCTTCAACGCGCCGTTCTCCAACACCCGGTCGGTCGCCGAGCTCACGATCGCCGAGATCATCGCGCTCCACCGGCAGCTGGGCGACCGGTCAGCCGAGGTGCACCGCGGGGTCTGGAAGAAGACCGCCGAGGGTTGCCATGAGGTCCGCACCCGGACCGTCGGGATTGTGGGCTACGGCCACATCGGGTCGCAGGTCTCGGTGCTCGCCGAGGCCATGGGCATGAAGGTGATTTATTTCGACATCGTCGACGTCCTGCCGCACGGAAACGCGATCCGCATGCCGTCATTCGACGCCCTGCTGGAGCAAGCGGACATCGTCACCCTGCACGTCCCCGAGACGCCCGAGACCATGGGCATGGTCAGCGCCTCGGCGCTGGCCAAGATGAGAAAAGGCGCCGTGTTGATCAACAACGCC
The DNA here is from genome assembly GCA_005776725.1 of Pseudomonadota bacterium. Classification (GTDB taxonomy): domain Bacteria; phylum Myxococcota_A; class UBA9042; genus SXOO01. Next base: position 14,204 of record SXOO01000139.1, on the reverse strand, counting down.
CGCGGCACGGTCGTGGACGTGGACGCGCTGGCGGAGAGCCTCCGCTCAGGCCACCTCTCCGGGGCCGCGATCGACGTGTTCCCCAGCGAACCGGCCGGAGCGTCTACGGCTTTCCAGTCACCGCTCCAGGGGATCCCCACTGTGATCCTCACCCCCCACGTGGGCGGCTCCACGCTCGAGGCGCAGATCGACATCGCCGAGTCGGTCTCGAGCCGCCTCGCGCGGTTCGTATCGCTTGGGTCCACGGCCACCGCCGTGAACGTGCCCGAGGTCGCGCTGCCCCGGTTGCACCGCGCCCACCACCGCGTCCTGCACTTCCACCGCAACGTCCCGGGCGTGTTGAGTCACCTCAACGCCGCGATCGCGGAGCTTGGCATCAACATCGCCGCGCAGTTCCTCCAGTCGGACCAGCAGCACAGCTTCGCGATCCTAGACGTCAACGGCGGCGACTCGACCCTGCTGCGCGACCGCCTTGCGGCCATCCCCGAGACCATCAGCGTCCGGGTGATCTGGTAGCTGCAGCCAACCGGGCCTCAGAAGTACCAGCGAGCGGACAGGGTCACTCGGAAGTTGTCGGCCGAGATGAAGTCCGCCACCTCCGGGGGAGCGCCGGAGTCGAAGGGCTGGTTCGGGTCGCGGGCCTGGTACCGCTTGATCTCGTCGTTGGCGAACATCGAGAGCGTGCTCTTCACGCCTGCGACGCCGGGGATCAGGAGCAGGTACTCGGCGCCGATCACGAGGTTCTCGCCGATGTGCACATCCAGCCCGGCGCCCCCGTGGTAGCTGTTGCTCGCCCCGTCGATCTTGACCAGGTCCTCGATGTCGCCGGCCCCGATCCCGCCCTTCACGTAGAACGTCACCGGATAGGTGGGCACGAGGTAGAGCAAGCCGCTCAGGCGAAAGGGCCCGTCGAACACGATCGCGCTCTGGCTCTCCGCCGGGTCGGTCGGCGCGTAGGAGAACTCCACTCCGAAGACGTGCAGCGCCTTGAGCTTCACTGAGAGCTCGGTGGTGAATGTGGCCTCCGGCGTCCCGCCGAGCGGCGTGGAGCGGTTCACGCCCATGGCCGTCCCGAGCCCCACCGTGAAGAGCGAGTCGCTGTCCGCACGGCACGGCGCTGCCTGGAGCGAGAAGAGCAACATCGCGAGCATCAGTGGGGTTCTCATTCGGCCTCCGTCCTGGTGGCGAGTGCGCTTCGAGCACGGCGGGGCAAGACCCCACGCCACCGCACGGGAACCCATACAACCCCCGTGCCAACGCCAACATTGCGCCAACTCCATGTGTCTGCACGGTTTACCGCCTGAGTCGCAGCGGGTCGCGCGCGGCCCTCCGGGTCGCGGCTGACCCTGCGCCAAACGGAACACCGACCGGCTGGACATCCAACGGGGAGGGCGCATCATCCGGCGGGCCCGTGAACGACACTGTCACCGAGCGCCGTTCGTCCAGCCCCGAGCTGCCAAGCCTCGGCCGCCGACGCCTCCTGTCCGCCTCGCTCGGGCTCGGGCCGACGAGCGAGGCGCCCACGGGCGACGCAGCCCCGCCCGCCGAGAGCGTTGTCGACAAGCGGCGATACAGCGTCAACGGCCTCGCCAGCCGCGACGACGCCAGACGATTGGAGCGACGCCTCGAGCGCCTCGATGGCGTCGTATCGGCCCGGGTGCGCTTCGACGACGGCACAGCGGTAATCGGGGTGCACGCCCCCCGCGCTGGCGGAACACGCCCGATGGACGCCGAGCTGGACGATGGCCTGGCGTTCGTAGCTGCGTGCGCGGGCGTACAGCTGGTCCCTCGCGCCGAGCCTCCCCCTTCCACGCTGGTTCAGCGCGAGCTTCAGCACGCGGAGATCAGCCGCGCCACGCTCCTCACCTCTGCGTTCGCCATCGCGCTCGCGCTGCTGCGCGCGGGCCACGCGTGGGCAGACGTCTATCTCGCGGGCTCCCGAGAGGTCGTCACCGCCGCCGAAGTCGTGCTGGTGTGCGGCGCGATCTGGTGCGGCCGTAGCCTCTTCCAGCACGCCCGAAGCGGCTTCGAGTTGGTGCCACGGGGGAGCGCCGCCATTTTCACCCTCGCGGTGTCGCTCTCGGTCTCGGCCGCGTGCGTGGACTTCTTCGCGGACGAGAACCCGCGCTTCGACGTCCCCGCGATCCTCCTCGCTGGCTACCACGCCACCGTCCTCATGATGTACCTGGTCCTGCGGGACGCCGAGGCCCCATACCGGCGGCTCTTGCGGCTTCGTCCGGAGAAGGCGCTCATCCGCCGCGACGGCGTGGTCGTCCGCGTCCGGGCCCGAGACGTGGTGGCCGAGGACCGGGTCGAGGTGGGCCCTGACGAGGTCGTGCCAGTCGACGGTGTCATCGTTGGGGTCGACGGAGCCTGTCTCGTCGACACCTCCGAGCTCCTCGGCAGCGGCGGACCCGAGCCCCGCAAGGAGGGAGATCCGATCTACGCCGGCAGCGTGAATCGAGGCGAGCGGATGGTCGTGGAGCCCACAGGGAAGGAGACGACGCTGCTTGTGCGTCTGCTTCGTGCCATCGATCTCGAGACGCACAGGTCGGCCGGGCGCCATGGCAACAGCTGGGCGTCTCTCATGGCGGCGCTCGTACCCGCGCCACTCGCTGCGGCGCGCCACGCGATCGAAGCGCGTTATGAAGGGCTGGGCGCACGTCACACCCGCCTCGTGGGCCTCGCGGTCCTCGTGGCGATCGCGGCCACCTTCGCGCGCGGTGAAGCGGAGGCCGTGCGCAGCGCCCACAGCCTGCTCGGGCCGGCGGTGGCCATCCTGGTGCTCGGCAGCGCGTTCGCGCTCGCCTGGAGCCCTGTGGCGGCCACCCTCTCCGCCGTTGCGGCGGCGGCGCGGCGCGGGGTGCTCTTCCGGGACGCCACGGCGCTCGAGTCCCTCAACAGCCTGGACGTCGTGGCGTTCTCGGGAGCCGGAACGCTGACCACTGGCAGACTGACCGTGGAGTCCGTCACCTTGTACTCGCCGGACGTCGCCGCACCCACCGACGAACGCGAAGCGCTGCTCCTCGCGATCGCGGCGGAGCACTCCCCGGACGAGCCCGTCTCGGTGGCCGTGCGGGACTACGTGGCCGCACGCTACGGGAGCGGCGCGCTCGGCGAGGTCCCCGAAGCGCGCTCGTTCCGGCGTCTGCCGGGTCAGGGCGTCATCGCCACCGTGGAGGAGCGCGAGGTCGTCGTGGGACGGGCGCGGCTCATCTCCGCGAAGGGGATCCCCGTCCCCGGGGGCATCGGCGACGACGCGAACACTCTCGTCGTGGCCACTCGGCGGCCGGGCTTCCCCACGGGCGTGGTCGCCACCATTCGTGTCGCAGACCCCGTTCGTCCCGAGTGCGTACGCAGTCGACTCATCCCCGAGCGGCGATGCTCCGTTCGCCTGCTGGTCCCCGCAGCCGATCCCACCAGCGACGGTCTCGCCCGCCGCCTCGAGTGCGGGGACGCCGAGATCTTCTCCGGGGACGCCGGACAACACGCTGACGCCGTGGCCGCGCTGGTCGCGTCCGGAAAGCGCGTCGCCGTGGTGGGCGACGTGGAGCAGGATGCGCTTGCGCTCGACGCGGCCACCTCCAGCGTCGGGATCGTGGGGCACGACGCCACGCTGGGGGAGAACGTAGACGTCTTGCTCCTGCGCCCGGGTGTGGCCGGTTGGCTTGTGGCCCGCAGCGCTGCCCGCACGGCGCGGCTCGGCCGCTGGCTCGGGGTGGCTTCCGGGTTCTTCTCGTTGGCGGCGTTCGTCCCGGCGTGGACCGGGCTGCTCGGACCGGCCGCCGCGACCGGGATCACGTTGTTCTTGGTGGTCGTCTCCGGCCTCGTGATCCGCCTCAATGCCCGCCGCTGATCGCCTCCGGGCCGCCGATCGCTTCGCCAGGGGACGCCGCGGCCTCACCGCGGCGCTCGCGCTGCTCTTCCTCCTCCCGGGCTGCCCGGCGCTCATCGGCGGTGGAGGCGGCCTGCCCACGGTGCCGCTGGACGAGCTCCCCGCCACGCAACGAGAGCTCCTCGCCGTAGCCGACAAGGTGCACCGTGGCTCGCGACGCGTCCGTGACCTGATCCGCGCTCGGACCGCCCTGCTCAAGGCCGAGCTCCTCGCCGAGGCCAGCTTCTCCACCACCTGGCGGCTCGCACGGGTCGACAGCGTCCTCGCTCGACTGGACGAGGGCCGTGCGGCCGCGTGGGCGACCGAAGGCCTCGCGGCCGCAGAACGGGCCCTGGCCCTGGCGCCGGGCAAGGCACATGGCCACCTCTACCGCGCGATCTGCGCCGGGCTCGTGGCGAAGGCCACCCCCACCCGCGCGGAGCAGCTCATGAACACCGTCGTAGAGGCCGCGACCAAAGCCGCCGAGCTCGACCCTCACTACGAAGGGGGCGAGGCGAGGCGGGTCCTTGGGGCCATCTATCTCTACGCGCCTCCATGGCCGACCGGCGTGGGCGACATCGACGAAGCCATCGCCGTCCTAGAGGTGGTGGCCGAGGAGCACCCCGAGGATCCCAGGAGCCACTTCTATCTGGCGGAGGCCTACCGTCGCACCGACGACCGACGCCGGGCCGCGGAGTTCTATCGACGCGTCCTGGCCGCGAAGCGACGAGGGCTCTGGGCGGTGGAGGGACCACCCTACCGCCGCGACGCCCGCGAGCGGCTCCGCGAGTTCGGCAGTCCCTGAACCCCGCGCGTCAGGGCGTGGTGAGCGTGAAGGTGTAGGCGCCCACGCCGTCTCCGCCCGAGGCGGCGTCTACCACGAAGTAGAGCGTGATTCCGGCCTTGGCCGACAGCTCCAGGGTCTCGGTGGCGTTGAAACCCACGCTGTCGCGTTTGTCGATGCAGCTCTCAGTTGGCGCGTCGCAGGCCGTGAGCACGTACAGGATGGTGTCGTACGGCGGCTCGGCCGCGAGGGTCGCTTTGACCGAGCTGTCCTCCAGCGGCGTCCAGGCGATGACCTGGTCCGCCGCGCCCTGACCGCCCTTGCCTCCAAAGCGCCCCCCGCAGGGACCGCCCTCGTACGAGAGGTCGTCCGCCGCGCCTGTGGTGCTGGCGGTGACGGAGTACGGCAGCGTGTCCACCAGATGAGGCCAAGCGCAGGTGTCTCCGGGCGGCGCGGGCTCGACGCACGCGCTTCCGCCGTCCGGTGCGGCGTCAGCGCACCTTCCGTCGAGGACCGCCCGGAAGCGGCAGGCGAAGCTGTCGCCGGTGCTCGTGTCCGTGGAGGCGGCCGTTGGGAACTCGAGGCAGCTCACCGCACAGTCCGCCGAGGACGTACAGCGCGCTGCCATCAGCGCGCACCAGGCGTCGCATGGCTGGCCGCACACGCCTCCCCCGGTGGGCCCCGCCGAGGCGCATCGCGCAGCCCGCTCTGGGCCTCCGTCCGCCGCCAGGAGGGCCCGACCGTAGCGGCAGTGAGTGGAGTTCCCCTCCGCGTCGCCCGCCGCCCCGAGCGGGAGGTCCTCGCACACCGCGAGGCACTCCGCCGTGTCGTGATATTGCGGATGGGCTCCACAGGCGGCTTCGAGCGCGGAGCAGTACGTGGCGCAGTCGAGGACGAAGGGCGCGACGTCAGACGTGGCGACGTCTTCCGGCCCGTGAACGTCTGCTTCCCCGATCCCATGGGTGTCCGGGGCGCCGGGGTGCCCATCTGGCGGCGGAGTGGCGTCCACTGAGCCGGTCTCAGCGTCGCCCACGGCGTCCGCCAGGGACACCTCCGCCCCCTGCGAGCCATCACCCGCGTCCGCCGAGGACACCCCGGGCGCCTGCGAGCCGTCGGCCACATCGACCGGCGCTGCAGCCTCCGGCTCGGCGCCGGCGCAACCAAGGAGGGTCCCCGCCACGATCCCACCGAACATTCCGCGCATCCGTCGCCTCCAGTCGCGCTCCGTGGCGAAGCTACCACCTCGACGCGGCAACCGCGTCATGGGAAGATGGTCGCCCGGTCGCTCGTGCGCGAGAATGCGTGGGTGATCACCGGGCGGGCTGCTCGCGGCTCCGGCTCAGGTTAAGAACAGTGCCGCCGGCCCCGTTCCCTGCTCACCGGGGCGAGCGCGTCGGCCGCCGGTTGGGGAGAGAGTTTCATGGCACGCCGTGTCCTCGGGATCGACCTCGGCACCACCAACACCTGTGTCGCTGCGATGGACGGCGGCCGACCCGTCGTGATCCCCAACGCCGAGGGTGGACGCACCACGCCCAGCGTCGTCGCCTACGAGCCCGATGGCAGCTTCCTGGTGGGGGATCCCGCCGTCCGACAGGCCGTCACGAACCCCGCCAACACCGTCTTCGCCGTCAAGCGCCTGATCGGGCAAGCCGCCCGCTCACCCGCCGTGGCGACGATGCGAGCGCGAGTCGCGTACCCGGTCGCGGGCGACGAACACGGCCGGGCTGTGGTCCGGGTCGGCGGAAAGGAGCGGAGCCCGGTCGAGATCTCGGCGCTCGTCCTACGCGCCGTCCGCGCCGCCGCCGAGGACTACTTCGGCGAGGACTGCTCGGCGGCCGTGATCACCTGCCCCGCTTACTTCGACGAGGCGCAGAGAGCCGCGACGCAGGACGCGGCTCGGGTCGCGGGCCTGGACGTGCTGCGTGTGGTCAGCGAGCCGACCGCCGCCGCGCTCGCCTACAGCTGGCACAAGGACCGCGAGGGGCGCCTCGTCGTCTACGACTTTGGGGGCGGCACCTTCGACTGCTCTGTGCTGCAGTACTCGAGCGGTGTGGTGAAGGTCCTCGCCACCCGGGGCCTCAGCGAGCTCGGCGGCGCGGACCTCGACGCGCGCCTCGTCGAGGCGCTCTCCGAGGCCTACTATCGCCAGCACGGGGCCGATGTACCCGACGACCCCACGGCGCGGGCGCGCCTCCGCGAGGCCGCCGAACGCGCCAAGATCGATCTCTCCTCCGCCAATGAGACCGAAGTCGCGCTGCCCTACCTCACGGTCGAGAGTGGCACACCCCGGCACCTGCAGGCCACGCTCACGCGTACACGCCTCGAGGCCCTCTTCCTGCCCATGGTGCAGGAGACCCTCCGGTGCTGCCACGAGGCGCTTGCCGACGCCGGGCTCAGCCTGCGGGACATCGATGACGTGCTGCTCGTCGGAGGGACCACGAAGATCCCGTTGGTCCAACGCAAAGTGGAAGAGCTCTTTGGCCGCCCCCCGAAGCGCGGGATCAACCCTGACGAGGCGATCGCGGTCGGGGCGGCTATCCAAGCGGCCGCGCTCGACGGTCAGGAGGACGACGTGCTCCTGCTGGACGTGCTGCCGCTGAGCCTCGGGATCGCAGCGGGGGCCAACTTCGTCCCAGTGCTCCACCGCAACCAGTCGCTCCCGTGCGCGCGAACCGAGCGCTTCTCTACGGTCCGCGACTTCCAGAACGCCGTGCTCGTGAAGACCTATCAGGGTGACCATGAGAAGGTCGCGGACAACCGCTTCGTAGGCACCCTGCGCCTCGACAGCCTCCCACCCGCGCGCGCCGGAAAGGTGCAGGTCGACGTGACCTTTCAGGTTGACGAGAACGGGATCCTTCAGGTCGAAGCGAAGGACGCGCGCACCGGCAAGAAGGCCGCCCTGACCGTGAGGGACACCATGCGCCTGTCCGCAGACGAGGTGCGCGTGCTGAAACGCCAGATGGACAGCGACTCGCTCCTGGTCTGAGCGCAGCCCCCCCGGGGCTCAGTCCGCCCGCCAGAGCTCGCCGTTGATCGCGCACCCGATCGCCACGTACGGAATCCCCTGATTGGTGTCCTGGCCCGTGCGGAACGGGTGAGACAGATACCACTGGAGCAGCGCGATCACAGTGACACGAGAAAGCGACGCTCCGGGTCGGTCGTAGACATGCCAGGCGACCAGCGGGCCCACGCGCTGGATGGGGAAGTCGTCCACGTCGTGATCGTCCGTGGCGAAGGCCTGGTCCGGATAGAACGCATGCGCGAGGGAGTGCCGGACGCCAACCAACAGGCTGTCGTCGAGCAGGCTGGCGATCACGTCGGCTTCGTTCGTGAGCGACCACCCCTTGCCCGGTGTGAGGAGGTCGTGGAAGGGGTCGTACCAGACGGTGTCGCCGTCGTTCAGGTTCATGTCTGAGTAGAAGGCCGACAGGCGGGACCGGATGATGATCATCGAGACCTTCGCCCGCAGCTCGGCGAGCAGCATCGCCTGCCACCCGCCAGCCGAGTACTCCTTCTCGGCCTCTTTGCCGGCTTTGATGCCGCTGTCCGACCAGTCGGCGCCGTCCACCTGCGGGTACGACTGAAGGTGGCCGAAGGCGCTCCAGTACTGCTGCCACTCCCACCGCGCCTGGAGGCGCAGGACGGCGATGGGCTCGATCTCGGCCGAGATCCCGATCTTGGCCATGGCCGGCGTGACGATCGGGTTGAACGACACGCCCACCTGACCCGTGCGCCACAGCGGCTCCTCGGAGTCGTAAAGGCGATAGCGGTACCCGATGTCGAACACGTCTTGAATGCCGAGCGGGTTCAACCGGACCACGAAGAATTTCGTGTAGTCGACCCGGTGACGCGGGAGCGGCGGCGGCGGGGCCGCGTGCGCCGCGGCGATGAACCCGACGCAGAGACAAGAGACAAGACGCAGCATGAAACCTCCGAGGCAAACGGATGCGTCGACGGCCGTACCGCGGCTGCGGGCGGCCAGGGGCCCGACCCCGACGACGGACTCGAACAGCGCTCGAGTAGACCACCGCCGCGTGGTTATGAAAAGACGCCCGACCCGTGGCGAGGCGCTGCCCGTTCGACTAGGCTCCGCCGGGGTGCCTCGGGGAGTAAGAGACGATGTCGAAGTTCACGCCGCTGACGCAGATACCTCACCAGGGCCCGGGGGGCCTCAACGTGCGCCAGCAGCGTTCGTCGCGCGCTGTACACGGATTCGCTGTCGCGTTGCTCCTCGCCCTGGCCGCGGCCTGCGGTGACGAAACGACCGAGGAGACGCTCGACGCAACGGCGGACGCCACGCTCTCGGTAGACTCCACCAACGTCGCTCCGGACACGGCCGCGGACACGACCGAAACGACGGACCTCGGGCCGAGCAGCGACGCGACGCCGGCGACCGGGACCTTCGGGGCACCCTGTGGCGGCAACGAGGACTGCGAGTCCGAGTGGTGCGTCCCGTCGGAGAGCGGCTCCGTGTGCACCCGTCTCTGTCTCTCGGACTGTCCAGAGGGCTGGTCGTGCATCGGGATCAGCGCCGGCGGGGCAGACCTCGTCTTCTTGTGCCTACCGCGGCAGACGAAACAATGCGCTCCGTGCGTAGCCGACGTCCAGTGCGGCTCCGGGCTGTGCACGGCGTTCCCCGACGGCACCCAGGCCTGCACGCGCCTCTGCGACGATACGGCACCCTGCGGCGACGGCTTCACCTGCGACTCCCCGACCGGTGCCGATGCCGCCGCCCCCGCCACCTGCCTCCCGCTCACCGACACGTGCTCGTGTACGACGCTGAACCACGGTGAGGAGCGCGCCTGCACCACGGAGAACCCCAACGGCGTCTGTAAGGGCGTCGAGCGCTGCGACGGGCAAGCGGGCTGGGCTGCTTGTTCCGCCCCTCTGGCGGCCCCAGAGACCTGTAATTACGTCGATGACGACTGCGACGGGACGATCGACGAAGACCACAAGTCCGACGGGCTCTACGCCAGCGTGGCCGACTGCGGAGGATGCGGCCTCGCGTGCGCCATCGCGAACGGAGAGCCCGCCTGCGAGCTCGTGGACGGGGTCCCCCGCTGCGTCGCGGCCTCGTGCAACCCCGGCTTCTACCCGGGCGGCCCGTCGGCGTGCTTGCCGCTGGAAGCCAGCCTCTGCCTACCCTGCGTTTCGGACGCCAACTGCGCCATACCTGGCGACCGGTGCATCGAGTCGCCTTCGGGGCGCTTCTGCGGCCGGGACTGCAGCAGCGGCTCGGTTCACGGCGTCGACTGCCCGGAGGGCTTCGTCTGTGAGCAACAGTCCGACGCCGGCGCTCAATGCGTGCCCGTCACGCACGACTGCACCTGCACCGCGGGTCAGGCGGGCGCCGTGCGAAGCTGCGCCATCACGTCCGACAGCGGCACGTGTTACGGCGCGGAGAGCTGCGACCCGGCGCTCGGCTGGACCGGTTGCGACGCCGCAACTCCAGCCACGGAGAGCTGCAACGGCAAAGACGACGACTGCGACGCGCTCGCCGACGAGCTCGCCGTGCCGCCTACCGAGCCGTGCACGCTGGATTCGGCTCAGGGCAGCTGTCCCGGCGCGTGGCAGTGCGCGGGCGTGCTCGGCTGGACGTGTGTCGGCCAGACGCCGATCGCTGAGGCCTGCAACGGCAAGGACGACGACTGCGACGGGGCCACGGATGAGGAGTTCACCAACGAAGACGGCCTGCTGGTCTCCGACTCCCACTGCGGTCTCTGCGGCTATGCTTGCGGCGGCACGGTCTCGTTCGCCGAGGGTGAGCAGTGCGGCGTCGTAGGCGGCAAGGCGCGGTGCGTGCCCACGGCCTGCGCGCCGGGGTACTTCACTCCCCCCGAGGCCCAGCACCTTTGCGTCCCGGTCGGAGGCGGCTACCAGTGCTCGCCTTGCGCCGAAGACGCGCACTGTGACGGGCTCCCCGGCGGGCACTGCGACGAAGGACCAAGCGGCGCGTTCTGCGCCAGCACCTGTGCGGCCTCCGAAGAGTGCCCCGTCGGGTTCGTGTGCTCGGCGGGCCGCTGCGCGGCAGCTTCCGGGGACTGCACCTGCCTCTCCCAGCACGCGGGGGCCACTCGAGCCTGCCTCCGGTCCAACGACCTCGGCACCTGCGTCGGCGCGGAGATCTGCGACCCGAACCTCGGCTGGGCGGGTTGCTCCGCTTCCGTGCCGGCGGGCGAGACCTGCAACGGCAAAGACGACGACTGCGACGGCGTGCCGGACGATGGGGTCGTCCCACCGGCGCCGGTCTGCGAGAACTCGAACCCGGCGGGGACCTGCTCAGCTGCGCCGTACTGCGCAGGCGCCGCCGGGTGGGCCTGCCCCGCCAAGACCCCGGCGCCCGAGGCCTGCAACCACGCCGACGACGACTGCGACGGCGTCATCGACGAGGGCTTCGCCGATCTGGAAGGCCTTTACGTGTCTATCGAGCACTGCGGTGCGTGCGGCAACAGCTGCGTGGCGCAGTTCGCCCATGGGACACCAGCCTGCGTGCTGCTCGGCGGCACGCCCCGATGCGTCGTGAGCGCCTGCGACTCCGGCTATTACCCACTCGGCAACTTCGCCTGCGCCCCAGTCGAGGATCGGCTCTGCCTGCCGTGCGCCAGCGACGCCGCGTGCGGCGCGCCGGGCGACCTGTGTATCGATGGGCCAAGCGGCGCCTTCTGCGCCCACAGCTGCGAGCCCGGGTCGGTCCATGGCACGAGCTGCCCGAGCGGGTACGTGTGCACCCCCACCGTGGGTGGGAACCAGTGCCTCCCGGCCTCCAACGACTGCACCTGCAGCCCCGACGACCAGGGGGCCCTCCGGGCTTGCGTGGCCGAGAACATCTTTGGCACCTGCATCGGCACCGAGGCCTGCGGCGCAACAGGGTGGTCCGAGTGCACCGCGAAGCCGGCGGCTCCGGAGGTGTGTAACGGTCAGGACGACGACTGCGACGGCACCGCTGACGTGGGAGCCGAGGCCCCGGTGGCGCCCTGCGCGAAGACCACCCCCGCGGGGACCTGCGTCGGCTCCTGGGTCTGCGGGGGCGCTGAAGGCTGGGCGTGCGTCGCTCAGGTCCCGCAGCTCGAGGTCTGCAACGGCCAGGACGACGACTGCGACGGAGCGGCCGACGAGACCTTCAAGCAGGACGGATTGCTCGTGCACCCCCAGCATTGCGGGCTCTGCGGCTTCGCCTGTGACGGCGCCGTCGAGTTCGCAGCGACCACCGACTGCGAGCTCGTCGACGGTGCGCCGCGCTGCGTCGCCTCGTCCTGCACTGCCGGTTACGTGTTCATCCCGGATCTGGGCGGCATCTGCATCCCGGCCGGGGGAGCCTCCGCCTGCTCGCCGTGCGCGAACGACGGACACTGCGCCGGGGTCCCGGACGGCAAGTGCGTCTCAATCGACGGCTCGCTCCGCTGCGCCGCGGCGTGCGCGTCCCAGAACGACTGTCCCGCCGCCTTCGGCTGCGTTGCCGGCCGATGCCTCCCAGAGAGCGGCTCCTGCGCGTGTCTTCCGCCGGACGTTGGCGAGATCCGGGCCTGTCTCGACCAGAACCCGGCCGGCGCCTGCTTCGGCACCCAGGTCTGTCAGCCGACGGGCTTCACGCCGTGCGACGCCAAGACGCCTGAAGCGGAGGAGTGCAACGGCGCGGACGACGACTGCAACGGCCAGGTGGACGAGGCGCTTACGCCGCCCTCGCCGGTCTGCTCCGTCACGAACGTGTCCGGCACCTGCTCCGCCTCTTGGAACTGCACGGGCTCAGGCGGGTGGGCTTGCCCCGCCCAGACGCCCGCGCCCGAGTTGTGCAACGGCAAAGACGACGACTGTGATGGGGAGATCGACGAGGACTTCCGTGGCGTTTCCGGCGCCTACGCGGTGCTCGCGCACTGTGGGGCATGCGGTCTGAGCTGCGTTGGCTCCATCGCGCACGCCTCCGAGCGGTGCGACGACTCGGGCGGCGTCGCTCGGTGCGTGGTAGACACATGTGACGCCGGCTATTTCCCAGCCGGGGCGCTCACGTGCCTCTCCGACAGCATCGGCCTGTGCGATCCTTGCGTCACCGCCGCGGAGTGCCTCGGCTCCGGCGCCGAGTGCCACACGATCGACGGGTCCGGCTTCTGCGCCAACCCGTGCGACGCGGTCGGAAATTGCCCCCCCGGCTATGGTTGCGAAGGCGGCTTCTGCCACCCCAAGACGGGCAGCTGCACGTGCGACGGGAGCGAGACGGGTATCCAGCGTGCCTGCACGGTTCCGTCGCCGACGGGGGTGGGCGCCTGCCTCGGGCTCCAGTCTTGCGGGCTCGACGGCTGGGGCGGCTGCGACCTGCCAGACGAGTCGTGCAACTTCCTCGACGATAACTGCGATGGCGCAACCGACGAGGACTTCGTCGACAGCAGCGGTCGTTATTCGGCTGACACCGCCTGCGGAGCGTGCGGCAACGACTGTACGCTTCTCACGTTCTCGGGCGGTGCGGGCTCCTGCAACACCTTCGTCGACCCTCCGGTCTGCTCGCTCAGCTGCGGCGGCACGTGCTTCGACCTCAACGCCAACCCGACCGACGGCTGCGAGTGCTGCGACCCCACGCCGATAGACATGCCCGACCTCGCCTCGATCGACGCAAACTGCGACGGCATCGACGGAGAGGTGAACAACGCGATCTTCGTGGCCAAGGCTGGCGACGACGCGAACCCCGGCACCCGCTTCGCCCCGATGCGCTCGATACAGGCGGGCATCGAAGCGGCGAAGGCGGGCGGTAAGCGGGACGTCTACGTCTCCACCGGGGTTTACGCCGAGGCCATTCAGCTCCGCAACGGCGTGTCGATCTATGGTGGGTACTCCGCCGACTACCTCCGGCGCGATGTGGTGAAGTACGAGACCGCGATCCTCTCCCCCGACCCGACGCCCGCTTCACCCGGCGCAGTGAACGCCATCGGTGTGACCGGCCCCGCGGCGCTGGACGGCTTCACGGTCTTCGGGGCGATCGTGAAGGCCTTCGGGAGGTCGTCCTACGGGGTCTACCTGCGCGACGTCGGCGACGGAGTGCAGGTCCGCAACTGCCTCATCGTGGGCGGCGCGGGCGGTAAGGGGGCGCGAGGCGTCGACGGCGTGGATGGGGCCGATGGGAGCCCGGGCGCTCCGGGAGTCGACGCCCTCGACTTGCTCGACGCCTACGGCGTCAGCGACCACGACTGCTCGCCGGCGAACCACTCGCCCGGAGGCGCCGGAGGCGACCTCAGCTGCGGCGGCGCTGACGTCGCCGGCGGCGACGGGGGGCTTCGGGCGTGTCCCGGCTTCGACGGCGAGGTCACGCGACTGCCGCTCGCTTCCGAGGACGGCGCCCCCGGCGCGTCGGGCGGCGGCGTCGGCGGTGACGCGGGCCGCGATGTGTTCCACCAGGCGTTCCAGTGCCTCGGCTTCGCCACCTTCGGACCCGTCGAGGGGCTCGCCGGCGCCGATGGGCCCGGGGGCGACGACGGCGGCAGCGGCGTCGGGTGCACCTCCAGCGACGGTACCGTGCAGAACGGCCTCTGGACCCCCGTGAAGGCCGGCGACGGCGCCTTC
>SXOO01000138.1 GCA_005776725.1 Pseudomonadota bacterium | reverse complement strand
GCCCTGGCCGAGCGCAGGGTGCCGGTGGTCCTCTTCGAGCAGCATGGCGAGCTCGGGGGGCGGGTGCGCGGTTGGCCCGACCAGCTGGCCTCGGGCCAGCTGATCACCATGGAGCGAGGCTTCCATGCGTTCTTTCGCAACTACTACAACCTGCGTGGGCTCCTCCGGCGCGTGGATCCCGAGCTCGCCTTGCTGCGGCCCCTGGACGACTATCCGCTGCTCGGCCCGGACGGGCGCGTCGAGTCCTTCTCGGGGCTGCCGCGCGGGGTCCCTTGGAACCTCTTCGCGCTCCTGGGGCGGACCCGCACGCTGCGCCTCAAGGACCTCCCCCGCATCCCGCCCTGGCCCACGCTGGCGATGTTCGCCTACGATGACACCACGACCACGGCGGCCTTTGACCAGATGAGCGCCAAGGCGTTCCTGGACGCCTTGGACTTCCCGGCCGCGGCGCGCCAGATGCTCTTCGACATCTTCGCCCACAGCTTCTTCAACCCCGAGGCGCAGCTCTCGGCCGCGGAGATGATCCGCCTGTTTCACATCTACTTCACAGGGAACCCGGAGGGGCTCGTCTTCGACGTTCTGAGCGTCCCGTTCTCGCGACTCTGGGCGCGCTTCGAGCGGTACCTGCGTGGTCTCGGGGTCGAGCTGCGCCTCGGGAATGCCGTAGAGGTGCTCGACTTCGAAGGTGAGCGACCCGCCGTCACCGTCTCCGGGCGGCGGGAGGTTTTCGAGCAGCTGATCGTCGCGACGGACGTCGGGGGCTTGGCGGGGCTCGCGGCGCGCTCGGACCCCGCGTTTGGGCCGGTGTTGCGCGCGACGGACGTGGCACCAACCGCGGCGTTCGCGGTCTGGCGGCTCTGGCTCGACCGCCATGTGCTGCCCTCGCGCGCGCCGTTCGCGGCCGTGGGTGGGCTCGGTCGCCTCGACAACATCTCGGTCTTGGAGCGCTACCAGGACGAGGCCCGCGAGTACTGGCGCGGCTCGGTCGTGGAGCTTCACGCGTACGCGCTGGAGCCGGCGGTCGACGTGGCGGCGCTCAAGGCCGAGCTCCTGGAGACGCTGCACACCCTCTACCCCGAGACGCGCGACGCGGCGGTGGTGGAGGATCGCTGGCTGATGGCGGCGGATTGCCCGGCCTTCGAGCCTGGGAGCGCGGCCCGCCGCCCGAGGACGGAGACGACCCGCCCGCGCGTGCGCCTGGCCGGCGACTTCGTGAAGCTCCCGCACCCCGTGGCGCTCATGGAGGGCGCCGCCACCTCCGGCTTCGTGGCGGCGAACCAGATCCTCGCCGCCTCGGGGTTGCCCGAGCACCCGCTCCGCTTCGTGCCGGATCGGGGCGTCCTCAGCGGCGCACACGGCCTGCTCGCGAGGCTCGCGTGACGCGCGCTCTGGACACCGTTGCCGGATGGGCCCGTGACATCAGGATCCCCATCGGCGTCCGGCCGGCTTCCCTGGCGGTGCCTCGGGTTCAGGTACCTGACTGGGTAGCCGCAAACCCGGCGCGGATCGCCAGCGCGAGCCGCGCGGCCGAGGCCCGCTCGGCGGGTCGGTGGTTCGCGGTGGACGATCGACATCGGATTGGGGCGGTCCCGCGTGGCCTGGTGGTCGCCGGGCGAGAGATCGTGGTGTGGCGCGATGAGCGTGGCCTCCACGCGGCTCCCGGCGCCTGTCCGCACATGGGGGCGTCCCTCGCCGGTGCGGTGGTGCGTGACGGATGCCTCGTCTGCCCCTGGCACGGGCTCGCGCTCGACGATGGCCGGGCCCACCGCGCCTTCCGGCACTTGAGGCACCACGACGACGGCGTGTTGTTCTGGGT
Source organism: Pseudomonadota bacterium (assembly GCA_005776725.1). Classification (GTDB taxonomy): domain Bacteria; phylum Myxococcota_A; class UBA9042; genus SXOO01. Next base: position 6,035 of record SXOO01000138.1, on the reverse strand, counting down.
CGAGATCCCCGACAGCTCACCGGTGCGCGAGCTGCCCGTCCTGCCGGCCCGCCCACCCGGGGCGATGGTCGCCGTGGTTCGCGGCGAGGCCAGGTGCGAACCCAGGCACGTCATGGCGAACCGCCTCGACCCGTGGCACGGCGCGCACTTCCACCCCTATGCGTTCGTCGACCTCAGCGTGGTGGCCGCGGACGACGACCGCCTTCGCCTCCACGTGGGCTACCGCGTCGCGGGCCCAATCGTCGTGGAGGTGGTGGCGGAGTTCACCGCGCCCTCCGCGCGGTGTGTCGCGATGCACATCGTGGAGGGCGAGGGCACAGGATCCCTGGTGGAGACCCACGCGACGCCCCTCGATGCCGGCCGAAGCGCGGTGGTCGAGGCGACCTTCGCGGTGTCCGAGCGGCCCGGCTTCCGGTGGGCCCGGGCCCTGTCTCCCCTCATTCGGCCCCTCATGATGGCCTCGGCCCAGCGCCTTTGGCGTGACGACCTCGCCTACGCCGAGCGAATTGCCGCCCTAGAGGGCCGAGCGTCCTCGAGCGCCGCACGCGCCGCGGCGAGACCAGACAGCGCAGCGAGCGGCACGCCGCCTCCCGGGTGCGCCGTGCCCGACGCGACGTAGAGGCCGGGGAAGTCGGGCAGCCGGTTGGGTGGGCGCAGGAACGCCGAGACCCGGGAGTTGGACGCCGCACCGTACAGGGCCCCATCGGAGCCCGAGAAACGCTCGGCGAGCTGGGCGGGGCTTCGTCGGAACATCGGCGGCCCGTCGATCCGGGCGCCGTGGGACCGCGCACGGTCGAGTGCGTCGTGTTCGATTCGCTCCATCGCCTCGGGCCCCTCGCGCCACTGCGCCGCGTCAGGCGCGTTGACCATGAAGAACAGGTGCGGGGCCGCGGCGTGCGCGGCGGCTTGATCGCAGACGTAGACGGTGGGCGACCGCCGAACCGCGCGCCGGTCGAAGATCGCGGCGAACTCATCGAGGTACGCTTCGTCGATGCTCTCCCCGCGTCGCGTCTCCGGGTAGAGCACTGTATGAGGCACTCCCATGGCGCCCGGGGCCACGGCGTTCCACCCGGACATCGACGGCACGCTCGCCCGAGAGCGACTCGCCAGCGCGGCCCTGAGGCCCCCGCGCGGGGCCAAGGTGTCGAAGAGGTGCCGCGTGTCGGCGTTCGAGACCACCACGTCGGCGCGGTGATGCGTCCCGCCCGCCTCGACGCCCGCGACGCGCCCGCGCTCCATCACGACGCGCTCCACACGGCAGCCCGTGTGCACCTCTCCTCCCAGCTCGGCGAGCCGTGTGGCCATGGCCTTCGCCACGGCGTGCAGCCCTCCGACCACCCCGTAGGCGCCGAGGCCCAGCTCCACCCACGCCACGCAGAGGAGCGTGGCGGGCGCCACACGCGGATCGGAGCCGCTGTAGGTCGCGAACCGGTTGAACACCGCGCGCAGGTGAGGCGATCGGGTGAGGGACGCCACGGCGGTGGCGAGGCTCCGCGTCCCATCGATCGCGGCGAGCGAGCGGAGGGAGCCCAGCGGGTCGCGCGCGAGCTGTCGCAGCCCCGGGGCGTCCCCGTAGACGAACGCTGGCGCCGCCGCCTCCCAGATCCGCCTGCTGTGGTCCAAGAGGCGCCGGTAGTCCCACGCCGCCTGCACGCCGAGGGCGTCGCGGACCTCCGCCTCACCGCCGAGCGTGAGCACGACGCCATCCGAGAAGCGGTGCTGGGTCGCGGGCGACAGCCGTCGCACGGTGACGCGCTCGTCCAGGCGGCAGCCGGCGGCGCGGAAGACGGACTCGAGCACGTCGGGGAGCGTCAGGAGGCTCGGCCCCGTGTCGTACTCGCCCGTCGGACTATCCGCCTTGCCGCCGACGCGAGGACCGGCCTCCAGCACGGTGACGCGGTATCCCGCGCCGGCGAGGGCCAGCGCCGCCGACAGCCCGCCGAAGCCGGCGCCGATCACGAGCGCCCGGTCGGCCCGGCGCGGGTCGCGATTCGGGTGGGTCGCGTGCCTTGGTGTTGGGTGGTCTGTTCCCGGCTGCATGGGAGCGCCGCCCATCAGCGAGGTGCGCCCCGGAGCAGGTGGCCGAGGCGCGCGACGAGCTTGGCCCGCCAGTACGCTCCGAGCCGCTCCGGTCGGCGATCCAGCGCTCCCTGGAAGAGCGGGGCCCACAGTGACGGTGCTTTCCCGGGGCGAGTCACGCGCATCTCCACGAGGGGGCGGTGGCGGTTCCTGTCGATGCGGTCGGGCTCGATGAGCTCGCAGCTGCCGCCGGCGTCCAGGTACCGCAGGTAGAACGGGCCGGCGTCAACGCACCGATCCAGGTTCAGGGCCAGCCAGGGCACGCCGCGCTGATTCCAACTGACCCGCTCGAAGGTGCGCATCCCGTAGAGGTGGTGATGTTCACGGCGGGCCTCCAGGGACACGTCAACCCAGCGGCTGCTCTCGGGCGTGACCGAGAGACCGAGCGCCACCGGGGCGCCGCTCCGGGGCCAGAGCGCGTAGGCGATCCGGTCCTCGTCGCCATGCCGGGCATGGGCCCAGAGCCATCGTTCGAGCCCGAGCGTGTGCAGGGGCAGGGGGCTGCGGTTGCGATCGTGGTAGCCGTGGCCGGCGATCGCCCACTGGCGCCCCCCGACGGACACGACCGCCGTGCCCTGCGCGCCGGTCAGGAGGGGCGTCCACTGATGAAGCGACGGGCCGAGGGCTGCGGGTGGCCGTCCTGCCGGCAGCGGCGGCGCGTGGCCCTGAACCTGGACCCGGCCGGTGAGGCGTGTCTCGCTCGGGAGGTCTATGTCGAAGGACGCCCTGACCTCTCGTTCCGACGCGGTGATCTGGCTCGAGCCGAATCGCCACGCCCCCCCGCCGTTCCACTCGACCTCGCTCGCCGAGAACTCCCGCAACGCGTAGGCGACCTGATGGCCGTTCTCGTAAACCACCACGTTGAGGCTGGGGCGGCTTCGTGGGCTGGACGCCTGGCCCCGGCGCGCAGCCGACGCGAGGCCGGGAAGAAAGGGCAGCCCGAAGGACCAGATGAGCACGAGGCCGTTGCCGCTGGGGCTCATCAGCTCGAGGTACCACCAGAGGAACCCGCCTCGCGCGTCCAGCGTTGCTTCGAGATCGCGAGGGGCGCAGAGATCGAGGGACAACATACGTCGCTAGATGCGCGCCGCGCCTCAGAGGTGCGCGGCGGCGTGCATATCCGGCTCCGCGGGCTTCGGCGCCCAACCGACGCGTGCCCTCAGTCCTGCGAAGTCACCGGAGCGCGCGAGCGCGGAGGTGAACCGGGCCGGGGAGCTCTGCTGTCCCGGCCCCAGCATGAACGTCATCGTCGTCGGCGGCTGCTCATGTCGCAGCGTGGTACCGCTGATCACACATCGCGCGCACCTCCTGGCGACTGACCGCATCTCGGGAACATGAGCGAAAACAGTCACCCTCATCGTGCAGACGTTCTGGTGCTCGGGGCCGGACCTGCGGGCTTGTTGGCCGCGGCTGCGTGCCACCGTCGCGGTCTGGACGTGCGCGTGATCGCGCCGGAGCCGGCCGCACCCTGGGACAAACAGCTGTCGGCCTGGGAGCAGGAGCTCCCCGGTATCCCGTCCACATGGGTGCGCGGCCGCTGGCCCGGAATGCGCGTGGCGGGGACGACGGCCACGACCCTCGCCGCGCCCTACCTGGCGGTCGACGTGCCCACCATGCAGGCCGATCTCCTCGAAAGCCTCCAGGGGAGCCTGGTCGCGGGTCACGTCGAGGGCCTGAGCCACTCGGACGACGGCGTCGCGGCACGGCTTCGCCCACGGCTGGGTGCCCCGGACGTCATTGGCGCGGCGGTAGTGGTGGACGCGCGGGGGGCGTTACCGGGGCGCTACTGGCAATCGGCGGTGGGACTGGACGTGAGCCTCGAGGCTCCGTGGACCCGCGGCCCCTGGTTGATGGACTTCCGCCCGGCGTTCAGCCGGCAGCCGCGTCCGAGCTCCGCCGGAGCGCGGGAGGGGGCGATGTCACCTACGTTCTGTTACGTGCTCCCGTTCACGGAGCGTCGAGTGCTGTTTGAGGAGACGGTGCTCATGGGGCCAGAGTCGGAGGCGGTGCTCCCGCAACTCGAGGCGCGTCTCCGCGCGCGGCTCGCTGGATACGGGGTTCGCGTCTCTGAGGTGCACCGCGTGGAGCGCTGTCGCATCCCCATGGACTCAGTGGCCCGTCCGGTGCCGCCCGCGCTCCGAGATCGCGTGGTCACCTTCGGCGCCGCCGCGGGCTTCACACACCCGGCCACGGGCTATCAGCTGGGGCTGTCCTGGCGCCGCGCCGAGCCGCTCGCAGACGCGATCCAGTCCACAGTCGATGGACGCGCAGCGCCGCTCTCGGCCTCTGTCTGGCCGGACGAGGCGCTCGCCGCGCACGCGCTCTACCGGTTCGGCGCCGGAGCCGTGCGTTCAATGGACTCCGCCTCCCTGGTCGCCTTCTTCGACGCCTTCTTCGGCCTAACGACCGAGGACGCAGTGGGGTACCTGGCGCGCACCCTGAGTACGAATGATCTCCGGCGCGCCATGTGGGCTCTCTTTCGCCGGGCCGGCTGGCGAACGCGGTTGGAGCTTCAGCGCGCCGCAGTCCGCGACCCGCTCGGAGCGCTCCGTGGGGTGTTCGACAACTTGATGGAGCAAGCCGCATGACGTTCCTCGGCAGAGTCTCCGAGCGCAGTCAGGCCGTCGTGCGGGCTGCCGTGGAGGGTCCCCTAGCGTCGATCGCCCTGGAGCCGTTGCTCCTTGGCGGTAAAGGGATCAGGGCCCGCATCGTTCGCGAGGTCGGGACAGCCTTGGCCGCTCCGGAGGGGCGGCTGGTCTCGGCCGCTGCCGCGGCGGAGCTGCTGCACAACGCGAGCCTCATCCATGACGACGTCCAGGACGGCGACACGGTGCGTCGCGGCCATCCCACGGTGTGGGCCACCCACGGGGTCGCCCAGGCGATCAACGCCGGCGATCTCCTGATGATGGTGTCGGTGGCTGCGGTGGACTGCCCCGAGTACGACCCAGCGCTCTCCTGGTCCCTGGCGCGCGCCGCGATGCGCCGCTCGGCCGCGACGGTGGGTGGGCAAGCCTTGGAGCTGGCACTCAGCCACCACGCCGACATCGTCCCCTCCATGGCCCTCTACCTGCGAGCCGCGATCGGGAAGACTGGCCACTTCTTCGCGCTCCCGGTGGAGATGGCGGCGCTCGTCGCGGGCGCCTCGCCCACGCACGCCGAGGCTCTGGGAGACGCTGCGCTCCCGCTGGGCGTGCTGTACCAGATCGCGGACGACCTCATCGACCTCTACGGGGACAAGGGCCGGGACGCGCAGGGCAACGACATCAAGGAAGGCAAGGTCAGCGCTCTGGTGGCTCTGCACCTCGACCGGCGCCCCCACGATCGCTCGTGGCTCACAGCGGTGCTGCGGAAGCCGCGCGAGCAGACCTCGGCGCACGACGTCGAGCGCGCCGCGTTGGCGTTCATGGCGAGCGGCGCCGCCGCGCACGCGGCGCTCGAGGCGGTCCACCAGCGCTCGGCCATCGCGGTCTCCGATCCTGCGGTTCGAGACGTGCTGCTCGCGGTGGCGGATCAGCTGCTCGCCGCGCTGCCTGGCGGGCTGGGGCACGCGGTCGCCCCAAACGACACGGCCGTCGCGGCTGTCGCGCCCTCTCCTGGACACACGGGCGCCCTGGCGGTCGCCGCGGAGCGTTGCCTCTCATGAAACCCCATGCCGTCGTTGTTGGTGCGGGCTTTGGCGGCCTCGCGAGCGCCGTTCGTCTGGTGGCCAAGGGCTACCGCGTCACCTTGGTGGAGGCCACAGAGCAGCTCGGGGGCCGCGCCGCGGTGTGGCATCGGGACGGCTTCACGTTCGACGCAGGGCCCACCGTGATTACGGCGCCTTATCTGTTCGACGAGCTTTGGTCGCTGGTGGGTCGGCGCGCCAGCGATTACTTCGAGCTGCTCCCCGTCGACCCCTTCTACCGGGTGGACTTTCCCGACGGCAGCCGGTTCGACTACGTGGGCGAGGAGGAGCG
>SXOO01000137.1 GCA_005776725.1 Pseudomonadota bacterium | reverse complement strand
TGTCACGCCGGAGGCCGCGGGTTCGAGTCCCGTCCACCCCGCCAAGTAAGGAAACGCTCCGCAACGCATGGGAGCCAACAGAAGCGAGCTCGCCTCGCTTTTGTCGTTTAACACGGCGCGATGCGCCTCGGAGGGGTCGTGGACGATACTCCGGAAGCCTGTCAGGCGCTCGTCGCCTCCGTCAACCTCGAGGACACCGCCAAAGCGGTGCGAATGGTCGAGACCCTGGGCGCGCTCAAGGGTCGTCACGCCACCCGCGCCCTGGCCCAGCTGCTCCTCGATGCACCCGAAGGTGCCGTCGTCAGCCACGCAGCCGACGCGCTCGCCCGACGGAAACACAAGAGCTGCGTCGACCTCGTCCTCGAGGCTTACGTTACTCGCCCCGAGATCCTCGAGGACGTCTTGATCGTGCTCGAGGCCATCGGAGACGCCGGGGTGGCCCAGCGCGTCGCCAAAGACGCGCGGAAGCTCATGCGCAGCGCGGGGCGGGTCGCAGCGATCGACCTCTTCACGACGCACCTCGACAAGAAGACCGCTGCCACGCTTCTCCTGGAGCTGCGCTTCAAGGACCTCTTCGAGCCCGCGGCGGATGACCTGGACTTCGGTCTCGATCAGGTCCTCGAGGGCGCAGACGACTCCACGCTCCACGCCATCGGCGCGGCAGCGCGCGGCATCTCCGCGGCGGCTACGGCATTCATCACGCCGCGTCTCCCGCCGGAGAGCGAGCTCGAACGCGAGGCTCCGCGGGTCGCTCGAGAGCTGCTCGACACGCTCACAAAGAACGGCCTCCTCGAGATGGTCCCGGGCTCGGAGGTTGCGCTCGCCGAGGTGATCGCCAAGACCATGGTCGACGCCACAAGCCCCAAGGCCTTGGTTCGCGACATCGAGCGGATCCTCGAGTCCTCCCCGGCCGTGGAGGAGGTCTTCGCGGACCGCGACGATATCAAGGCAGTCTTGGTCAGCCTCACCACCCGTCGTTAGTCAGGCGCTTGGCCCCCCGTCCGGCTGAGGAACGCTCGTAGGTCTTCCGGCAGCCGGGAGCAGATCGTCGGTCCTCCCGCCAGCGCAACCTCAGCGAGATGTAGGAAGAGCCGCGAAAGTCCCAGCTGCTCTCTGCAGTGGCGGTTCAAGGCCCCCTTTCCGTACTGCGTGTCCAAGAGCAGGTGGTGCGCTTCGTGCGCGAAGTGCCGCCTGATCTGATGGCGGCGACCGGTCTCCGGGTTCACCCTCAGCAGCGCGGCCAGGCCGAAGGCGCCGCCGAGGTCGAGCGTCCCCAGCCGTTCGAAGTGGGTCACGGCCTCCTGCTGCGCACCGGACTCGAGGTGGTGAAGGGGCCGCTCCATCACTCCAGACTCCGGCGGCACCCTCCTTACGGCGGCGTAGTAGCTCTTCCTGCCCGACTCCAGAGCGGCCTGCGCTTCTCGGATCCGCTCCGAGCTTCGTGCAAACAACACGATCCCAGACGTCGGGCGGTCGAGGCGGTGGACTGGAGAGACGTGTCCGGCGCGCTCTCGTAGCCAATGCAGCAGCACGAGCCCTGCGTCCCGATGCTCGGGGGAAGGATGTACGACGGCGCCCGCGGGCTTGTCGACCGCGATGAGGTCACCGTCGTCCAGCAGGATGGAAGGCTCCATCCGGCCATGTTACGCTCCCGAGGCTCGGAGGTTCCGTGGAATACGTCGTTCAATCTGGAGACAGCCTCTCGCGCATCGCGAGGCGACACGGCGTCTCCTCTTGGGGCACGCTCTACAACGCTCCGGAGAACTCGGAGTTCCGAAAGCTACGACCGGACCCGAATCGCATCCAGCCCGGCGACCGGCTGTACATCCCTGAACAAAAGACCCCGAGCGCCAAAGAGGCGGCGATCACGCGCCCGTCCAAAGGGGTGCCGAAGGCGATCAGGCCCCCCGTGGGCGCGGTCTCCACCCGCGGCAACGCGGTCGTCTTCAAAGCCGTCACTGATACGGCGGCGGCTGCCAACCGCGCGGTTCCAGATCAGCTCACTGCAGGCGAAGTGCTCTCTGGGCGCGCCACGTACCCCGATGCGTTCCTCAACTTCCTGGGCGAGATCTGCGGGGCGCGCCGCTTCCAGCTCAATGAGGCCGTCGAGGCCGCGGAGATGGCGCGTGCTCAGGCCGATCGCATGCGGGGCCGCTCCAGCGCGATCGTTCACCGCGCGGCTGACACGCTGCAGTCGGGCGACGGACTGATTCGAAAGGCCGTGAATACTGCCGACGCGGCGGAAGGCGTCTGCCTCCTCTACCGCGCGTGGCGCGGGTGGACCACGGGTGGCGCGCCGGTCCAGTGCATGTGCGACACGCTGAAGGGCCTCTCGAAGTTCTGGAACTTCATCCCTGCCAGCGCTCGCCATGCCGCAGTGCAGTCCGTTGCCGGGATCATCGGACGCGTCGACAAGCTCCGGCCGCTCGCTCACATCGTTCGGGAGTTCGAGCAGATGGGCGCGCTCCCCGACCTGCTCGCCTTCCTCGCGTCGATCGTCTCCCTCTCTCCCGAGGGCGCTGCCGCGGACTTCAAGAACATCGTTCACCACCTGTCCCGCAACAAACACACCGCCACCCGGATCGCGCCTGATCTCATGGCCTTCGCGGTGGGCCTCATCCCGGTTCACATGCGGGCGAAGCTGCTCGCCAAGGCCGGCGCGCGCAAGGTGCCGGTGGTAGGCACCGCCATCATGGCGGTCTCAGACATCGTGGAGATCGTCAGCGCCCACCTCGAGGATGACGACCCGAAGGCGAACCCAGGCCACAACTATCTCCTTGCCTCGAAGTACGCGGGGCTCGGCAGCACCTTCGCGGGCCTCATTCCGGGCTTCGGCACCGCGGCCTCAGTGGTCGCAGACTTCATCGGCGTCATGTTGGTCGCGATCGGGGAGCTCCGGAACCTCCAGGTCCAGATCACTCCGCTTCGCTGAGTGACCTCGCTCGAGCTCCTACGGCTCTCGCTCGTACGGTTCGCCGCGTCGTTCGTGGTCGTCCTCACGACGGGGGTCCTGAACCGCCTGGTCATCGCAGATCTTGGTGTCGCGCCGCTGGTCGGTGCGCTTGTGCTCGCGTGCCAGAACCTGTCGAGCCCGCTCTCCCTGTTCTCGGGCTGGCTCTCGGACCGCGCGCCGTTGTTCGGCCGCAAGCGCACGCCGTATATCGTCGTGTTCACTTCGCTCGCAGTGCTGCCCCTCCTGGCGCTGCCCCTCCTGGTCCCCCACCTCGACTCCGCCCTGGGCCTCGTGGCGGCGGGCGTGTCGGTCGCGGTTACCGGCTTCGGGCTCAAGGCCGCCAACCTGCTCGTCAACGCGTTGATCGTGGACCGCAACCTGGACCATGAGACCCGCGGCCGCCACGTCAGCTGGGTCTGGGTGATGAGCACCATCGGCTTCATCCTGGCTGGCCTGATCTACGCCGCGCTCCTCCGAGACGTACCAGCCGGGCCCGCAGCCGCACATGCGCCGTCGCTCTGGAGCGCCCTCTGGCTCTCGGTGGTCGGCGTCATCCTGGTCACCGCTGTGGGGGTGTGGGGGTTGGAGCCTCGGGGCGAGCGCGAGGCGCCGTTGGCGTCCAGCTTCGTCGGGTTTCGTGCGGCGCTGGCGGACCCGGCCGTGCGCGGCACTCTGGTCCTCCTGGCGGTGAGCGATGCCGGCTTCTTCATGCAGGACCTCATCCTCGAGCCCTTCGGGGCGGAGGTCCTCGGTCTCCCCCTCAGCGCCACCACCGCGTCTTTCAACGTCTGCTTCGGCGCCGGCATGATGCTGTCGATGGTGGCGGCCCAGGGGCTCGGGGTCCTCCTCGAGGTCTTCCCCACGGAGCGCCTGCTCACGGTCTCTGTGGCGATTGGGGCGGCCGCGCTAGCCGCTCTCGGCGCGGCGTCCGCGCTCGGCAGCCCCGCGGTGGCGATGGTGGTGGTCTTCGTGCTCGGCGCGGCGAAGGGCCTCTACAACACCGCGATCTCTCACCGATTCACGCGCCTCGCCGCGCCTGGCACCGCAGGAGTCATCATGGGCGCCTGGGGCGCGGTAGGCGGCTTCGCGATGGCGCTCGGCGGCCTCCTCGGCGGGGCGCTGGTCTCGCTCGGGACCGCGCTGGGCGCCTCCACGGCGCAGAGCTACGGCGGGACGTTCGTGGTGGAGGCAACCCTGCTGGTCGCCGCCGTGTGGCTCACGACTCGGCCAGCACCGGCGCGCCAAGCTCCCGTAGGATCGCGCTCACCGCCATGAGTGGCAGGCCCGTGATCGCCGTGAAGTCGTTGCCTTCGATGGCGTCCATCAGCGCGATCCCCAGCGACTCGATCTTGCAGGCACCGAGACAGTCCGTGGGGTTGTCGAGCCGCACGTAGGCCTCGATCTCGGCGTCGGTGAGATCGCGAAAGCGCAGGCGATGGACGTCGAGGTGGTCCCGGCGCGCACCGGTGCGCGTGTCGAGGATCACGACGCCCGTGTACAGATCATGCGCGCCGCCTCGTAGCCGCCGGAGCTGCTCGATCGCATTCTCCGCGGTCTCCGGTTTGGTCACCAGCACCCCGTCGAGCTCTGCGGTCTGGTCTGAGCCGATCACGATCGCGTCCGGCTCTACGCGTGCGACGGACGCGGCTTTCAGGTACGCCAGCTCGATCGCCAGCTCTCGCGGCGGCAGCACCACGGCCCGCTCGTCCACGCCGATGGGTGCTCGGACATCGAACGGGATCCGCAGCCGCTCCATGAGCTCGCGTCGGTACTTCGACGTGGAAGCCAACACGACCCTGCGACGGTTCAGAAAGTGACCTGTGCCAGCAGGGGAAAGACGATGAGGCATGCCGCCATGATCGCGATCGCGATCCCGATGCGGGCAGCCGGGTGATCCGTCCAGTGCCAGAGTCCGTGCAGCGGATCCCCTTCGCGCTTGGGCTTGTCCACCGCGTTAGTCCTCGCCCCGGAGCAGCGCCTCCACCGTCTCCTGGTCGGCGGCGGGAAAGGGGAAGTCCTCGAGCTCGTCGCTGGAGACCCACCGATAGTCTTGGATCCGGATTCGCCGGACCTCGTCCGAGAGGAGCTCGCAGAGGTAGACGTGGAAGTCGATCACGTACCCCTCGTACTCCTTGACCACCCCGAGGAGCTCCTCGCCGATGTGTACGGCGATCGCCATGCGGTCGGCCAGACAGCGCGCCAATGCCACAGCGTCGGTTTCGCCGCCGCTGACGCGGCCACCGGGGAACTCCCACAGGAGCGGCATCATGGCGGTCTGCCGTCGCTGGGTGATCAGGTACTTGCCGTCGCGTTCGATGACGGAAGCCACGACTCGAATAGTGGGTTTATCGGCCACGGCCCGCGCTTCTATCAGCCCTGACCCAGCGGGGCAAGCTGGAGCCCCAGCCGCTGAAGGCGTTGATGTAGCCGCTGAGAGGCCTCCTCGCGGTGCGCGCGATAGAGCTCGCTCCGGCGGAGGCTCTGGGCGAAGCGGCCGCGTTCTCCTCGCCACTCGCCGCGCGTCATGACGTGTAAGAGCGCGGCGGACGCGTTGCCCAGCACGATGGCGCGGAGCGGGTCGAGCGCCGGCCAGAACACCGGATGCTCGGCGTCCCACACCGCGAGGTTGGCCAAGGCGCCGGGGGCGAGCGTCCCCGTGAGCTGCCGTGGGTGGAACGTGCCCGGCGTGGTGGTGACCCTGCCCAGCAGCGACGCCGGCTCGAGCAGCTCCGGTGCGGCAGCGCGGATTCGTCCGCGCTCCCGCCACGCCTCGCCCCCCCCAAGGGAGTCACCACCCGCGAAGCGCGTATAGGCGGCGCTGCCCGCGCTGGCCCACGCGGCAAGCCCATGGACCACCCGCAGCTCACCCCGGACGTCCATCGCGTCGTTCGAAGCCGCGCAGTCCGAGCCGACGAGCCATGGCAGGTCCCGCCACCGGTCGACCCGCGCTGGATGGCCTAAGACGAACGCCGAGTGTGGGCAGTGGCCGAGGAGCGCGCGCCCCCCGCGGAGCGCCGCGAGATCGGCGCCGTCTGCGTAGATCATGTGTACGAGCAGCGCGCGCGGCGCGGCGTCCAGCACGCCGGTGGCCAAGAGCTCCTGCACAGGGCTGTGCCCGTGGCGCCCGCTGACCCGCTGCACCTCTTCGAGCGACTGCGCCACGTGCACGTGTACCGGGAGCTCGCGCCGCTGTGCCACGTCGGCGATTTGCCGCCAGAGCTCGCGGCTGACGGTGTCCATGGCGTGGGGCCCGAGAGCTGCAACGATCCCGCGTTCGGCCCAGCTCGGGGAGTCGAGGCGCTCCACGTCCGCCAGCCCCTCGTCGGAGGCGTGGGCGAAGGGCCCGCCGAGATCCTGCAGTGTCGGCGCGACAACCCCGGTGAGCCCCACCTCGACCAGCGCCTCCGCGACCGCGGGCGCGTGGAAGTAGTGATCGAAGACACACCCGGTCCCGTGGAGCAGCGCCTCCCAAGCGCCCATCCTGGCGAAGGCGCGCACCTCGGCCGCGTCGAGGCCGCTCTCGAACCGATAGAAGAGGTCTTCGACCACGTTGCCGCGAGTGCTGTCACCGCTGAGCACGCCCCTGAGCGCGTGGAGCGCGACGTGCGTGTGGCCATCGACCATCGCGGGCGTGAGCCAGTGGTCGCCCAGGTCGTCCACCGGCGCTTGCGGCCAGGCGCTGCGAGCAACGTCCTGCGGGAGGATGTCTGTGATCACCCCGCCCTCGATCACGAGGGCGGCCGGCGCGAACACACCGGCGGCGGTGAGCACGCGATTGCTAAGCACGATGGTGGGCACGCTTGGAGTACAGCACACCGCCGCGCTGCGACCAACTCTCTGGGGATTCCGTGGGGCGCGACGTATGCTCGGACGCTTCACGCCGGAGGTTCCTTGCTGTCGGCTCTCACTGCTCTCCTCATTTCCCACGAGGGTCCCTTCCGCGCTGAGTCCCTAGAGGGCGCGTTGGCGGACACCGGGGGCCTACCGGTGCTGGTCTTCGTCCACGCCGCTTGGTGTGGCCCGTGCAACGTGCTGGCGGCAGAAGTGCTCACCCAGCCCGAGGGGCAGGCGGTCGCCGAGGGGAACGTCGCCGTTGCCATAGACGCGGACTCGCCCGCCGGGCAGCGCGCCGTGGCCCGGTACACCGTCCTGTCATATCCGACCCTACTGCTCCTAGATGCCGACGGCGTCGAGACTGCTCGAGTAGAGGGCTACGAAGGAAAGGCCGCGTGGCTCGCTCAAGTCGCCGAAGCGAAGGCACGGCGCCTCACGGTGCGAGACCTCGAAGCCGCGCTCGAGCGCGAGGGTGAGGACCCGGCGCGCCGCGTCCAGCTCGCGGAGGGCCTGCTCGTTCGCGGCGCCACCGAACGGGCGCTCCCCATCCTCACCGCGGCGCTCGCCTCCGGCGGGCCTCACGGCGTGGACGCGGGTCGGGTCCTGGGCCGCTATCACACCCGAGTCCGCCGTGACGGTGAGGCCGGAGCGCGCATCTTCGCTCGGCTGGTCACGCTCACTCAGGGGACCGAGGGTGCCGGCGAGTTCCGCTACTGGCACGCGCAGTCCCTGGCCATGGCGGGCCAAGTCGCCCAGGCTGTGTCGGCGCTGGACGCCTGGGTCGCAGCCGAGCCCAAGAGCACCGAGGCCGCCGTCGCCAGAGCGACCGTGTACGTCCGGGTCGCCGCGCCGCCGTCCGAGACGCCCGGGGCGGCAGCCCGGGCCGCCATCGAGGCCGCACTGGCTTTGGACCCGAAGCTCGGTGCAGCGCACTACCTCATGGCCGAGCTCTGTCACCGACTGGGCGAGCGCGCTGAGGCGGAGGCTGCCATCCGCCGTGCCCTGGCGATCGATCCGGCGAAGCCCACGTGGCGCAACTTCGCGGTTCGCAGCCTAGGTCTCGAGCTCCAGTGACCCACGCCGCATGGCTGGCTCGGTTCGACGGTCAGTTGCAGACCGACCCGGCGGAGCTCGCCCGCTACCGCACCGACGGCTCCGCTTGCGAGGGCAGCCTCCCTGACGCCGTCGTGTTCCCCGAGAGCGTCGAGGATGTGCTCGCCGCTGTGGAGCTAGGCGGTCCCCTCACCGTGCGCGGCGGGGGCTCAGGGCGCGCCGGGGGGGCGCTCGCGCGCCGAGGCGGCGTGGTCCTCGACCTCACGCGCCTCGACACGCTCGAGCTCGTGACGGCAACGCCCCAGCCTGGTGGGCGCGCGCCCCTCGTGCACGCGGGAGCGGGAGTCCGCGTCGAGGCGCTCGACCGCCTCCTCCACTCAGCCGGATACTGGCTCCCCTCTCGTCCCTGGGGACCACCTGCCACGGCCACGGTCGGCGGGCTGGTGGCCTCGGGGGCCGCTGGGCCCTTCGCCCGGCGCTTCGGTGACATTCGCGCCCACGTCGCATGGCTCCGAGTAGTCACCGGCGGCGGCGAGGTGGTGCGGCTCGGCTCCGACGCCGCCGGTGGGCTCTGGCCGGATCCCCTGGCCGACTGGGTCGGGTCCGAGGGGCGGCTCGGGGTGATCACCGATGTCGCGATCCGCCCTCAGCCGATTCCACCCCACCGCGTCACCATCGAGGTACCACCCGACTCACTGCTCGACGGTCTCGTGGAGACGCTCGCCGCCGATCCCGCAGTGCTCGGCTTCGCCTGGGTCGATGCGCAGACCGCGCGCCTATGGGGGGCGTCCCAGGACCTCCTGGTGCTGCCTCGCACCGTGGCCGTGGTCGCCCGGCGCCTGGACGACCCGAACACCTCGGAGGGCCCGTCGCTGCCGCTCACTCTGGCTCCCCCGGAGGGCGAGGCGCCCCAGGGCCTCGAGGGTCCTGCAGGCCTCGAGCGCGAGATCACGCGCGTGATCCAGGAGCGGCACCCGGGCGCCAGCCTCAGCCGAGTGTGTCCGCGGCCGGCCGCGGGCGGGCTCGATGCCCTGGTCTTCGAAGCGCGGCGCGCGCTCGGCAAACACCGTATGTCGCTCTACGCGGTAGGCGACCCGTACGGGACGGTTCACCTGATCGCGCCGGTGCCGCACGGCGACGTGCAGGCTTGGGCGGTCGCAGACGACGTACTCGAAGATGCGGTGGCATCGTGTGTGGACGGGGGAGGCCTCGCTTGTGGCGCGTTCGGCGTCGGGGTTGCTGGCGAGCGGTTCCAACGACGCCAGCATGGGCTGGGCCTCGAGGTGCTTCAGCGCCGTCGTGTGGCCTGGGACCCTCGCGGGCTCTTTCGCTGAGGGCGGCTTCCGGCTAGTGTCCAGATCGTGATTGAACACACCGTCCGTGCAGGCGAGTCGCTCTCCAGTATCGCCAAGGCGTACGGCTTGGAGAGTTGGCAGGCGCTCTACAACGCCCCGGAGAATCAGACGTTTCGTCTGAAGTTCCCGAACCCGAACAAAGTGTCACCGGGCGCAAAGATCGCGATCCCTTCCGCCGCGCCCAAGGCGGGTGCGGCGGCCGCCGAGGCGAAGAAGCAGCAGGAAAATAAGACCACCGCGAAGAGCGGCACCACCGCGTCCACCGGCTCCCTCAAGGCGCCCGCCCCCCGCACGGACCCGAAGAAGCCCTTCAACCCAGACGCCGAACCGGACGAGCTCACCGCGGACATCGTCAAGGACACCGCGTTCGTCTTCCCTGCCGCGTTCGTGAAGTTCCTGTGCGTGGCGCTGAAGGTGCCCGAGGCCGACTTCATGCCGGCCCTCGAGATTCTGAAGAAGAGGACGGACGGCATCGAGGCCCTCATCCTCTTCTACAAGTCATACAAGGCCTTCAAGAAGTCGTCGCTCAGGCCGGCCGTGGGCAACCTGTTCAAGGGGGTCGGCAAGGGCTGGGGGCTGTTCCCGAAGGGCGTGCGCGCCTTCCTCGTGAAGGGCATGTACACGATCTGCTCGCGCATCCCCAAGTTCGACGCGATCGCCAACTCCTTCCCCATCCTGGACCGCGCCGAAGCGCTGGGGCCGTGCTTCGAGATGATGGGCGGCTTCATCGAGGGCGGGAAAGACGGCACCAAAGACGCGATGGCAGCAGGCAAGTCGCTGGTCGACGCCCTGAAATCGCACCCCGGTGAGGCCACGATGCTGGTGGGGCCCATCGCCGACTTCCTGCAGAGCCTCATCCCCACGAAGCTCAAGGCCAAACTCCTCGGCAAGATGGCCGGTCGAAAGGTGCCCGTGGTTGGCACCATCGTGGTGGGCATCATGGACGGCGTCTCGATCTGGTCGGATCCCACAGACTGGAAGCGTTGGGCGGGGCTCGGCTCCACCATCGCCGGCCTCATCCCTGGACCGGGCACTGCGGTCTCGGTGCTCATCGACATCAGCATCCTCATCGGGACCCTGGCCGAGAACATCCACGACCTGGACATCAAGCTCGACAAGGCCCTGCCGATCTAGGCGCACCGGCCTCCCGGCCGGCTACTTGATCGCCATGGGCGTGCGAGTCCCCACGCGAAGCTGCAGGGCCTTCGGGCTCGCAGCCGACCAGATCACCACGCTGTTGGCGGCGTTGGCCACCTTGAGCTGGTAGGGCAGCTTCTTCTGGAAGTCCACGGGCTTGCCGTCTATCTGGGCCAGGGCGGCGTGCCACACCTCGAGCGTCCCACCCGCCTTCGGGCCGGCCACTTCCAGCCCTCCCAGCGTCGCCTGGCCGAAGCCAGACACCGGGATCATCCAGAAGCCGGGGGCTCCGGGCGACCCAGCGGCGATGTCGACCTCGATGAGCGTCGCGCGGACGTGTTCGGCGAAGCGGCGCTCGCGCCACGCCACCACGACGGGCGCCTCCGGGACTTGCGCGCCCAGCGCCCGCGGGACCACGACCCACCGGCGCATTGCGTCATGGCTCTGCAGTGTGAGGCTGAGCCGAAAACGCGTCTCGGGGCGCCCTCCCACCCCGGGGTTTCTTGCGACCACCTTCGCCGCCGTCAGCGGGTGTGACTTGGCCAGCGCCTGCTGGCGCGCATTGTCCTCCACGGCGAGCGCAGTGGTCGCTTTGCTGTCGGCGTCGTAGTCCGGGCGCTCCGGGGCTAGGCCCTTCACCAGGCGCACCAGGTTCTTCGCCGTAGCGCTCGCCGACAGCAGCCCCAGATCAGTGCCGAAGCAGCGAACCAGGCTCCGACCCTGGTCGTCTACACGCACCACCGTGGGGAGCTGCGCCGCGTCCACGCCCGGGATGAGTGCTTGCGCCGGACCGCGCCACTCGTCCACGTCGATGAACAGGATCTGGGATCCCCGGGAGGCCGCGCGCACCGTCTGGTTCCCTGCAAGCAGCTCCTTCATGGCCTTGCAGGGGGTGCACCAGTCGGCGGTGAACACCACGATGACCGCCTCGCGCTTGGCCTTCGCGGCCGACAGCTCCGCCTTGAATCGATCGGGGAGCGAGGCCGGATCGGTGCCGCGGTGGAGCCAGCGGACGTTCGCGGGGAGCTCGGCGGTGGCCGCCGAGATGGCCAGGCTCAACGAAAGGAGGCAAAGCATGGGGCCGACCCTACCGCCGCGGCGGGTCCAACCACAACCGATCCGGGGGCCCTCCTCGGCGGCTGACCACGAATCGAGCCGGCCGCAGCAGCGCCCGCTCGAGCGAGTTTCGGAGCACCAGCGCGAAGCCACTTGACCCCTCTGGGCGGGGCCCGGTAGATATTGACCCGCGAGTCAGTGACCCGCCGGTCACTCTCTTCGGAGCCGCGGTTCAGCCGCGCCCCGCGCCGTGCCCGAAGGGGCCCGTCGCTCAGAAGGAGGCACGAGTGGCCCGTCCAGCAAACCCCAACCTCCGCGACGCCCTCATCGCCGCCGCGCGCGCCGAGTTCGCCGAGCAGGGACTCGAGAAGGCCCGCGTCGAGGACATCACGCGCCGGGCTGGGGCGTCCAAGGGGGCGTTCTACCTGCACTTCCAGAGCAAGGACGAGGTATTCGAGCTGGTGGCCCGCGGCTTCATCGACGGCCTCGTCCACGGCCTCTGGACCGCCGACGAGCTCTCCTGCGGCACCGAGCGCCTCCCCACGGCCGAGCTGCTGCGCCGTGAGCTCGAGCACGACCTCGTGCTCATGCGCTTCCTCTGGGACGAACGCGACGTCTTCCGGATGATCATGGAGGGGTCGGTGGGCACGCCGCTTCATGCGCGCCTCCGCAACGCCCTTGTCCAGGGCATGCTCGACCACTTCGCATCGGCGTTTCAGCGGCACGCGGAGCTCGGCTGCGGGCCCCGCCTCGATCCCAACGCGCTCTCGTTGGTCCTGACCGGCTCGCTGCTCATGGTGATGTGGCAGATGGTTCAGAGGGCGGTTCCAGACGACTTCCGGACGGTCTCCATCACCGTTCGTCGCCTCTTCACCTCGGGCGCTTATCCCCCCGACCTGGCCGCGGCCATGTCGCTGGCGCTGGAACAAGTCATCGCCGACCTCCGGGTCGAGGAGGCCGAGGCCGTATGAATTGGAAGGCACTGATCGTCAGCACGGCCGTCCTGGGCGGCAGCGTGGTGTTCGGTATGGAGTTGGCTGCGAAGGTGCAGGTGAAGCGGCGCGAGCTGGCGTCCGTGCAGGTCGAGGCCGCGGAGAAGGCGAAGAAGGCCGCCGAGGTCGTCCCGCCGGTGCTGGTGAAGCCAGTCGCCACCACTCGGCAGGGCTCCGTCCACCTCACGGGCACCCTGGCGCCCGAGGCCACGGTGGACCTGGCGTTCAAGATCCCGGGCCGCGTCGTGCGCACCCACTTCGGCCGCGGCGATCGGGTCGAAGCAGGCGCCCTGCTGGCCGAGATCGAGACCCGCGAGATCGCGGTGCAGGCCGCGCAGGCGCGGGCTGCGATGAAGGTGGCGAAGGCGCAGCGCCGCGCCGCATCCATCGCGCTCGTGCGCACCCAGAAGCTCACCGATGCCGGCGTCAGCACCCCTCAGCAGCTCGAGTTGGCGGAGGGTCAGGCCAGCGTGACGTCAGCGGCGATCAGCCAGGCCATGGCGGCCGCGGAAGCGGTGGATGCCCTCGCGGCCGAGACCACGATCTCGGCGCCGATCGCCGGGACGCTCACGCTCGCGCCCACCAGCGTGGGCTTCCTCGCCAATCCCGGGGTCCCGCTCTACCGCATCGAGACCCTGGAGAAGCTCAAGTTCACCGGTCACCTGTCGGAACGCGACGCCGTCCGTATCGCCATCGGGGCCGGCATCACGGTCACCAGCGAGGCCGCCAAGGTCGGCCGCGGCAAGGTCACGCTGATCCTCGGCAGCCTCGACCCCCAGACACATCGAGTCCCGGTCGAGGGCGTGGTCCACAACCCCGGTGGTCTGTTCTCAGGCGCGCTGGTCGACGCCGAGATCGACGTCGAGCCGACGCCGGTGCTCTCGCTCCCGATCACCGCGCTCCTCACCGGAGAGGTGCCGGCGGTCCTGGTGTTAGCGGGTCAGGTGCTCGAGCGAAGGGTGCTCCAGGTGCTCGAGACGGACGATGGCCAGCTCTACATCCGAGGCGGCCTCGGGGTCACCGATCGGGTGGTCGATCGGCCCGGGACCGCCTGGCGGGCCGGCGACCGACTCCCGGCAGAGGCGCCGGAGAAGACCTGAGCCGTGACGATCTCCGACGTCGCCATCAAACGCCCGGTCTTCACGCTGACGATCATGCTCGCGATCGCCGTCCTCGGCGTCATGAGCTTCTTCTCGCTCGGGACTGACCTCTTCCCCAACGTGAACTTCCCGGTGGTCACCGTCACCACTTACTACCCGGGCGCGTCACCGTCCGAGGTCGAGCAGCAGGTCTCCAAGCGCATCGAAGACGCCGTCGCCGGCGTTACGGGCCTCGATACGGTGCGCTCGTTCTCCCGAGAGTCCATGTCCACGGTGGTGGTCATGTTCAAGCTCTCGGCAGACATCAAGGAGGCGGCCACAGACGTCCGAGAGAAGGTGGCGGGGATCCGCCTGCCCGACGGCGTGAAGGCGCCGATCATCCGCCGGGTCGACGTGGCCGCCGCGCCGGTCATGGTCCACGTGGCCACGGGCGCGAACGGGCTCACCGACGCTGACGTGCGCCGCATCACCGACGAGCAGCTCCGACCCCTGCTCGAGCGGGTGGACGGCGTGGCCGCGGTGAACGTGGTGGGCGGCCCCACGCGCGAGATCGACGTGGCCGTCCACCGGGATCGCCTCGAGAAGCTGGGCCTGCCGCTCACCTCCGTGATCGATCGCCTGCGCGCCGAGAACGTGGTGATCCCCGCCGGACATTACGAGGACGGCCCCCGAGAGATCGCGCTACGCCTGCGGGGAGACCTCGCCACCCGCGAGGAGGTCGCAGCCACCATCGTGGCCACGACGGCCAGGGGCACCCAGATCCCGCTGTCCGAGATCGCCACGGTCACCGATGGCTACGCCGAGCAGCGCACGGAGATCCGCGCCAACGCGAAGCCGGCGGTCGCCTTCGAGATCCAGAAGGCCTCCGGGGCCAACACGGTCGACGTGACCCGCGCCGTCGACAAGAAGCTCGCCGAGATCAAGGACCAGCTCCCGGCCGGCTACGAGACCCGCCTCATCATGGATACGAGCGAGTTCATCCTCGAGAACACGAACCAGATCGAGGAGCACCTCGTGTTCGGTGGCGCCATGGCCATCCTGATCATCCTGCTGTTCATGCTCGACCTTCGCTCCACCTTCATCTCGGCGCTCGCGCTGCCGGTGAGCGTGGTGGGCACGTTCTTCGTGCTCGATATGCTCGGCTACACGCTGAACATGATGACCCTGATGGGGCTCAGCCTCTCGATCGGGCTGCTCATCGACGACGCCGTGGTCGTTCGGGAGAACATCTTCCGACACCTCGAGCTCGGAGAGGACCCGGAGGTAGCCGCCTCGAAGGGGACGCAGGAGATCGCGCTCGCCGTGCTGGCCACCACGCTCACCGTGGTCGCCGTGTTCATCCCGGTGGCCTTCATGCAGGGGGTCGTGGGGCAGTTCTTCAAGCAGTTCGGCTTCACCGTTACCGCCGCCGTGCTCTTGTCGCTCCTCGTTGCGTTCACGCTCGACCCGATGCTGTCGGCCAAGCTGGCGACGAAGGTCGACCACACGAAGCCCCGCTTCTTCCTGGTGCGCTTCGGAGAGTGGGTCCACAGCTTCTTCGAAGAGGCCTACGCGGCCGTCCTCCGCTTCGCCACACGCTGGCACGTGCTCACCGTGGCGCTGGGCCTCGCCGCCTTCGTCGGCTCCACCGAGCTCACCAAGCTCATTGGCTCCGACTTCGTAGCACCGGAAGACCGCGCGCAGTTCATGGTGAACATCGAGCTCCCCCCTGGCAGCTCTCTCGCGCACACCCGGGATCGGCTGCTGCACGCGGAGGCAGAGCTGCTGAAGCACCCCGAGATGGTCACGCTCTACGCGAAGCTCGGGCCGAACACGGAGGTGAACAAGGCGGAGTGGCGCGTGGTCACCACCCCCAAGGCCGGCCGCGCGGTCACGCTCTTCAAGATCCAGGACGACGTCCGTGATGTGGTGGCGAAGCTGGTGCCGGAGGCCAAGGTCACGATCACCCCACCGGCCTTCGTCGAGGGTCTGCAAGAGGGCGCGCCGCTCCAGGTGCAGATCCGCGGCAACGACATGGACCGCCTCGAACGCAACGCGGTCGCGATCGAGAAGCTCATGAGGCAGATCCCGGGCCTCTCCGACATCCGCATGGAGTACACGCCGGGTCGGCCGGAGCAGCTCATCGACGTGGACGAGCGCCGCGCAGCCTCACTCAACGTCCTGAAGATCGTGATCGGTCGCGAGCTCCGCGCGGCCCTCGAAGGCGAGCTGGCGGGGAACCTGCGGCAGAAGCAGGGCCAGAGCGAGGAGGTGCCTGTGCGGGTCCGCCTCTCGGAGCCTGGGCGGCGTTCCATCGAGTCCTTGGGCAAGCTGCCCGTGATGACCCCCAAGGGCGCGGTTCCCCTGCGTGAGCTGGTCACGACCACCCCGGGCACCGGGCCGCAGGTGATCGACCGGCAGGATCGCTCTCGCCAGATCGTGGTGTCCGGCGTGCCGAACGGCCGCTCCCTCGGTGAGATCATGGAGGAGTTCGAGCCCCAGCTGAAGGCGTTCGACTTCGGCCCCGACGGCTACTACCACCTCGACGGGCAGGTGAAGCAGATGCGCGAGACAGGCGACGCGATCGGCCTCGCGCTGGGCCTGGGCGTGGTCTTCATCTTCCTCATCCTGGCTGCGCAGTTCGAGTCGTTCATTCACCCGTTCACCATCATGTTGTCTCTGCCGCTCGCGTTCGTGGGCGCCTTCGTGGCGCTCTTCATGACCGACTCCGGGATGAGCATGGGCTCCAACATCGGGATCATCCTGCTCATGGGGCTGGTCACGAAGAACGGCATCCTCCTGGTGGACGCGGCGCTACAGAACCAGCGCGACGGCATGAACGCGAAGGAGGCGGTGCTCGACGCCGGACGCCGGCGCTTCCGTCCGATCATCATGACCTCGGCGGCGATGGTGCTCGGCATGCTGCCCACGGCGCTGGCCACGGGCGCGGGCTCCGAGTTCCGGGCGCCGATGGCCGTGGCCGTGATCGGTGGCGTGGTCTCCTCCACCATCCTGACGCTCGTGGTGATCCCAGCCGTGTTCCTCTGGTTCGACTATCTGCGCCGCTTCTTCGGGTGGCTCGGTCGCCTCGTGGGCATCGGCACCGCCGCGCTGCTCCTCCTCGTGCCGGTCCCGGCGCGCTCCGAGCCGCTCACCCTGGAGGTCGCCACCGCGGCGGCGATCGCTCAGAACCAGGACCTCAGCGTCCTGGCCCAGCGCGTGCGGCAGGCAGAGGTGGCCGCGTTCCGAGCCAAGACCGCGTGGATGCCGCAGCTGAGCCTCGTGGGGACCTATACGCACAACTCGGACGAGGCGGTCTTCGACACCGGCAGCTTCGCGAAGGACCTGGCAGGGCTCTTCCCCGGCTTGCCGCCGATCGATGACGCGCTCCTGCCGGCCCCAACGGTGATCCAGAAGAAGGACACCCTCAGCACGGTGCTCAGCCTCGAGCAGACCGTGTTCGCGTGGTCGCCCATCGAGCTCAGCCGCGCCGCGGCGGTGGGCGTGGAGGCGCAGTCCAAGGTGGGCGACGCGATCCGCCGGGAGCTGGCTTACCGGGTGGCCGAGCTCTTCTACACGGCGCAGGGCCTCGACCGCCTGATCGCGGCCGCCGGCCGCGCCATCGCCATGGCGGACGCCCGAATCGCGGACGCGGAGCAACGGCGCGGCCTCGGCGCGGCCGTCGAGCTGGACCGGCTCCGCGCCGAGCTCGAGAAGACCCGCTCGGAGGAGGCCCTGCGCGTCGCGAGCGCAGGGCGACAGCAGCTGCTCGACGGCCTCGGGATCCTGATGAACGCGGCGCCGCCCTCGGCGCTGGCGCCCGTCCCGCGGCTCGTCCTGCCCCCCGGGGAGCTGGATGCGCTGGTCGCTGGCGCGGTTGCCCGCGACGCGCACATCGCGGCCCAACGCCGTGCCATGGACGCCACGAAGATCCTCGTGGACGAGGCGGAGCTGCGGTGGTTGCCGATGGTCACGCTGTCAGGCTAC
Source organism: Pseudomonadota bacterium (assembly GCA_005776725.1). GTDB lineage: Bacteria > Myxococcota_A > UBA9042 > SXOO01. Next base: position 16,089 of record SXOO01000137.1, on the reverse strand, counting down.
GTGCGCTGGTCCGACACGGAGGGCTTCACGGGTGAGAACTGGTCCTGGGCGGTCACCACCAACCTGGTGGTCCCCCTGTTCGACGGGTACCGGCGCTACCAGGACCTTTACGAGCGCCGGGGCGAGCTGGAGGTGGCGGAGGCGCAGGTCGCGCAGCTGGAGCGCGGCATCCGCGACAGACTCCGCAAGGCGCTCTCTGACGTTGCCGCCACCGAGTCGGCATTGGCCACCGCCCAGCGGCAGGTGGTCCTTGCGCAGGCGGTGCGTGACGCGGTCGAGCGGGCGCGCGAGGCCGGCGCAGTGCGCAGCCTGGACGTGGCCGAGGCCGACACCAACATCCGCTTGGCCGAGGAGAACCTCGCCAACCTCGAGTGGCGGCGCGAGGTCGCCGTGCTGGCGCTGCGGCACGCGGCAGGCCTGGTCGGGCCCTGAGCGTGTATCGTTCCGTCGTCGTTCATGACGGAGCCCACCATGTCCGAGCCCGATCCACGTCCGCCGGTCCTCGACGAGGTCGCGCGCCTCGATGACGTAACCACCCTCTCCGCGCTGAAGGAGCGCGTGCGTGCGTTCTGCGACGAGCGGGACTGGGATCGCTTTCACGGGGCGAAGGACCTCGCCATCGGCCTCGTGACCGAAGCGTCCGAGGTCCTCGAGCACTTCCGCTTTCAAAGCGAGGAAGACATCGCCGCCATCCTGGGCCCGAACGGGCGGAAGGCGGAGGTCGAGGCCGAGCTCGCCGACGCCCTGTTCTTCATCCTGCGCTTCGCCGGACGCTACGACATCGATCTCGCGCGAGCCTTCGAGCGGAAGCTGGAGCGGAACGCTGCCAAGTACCCCGTGGACAGCGCGCGGGGGAGCAACCGCAAGTACAACCGCGCGCCCCTCAGGTGAGCGGGATGGCCCGGCGCCCGACCATGAAGACGTCGAGCGTTCCCACGCCCTTCACCTGCTGCGGTCCGATCGGGTCCAGCGAGAAGCGCTCTCCCAGGCGCGCGGCCGTTGCCCCATCAACGCACAGCCGGCAGCCCGGCGCGATGGCCTGAAGGCGCGAGGCTAGGTTTACGCACGGCCCCCAGACGTCGTAGTGCGGAACTTGGCCCCCGAGAACACCGGCAACGACGGGCCCGCATGCGACGCCGGCCCGCACGACGACTGGCCGTCCCAATGGGTCGCGGGTGCGCGATGCGATGTCGAGCATCTGCAGCGCCGCCTCAGCGAGCACCTCGAGGTGTCCGGGAGACCGGTCGACCACGCCGGATACGGCCATATAAGCGTCGCCGATTGTGCGGAGCTTGTGAACCGAGCGCCCCTGGCAGCACCGGTCGAAGTCGCGAAACAACCGGTCGAGGATGCCAACCATCTCTTCGGGGGCGGTGCGCAACGACCAGGACGTGAAGCCCTGGATGTCGACGAACAGGATACCCGCGTCCGCCACGTAGTTGGCCACGCGCCCTCGGCGGTGGCGCAGGCTGCGGAGCACGGGCTTCGGCAGGAACTCGGCCAGGAGCGACTCCGAAAACTGGTGCTCGCGAGCTCGATCGTCGTGGTCCAGCGACCTCTCCACGGCGAGCGAGACCTCGGCGGCCAGGCGCTGGTAGACAGCGACATGGGCAGCCTGGTACGCATTGGGGGAGGCGGACGAGAAGAACACGAACCCGAGGGTCTTCCCTGCGCTCTGCAGCGGACAGGTGAGGCTCGCCCTCATGCCCTCATTCACCATGATCCGGGTAGAGGCGGAAGCCGGGTTCTCTGTCAGGTAGGTCGCGAGGTTGGCGATGATCCGCGGCGTCCCTGACGCCGCGACCACCCCGAGGGACGTGGACGACAGCTCCAACGAGTAGCCGTTCGCTAACTGCACGTGCGAAGCGCGCGAGCGGGCCCATCGTGTGGTCACCGTTGCGCCTTCCGGGTCGATCAGCGCGAGGCCGATCCACTCGAATGGGACCAAGAGCTCTAGAGCCTCGTAGAGTTCGTTCATCACCTCGTCGAGCGTGACACCGCGATGGACTCGTCGGGTGACCTGTTCGATGACATGCGCCTCCTGCTGGACTCGGTCGAGCTGAATGGCGAGGCGCCCGATGGTGGCTCCGAATGCCGCTGGCTCATGCGGAGAGGCCAAGATGGAGGCGACTTCATCAGCGAGCGAGATGAACGCCTCGACGTGTCCGGAGGAGTAGGTCCCAATAGCGTAGCTCGAGAAGAACATGACACCGAAGGCACGGTCGCCGTGGATCAGCGGGCAGGTCAGGCTCGATAGGAAGCCTCTCTCCACCAGGGCCTCCGTTGCGGTCGAACCGGGATGGGCCATGAGATAGGCGACGAGATCGTTCAAAACCCTGGGCTTGCCGTCCGCGATCACTCGGCTCACGGAGCTGGCAGAGAGCAGGCCGCTGTAGTTTGCCGGGAGAAGGTGCTCGGGGCGCTCGGTCCGCTGCCACTCCATCCGCAGCATCCCCGCATCGTGATCGATGAGCGCGAGTCCGATTCGGTCGTAGGGGATGAGGCGCCTGAATGCTACGTAGATGAACTCCAGGGCCTGGTGCACGCACTCGTGCGGGCCTGCGAATGGCGATCGTACACTATTCCTCGCCGCTGCGACCGTACCGAGTTCGTCAGAAGTAGAGACCATGGATAGCCACTCCAATGACTAGATCACTACTCCCTGCCGGAGGCCGAGACAACTCCTGTCTGCGGCACGCGTCGAGTCTCCGCGCCCCATGGAGGCCGGCGGCTCGTACGGCCGAGCGAGGTCCGCTGGGCTTGGCGTCGTCGCGCGACTCGATTGTGCCGGGCCACCCGGCCGGCGGCCCGGCAGGGTCTGGGACAGGGAATCGGCCGCGGTCATATGGGACGATTCGACCCGTTCATTTCAGTAGGTCGTCGCATACGGCTCATTCCCCGGACAGCAACCGCGTTGAGTATAGAGCATGTACCCAGCTGGATCCCTCTCGCGCTCGGTGCCGGTGCTCGACCAAGCTCTCGGCCCCCCAATCCTGATCAGCCCGTAGGGCTACTCCAAGGCGCTGGCGCACCGCTACTCCACGCTCCCCGGCGGGCCGGCGCCCCGAGCTCGTGTAGCCCCACGGGCGCCCGCAGGACCGTGCTACTGCAGCGCCCCGCGCTCTCGCGCCCGGCTTCGAGATCGTGTGGCACCGGCCCTGCACTGGACCCGCTGGGCGAGACAGACCACCTGGAGGGTACGATGAAGATGGTTGCGGCTTGTGGGTTGGGGGTGTTGACGGTCGCGTGCGCAGAGACCCCAGAGGTGGTGCTGTCGGCGCCCGGTTACAGCGCCAACTTCCTCGTGTCAGTGAGCGCCAGCCACTACCACGACGCGGACTGGGACGTGAGCGAGGACCGCATCCACGTCAACGGCAGCGGCGTGGTGGAGCCGTCCGGGAGCGGGAGCGTCCCCGGGGAGACCGTGACCCTGAGCCTGACCCTCCGGATCGCCACGCACCTCGATCTGAGTGAGGGGGCGTCCTTCGACCTCTGTGGCGAACCTCTCGGACATGGCGCGTCACTCGCAGCGCTGGTCCATGCAACCGCGCGCCACGCCGGGTGCGACGGCCCGGTCGTCGGGACGCTCCGCGTGCTCGATTGTCAGGGCCGCTTCCTGTCCGCCCCTATCGTGGACCTCGGCGTCGAGCTCCACGGGCCGCTCACCGTGGAGGCGCCCCCAGGCGACACGGTGAAGCTGCGTGCCGTCCTCGTGGGCGTGGACCTCGATGACTCCTCGGGCCTATTTGGTGGCAACTTCTGAGACCGGTGCGCTCTGCCTATCCAAAGAGCAAGCCGGTGGCGCGACCACGGCGCGGACGCAGCGCCGTACTTCCCGACGGGCGACCACAAGCTCCCGTAGCGCCCGGTTCAATTCTGGCGTTCGCTCTCGCGAGCGCCGATCGTAGACGGGTCTCTATGGTCGAGGCTCCCGTGTCTATCCCGTTCACTCCGTCAGCCACCGTGCGCGAGCGCTGGATGCGCCTCCGCAATTTTCAGAGCCAGGACTTCTGGGCCATGGTCTTTGCGCGCCCGCTCACCATCCTGTTGCTCTTGCCGCTCGCCGACCGGCCCTGGGTCACGCCCGATCGGCTGACTTGGGCTGCCAACGTCACCAAGGCCGCGGGCGGCGCCCTGGTCGCCTTCGGGCCGAATCTGGCTTGGTGGGTGGTTGGGATCGCGCTCGTGAACCTGGGCCTCGTCCTAGACAACATGGACGGGACGCTCGCGCGTTATCGGGGCACGTCGTCGATGCTCGGGTACTACTTCGACAAGGCGTCCGATCTCGCGCTCCACGGCATGATGTTCGCCGCGGTCGGCTACCGGGCGTGGGTCGAGACTGGCGAGGTCCTCGACCTGGTGCTCCCGGTTGCGGCGTACGCCGGCTTTTGCGGCTCGGGATACGCGAAATGGCTCGCGATCAAGGTCATGGGTGACGCGGAGCTGATTGCTGCCCATCGCGACGGGCAGGTGCCCGCGCTCGTGGAGAAGCGCCTCCGGCAGAACCCGTCGACACAGCCGCCACAGCGGGGTCCCCGAGATTGGGCCGTGTTTCTTGGCCGTGCGGTGATATCCATCCCGAAGATCAACGAGGTCGATATCCCATTCTTCGCGGCGGTGGCGATCGTGAGCGGCGAGTGGTGGATCTTCACGCGAGTGATGTGCGCGATCTATGCCAGTGGCGCGCTCCTCGGCCCGATCAAGTTCCAGCGGGACCTCGGCAAGTACCTCGCGGAGCGGCGGTTGACGTGATCGCGTGATCGGGCGCTGGTGCTCGATCTGCTGAAGGCGCTGGGAAGCCGCGCGCTCGATTGAGCGCCGCGGGTGTATAATACGCTTCAAAAAGTGCGGATAGCGCGCACGCTGCTCGTCGCCTAGGCTTCCCTTATCCAAGGAGGTGCCCAAATGAAGCGACTGATCTCCGTGTCTGCCCTGGCCGTTCTGGGTTGTACCGAGGGCCAACCCGGCCTCACGCCCTTCGCCACGCCGAACCACCCGCCCGCCAGCAGCGACCCCAACCAGCCGCCGGCTGGACCGGTGCAGCCGGGCGCTCCGGGCGCTCCTTCGACTCCCGTGGAGACGCCCACGACGCCCAACCTGCCCGCCGATCCCACGTCGCCCGCGCACCCTGCTCCCACCAACGGCGACAGCACCGTGGACGCGTGCGAGCTGGCGGTGAACGACGGCACGACGGGCACCCGAGTGCTCTACGGCTCCGCCGCGATCCGCTGGTCCGCGGATCAAGCCGTAGTGGCCGTGGGGGGGACGATGGGCGAGCAGCTCCTCAGCGCGAGCGACGGGGGGTTCCTGGGTGAGCTGAGCCAGGTCCCCGGAGGATCCTTGGCGGGCCACGAGGTGATCGGCTGGGGTGGAGAGTGGCTGCCGCACGCGCTGCGTTACGCCGACTTCGACGCGGCGTTCGGCGTCGCGGAGGTGAGCGAGGCCGCAGGCCTCAGCAGCCTGATGCTGGTGGACCTGGACGAAGGGCCCACCGCCTTCGGCGAGATCTCCTGGCCCGAGGACGGTGACACCAACACCTGGAACAGCCTCCACGAGGTGGCGATCTGGGACTCGCCCAAGGGCGCCCGCCTGGTGCTCACGGCCTGCGATGGCACCCCGGAGCCGACGGGGCGGCTCTCGGTCTGGTCCATCGACGCGAGCCCCGAGAAGGAGCTGGAGGTGGCGCTCCCCGGCAATTGCGGGTGGCAGTCCTGGCCTGGCCGTCCCCTGCTGACCGTGGCGGGGAACAGCGCGGTGCTCAGCCAAGGCGACGGCCTCATCATCGCCGTGGACCTGCGCAAGGGCGCCATCATCACGGCGCCACTCCCCGAGGGCGAGCAGGTGCTCGCCTTGACCAGCCACGGCCCGACCGAGCGCGTGGCCCTCACCACCACCGCCGGCCGCCTCGAGCTGCGGCAGCTCGATGATCTTGCGGTGCTGGCGGTCCTCGAGAGCGGCGCGGGCACGGTGACGGCCAACCCGTTCACGTACGCCACCTCCATCGAGTCGCCGGTCGCCTTCTCGCCCGACGGCAAACGTCTGGCCCACCTGAGCGAGGGCTTCGTGGACGGCTGGGCCGAGGAGAAGGGCACGGGCAAGGTGCTCATCCGCGACCTGGCGTCGTGGGCCGTGGTCCGCGAGCTGGAGGTCCCGGAGGCGCCCGAGGAGGCGTGGAACACAAAGGGGCAGTCGGCGCCGACCGGCCTCTCGTTTCGCCCGGACGGCGGGGCGCTTCTCGCCGCGCTGGACACCGGGACGCGCGTTTGGCGGTGCGCCCAGGTCCCCGTGCCCTCGGCCCAGGGGCTGGACGTGGAGGTCACCTGGCCCGACGCCATCGAGGCCGGCGCGGACCAGCATGGCCTCTTGGAGGTGCACGTGAACCCCAAAGGCGTCACCGGACGCCTGGTCAAGACGCTCTGGTGGGAGGGCGAGCAGCTCAACCCGGCCGGAACCTCGCTGGCCGAGACCGTGCGGATCCCCGTGTACCGTGCGTCCAACACCAGCGGCGTGCGCTTCCGCCTCACGGTGAGCGACGGCACCAGCAGTGTGGTGGAGGTCCGTGAGCTGCCCTTCGTCACCCCCTGAGCCCGCGAAGCGCATAGGGCCAGGTCGCCCGAGCAAGGGCGACCTCGCTAGAGGTAGAAGCCGTTCACTGGGGAGTCCACGGCGGGTCTCAGCACCGTCACGTCATCTCCGGGAGCGACCTTGGTGAGGCCCGCCGTGCTGTAGGGCGGCGTGATGTCGCTGTAGACCACCTCACGCTTCCAGGTGCTCGCGTCCGTGCTGCTGTCGATGTGGATGTACTGGTATGCCTTCACCCGCGGTCCCATTCCGCGGAGGCCGCAGTCGAAGGTCAGTAGGCGCTCCTTGTGGACCGTCGCGCCGGCCTCGGGCCGCAGGATCGCTGGCTTGTCGGTGATCTCGACCTCCATGATCCCGCCGTGGCTCATGAGGTAGGTCCGCACGGCGTCGGCCTTGGCCTTGTCGAGCTTGTGCTTCGTCGCGCCCAGCGCCGTCTTGGGCAGCGGCCTGCCGTTCACGTCGTACAGCTTCACGGCGTAGCCCGGTCCCTCCTGGTACCACACCGAGTCACAGGCCGTGATGTAGCGGTTACCCCAGGTCTTGAAGGTGACGCTCTTCGGGTTGCGCGCGTACTGGTCGCCGCTGTGCACCCACCACTCGCCAGCCCCATGGTTCATCATGAGGATGGTCTCCTTCCACTCGAGCCGGGGCATCTCCGTGTAGGAGCCACGGCCCGTCGTGTACTTCAGCCGAAAACGTACCTGGAAGGTGGTGCCGTAGTTTTCCTTCAACAGAACATTCGACTTGGTCACACCCAAACAGGTCCAGCTACCCATGACGCCGCTCCTTATCGTTCGTGGTGATTGGCCTCACGCGGCGTCTGCGACGCAGGTGTTCTGTCGTACGCTCCCAATCCTGGGGCTGGCGTCACAGGACGATTGCGGCCGTTTTCCGGTCACTTCGCTCGCGCTGATGCCACTCCGTGCACATCCACCTTCATCTGGACCCGCCCTCCTCCGCCAGCTACCCTGCCCAACCGTCTTGCAGCTCCCACCGCTGCTGGACCCACCCGCTTGGCGTCGCCCGAAGGAACGGGCGCAACTTAGGAGCGAACATCGATGGGCATGTCCCACACCCTGGACCAACTGGCACGCGATCTTCAGGAGTCGACGCCCGTCACCTTGTCGTCCCTGGTCGAGCGCTTCGGCACCCGCAGCCACCTCATGGCCACGCTCTTCCTCTGCGTGCCGTTCTTGCAGCCGATCCCCACCGTCGGGCTCTCCGCGCTCTTCGGCGCGGCGATCATCACGATCAGCGTGGCCTACGCCTTCGGGAAAGCGCCCTACATCCCCGCGCGCTACCGCGATCGCCAGATCCCGAACGGGATGACGCGGACCATCTGCGAGAAGGGGGCCACCCTCTTCCGATGGCTCGAGAAGTACGTGAAGCCTCGCGGGAAGTTCATGCGGGCCGGGTGGTCACGCGTCCTGGCCTCTGCCGTCATGGTCGTGTGCGCCGTTCTGCTGGCGCTCCCCATCCCGCTCCCCGCGAGTAACACGATCCCGACGGTGCCTATCGTCCTGCTGGCGCTTGGTCTCCTCGAGGACGACGGGTACGTCGTCCTGGCCGGCTACGTCGCCTTCGTCGTGGCGCTCGCCTCCTTCGCCATCCTCATCCTTGGCCCCGTCCTCGGCTACCTTTACCTCACGAGCTGAGCCGGCGGCGGGCGACACGGCCACCCGCGGTCCACCAAGCAAGGAGCACCGAATGACCGGACACTCGGCGAAGGGCCGGTTCCTGACGGCCGCGCTGTCGGTCCTCGCCATTCAGGCGGCTCAACCGGCCCTTGCGGGTCAGGTGCACTCCGACGACCTCACGCTCGAACAGCTGCTGGCCCCAGTGCACAGCGGACATGCCACGCTGGCGCTGGTTACGCTCGAACGGCCCGAGTCGGTGAAGCGCGCCTACCCCGTGAAGGGAAGAGGCGCCAAGCGCTGCGAGCCTTACGACTTCGTCGAGTATCGGGCGCGCCTCGACCGCGTGGTTCGTGGCCCCGGAAAGGGCCCAAAGCCCCCGGCCAAGCTCCGCATCGTGCCCGCCAACGTGCCTGATCTGGTGCACCTCTCCCACCTCGACTGTGTGGACGGTGTGTCCAAGTCTCCCATCTGGCCCCGTTACGCGGGAGTCGCGCCGGCGCCCGGCGCGCAGCTCCTGGTCGTCCTCCGCCATGACGCGCGGTACGGCTGGTTGGAGAGCGTTGGGGGCGCCTGGCTGTCGCCGGATGACTTGGGGCGGTTCGAGCGTTGGCTCACGCAGCCGGACAAGGCTGCGCCGATCCGCTGACGCTCTTCCACTCAGCCTGGGGGATGGGCCCGCCGCTCACTGGGCTCAAGTCGAAGGCCGCCCGCGAGGGTCGTGGTGCCGGGATGCCTGCCGCGCTGATTTCTGATACCTGGACCGGATGACCACTCCGCTCACGCGTCGCTCCTTCCTCGGTGCTGCTGGCGTATCCATCGTTGGGGCCTGTTCCGGCGAGACGGCCGGGGCGCCTGCTGACACCACAGCGCCTGCCGACACTTCGGCGCCCCCTGACGACCTGCCGGCGCCCGAGGACGTCGGCGTGGACACCGCCGCGCCGCCGGAGGACCTGAACGTCCCCCCAGGAATGGTGGCGGTGTCAGCGGTGGGCATCGCAGCGGGCGACGTGGAAGCGGCGGTCACGAGGGCGCTCGTTCTCGCCGGTGGGCTCGAGGCCATCCAGCCCGGCCAGACGGTGTTCGTGAAGCCCAACGCCGTGCACCCCTTCCTCCCCGAGGTGGCCGGCATTCGGACCTCCGGCACCGTCCTCGGGGCGCTCGTGAAGCTGCTGAAGGCCCGCGGCGCCACGGTGATCGTGGGCGATCGCTGCGCCCGCGGCTTCTCCAGCGAGGCCGCGCTGAACGACTCGGGGCTCACCGAGGCCGCTCGAGCCGCCGGCGCCGACGAGGTGTACGGCGCGCCGATCCCGAAGAACGACCCGGACGCGTGGGTGCTGGTTCAGCCGGCCGGCTGGGAGGCGACCTGGGACGGGCTCGGGGGCATTCAGGCGCTCCGCAAGATCGTGGAGGCCGACCACTTCATCAACGTGGCCGTCTGCAAGGACCACCGCTGGGGCGGCTTCAGCCTAGCGATGAAGAACCTCATCGGCGCCGTTGGGGACGAGTCACGCGACCGCATGCACTACGTGGCCAACGACGTCGACAAGCTGTCGCACGACATCGTCATCCTCAACAAGGCCTTCAACCCGCTCATGAATGTGATCGACGCCATCACCTGCATGGTCAACGGGGGGCCCGAGGGCATCTTGGGAGACGAGGTGATCACTGCGCCCGGTCTGATCCTCGCCAGCTCCGACCGTGTGGCGCTCGACGCGCTGGGGGTCGCCCTCCTGCAGTCTGAGCAGGCGCGCACCGAGGTACCCGCGCCGGATCCGGTCCAGGAGCTGCTCCGGACGACGGTGGCGTGGAAGCTGCCTCAGATCCTCCGCGGCGCCCAAGAGGGTGTGGGTGTGTCGCGGCCGGAGGACGTGCTCCTTCGCTTCGAGGGGGTGGCGGAGCCCCTGGCGACTGACCTCGAGGCGCGTTTCCGCGCCACTTGAGCGTCAGTCCCAACGCGAGGTGAGATCCAGCGCGAACTCTTGAAGGACGCCGCTCTCGCCGGACTTCTGGTCCACGACGGTCAGCGTCCAGAGTCCGTTGACCATCTCGTCGCCCGGCACGCCCACCGCGAGGCGCTCCACGCGAACTTCGCCCCCGTCCCCGACCATGCTCGCCGTAACTGGGACGGTGGTCCCGGCCGGGTTGGTCAGCGAGAGCACGAGATCGGCGGGACGCGGGTGAGTGATGGTGAAGTCGAGCCACGCGTCCACGGGGACGGTGGTGAGGCCAAAGACCGCGATCTGGGCGTCGGCCCTGTCGGACCCGTCGTCCGGGATGGTCAGCTCCGGTCGTGACTCGAAGCGCCCCCGCATCCACGTGGGCCCGCAGAGCCCGTAGCCCACGGACTCGCCGATACAGATGAGCCCCGCCTCCACCGGACACAGCGTGTCCTCAGAGCACTCGGTGCCCTCCGCGGCGTGGTCGTCGAGCTTCGGGTCGCGGCAGCGGCCGAAGGGCACGGTCTCCGAGGTGCCGTGACACCGCGTCCCGCCGCTGCACTCGGCGTCCGACGCGCAACGGCGGTGCTCGGCGCCCGTGAACCGCGCGCAGCCCTCGAAGGTGCCATCGACGATGCTCACCTCCGGGACGTCCGAGCCGTGGGCGAAGATCGCCCCAAACGAGTTGTCCCCAGCGCCCACCTCCACCGCCGTATACGCCCGCCGATTACTCGCGTCCCACAGCGTGCTGAGGTTTGCCTGGCCCTGGTCGATCACCTCGAAGGCGCCCTCGGCCGTCTCGATCCCCTCGTAGGCCGTGGACCGAACGGCGGCCACGAGCTGGGCCGCCTCCAGCGCCGTGAGCGCGCCGGGCGTGGTGGCAGTGCGACGAGAGACCACGATCACGGCGTCATTGCCACTGAACAGATCCCGATAGGTCTCACCGAACACACAGCGCTCATCGAGCCACGAGTTGACCGCCTCCGAGCGGCAGACAGGCAACACGGTGCGGGAGACCCCCTCCATCCCCAGCGCACAGAGCGCTGCGTCGCCGCCAGCGGCGCAGAGCGCGTCGTAAGCGGGCGCCATGGGCTCGGCGTCGGCGCACTGCGTGATGAGGTGCTCATGATCGCTGTTCCAGGCGTCGTACTCGGGGTCGGCCACGGCGTCGGCCACGCAATTGTCGAGCGCCGCGCGGAGCGCTGCCGGGCAGCCACCGCTCGTCTCCACCGGGAGGGGTCCGCACTCGCCCGTGGTGCACTTCGACGTGAGCCGATAAGCGCCGCGGCCCCGCCCGTCTCGTGTGCCTACGACGACTAGGTAGGTGCCCCCTTGCGGTAGCGCGAGCGACGCGAGCTTGGAGTAGCGGCCCCATCCCGAGTCGTCGTCGAAGGCGAGCGCCTTCGTCCCGAACTGGCCCGCGGCATTCCTGGGCCCGTAGACGTAGAGCGTGGTGTCCAGCGCCTTCGAGGTTCCCTTCTGCGTGATCTCCAGCGCAGCAGCGGCGCCATCCCGAACGACCAGTTCGTACCCGTGGAACTCCAGGTCCTCGACGAAGACGCCGCTCCGCTCACCGGCGGGCTCGATCGCGCCGAGCCGGTCCACGGCGTCCGCTGCGTCCGCTTTGTCGGCCCCGAACGCCGGCGCCAGCGCAGGCTCTATCGTGGCCACGCCTCCGCTGCTGCAGCCGAGGACCAGCCCGCACAGGGCGAAGGGGGCAAGGAGACGAACAGTCGGTGTCATGGCGCGCTCCGGGTTCGAAGGACCGCAGCCCTTCTTCGGGGTGTCCTCGGTCGGACGGCTCTTAGCGACCGGGCATGCGAATGTCCAGCCTCTCGAGCCAGCGGTATCTGCGGGGGGCTCCCTCCACCGCGCCAGTTGGAGTATGGTCGTGACATGCCGCACTACATCTTCCTCTCGGCCCCTAACGGAGACCCGGCGATCGAGACGGCGTGGACCGCGCTGATAGGTCAGGTCCCAGTCGTCACGGCCCCGCCAGAGATTGCAGGGGAGGTGCTCGACGCACGGATCGTGGCGCTCGATCCCGCGAAGTCCCCCATCCAGGTGCGTGACTTCCTGCAGAGCGAGAAACCGCTGAAGGCTGACTCACTGACCGTGATTGGGCACGGCAAGCCGGGCGGCATCTTCCCGACCGGCAACTCCGGCATCTTCCTCAAGGTCAACAGGGGCGAAGATGCGCCCGGCGGTATCGAGCTCAAGGTCCAGTGGTCCGGCAAGAGCGGCATCAAGTCCTGTCTCAACGCAGAGGCCACGATCCACTTCATCGGATGCGCCGTGGGAGCGGACTATTTCGAGACGGCGGTGCCCGAGATCCACGAAGGTCAGGAGTTCGTATACTCCGTGGCCCAGTACCTCAAGCGCACCGTCACGGCCTCCGTGTGCTCCGTGCCGGCCCACGCGGTCCAGCCGACGCAAAGCGAAGGGCCGGTGGCGGCGGCGGTGTTCGCTCACACCGATCCCGCGCCCCTCCGGCCGCCCGATCCCGGGGCGATTGTGTTCTGCGACTCGATCCTGCCCGTCGCGCAGCTCGGCGTCGGAGAGGACGCGCTCCACGCGGTGAGCGAGGCGCTGGGAGAGCTCGGGACGGTCTTCATCAAGCGCAAGCGCTTCGAGCTGTCGCGAATGCTCATCGCCCCCGTGCTCACGCTCCCCCTCCCCGGACCCGACGGCACCGCAGTGAGCTTGTACCGGACCGACAATCGCGACTATCTGGGGCTGCGGTGGGGCGGAGCGCTCGTTGCCGTTCCTGTCGAGCGGACCGAAGCCCTGCAGCTGGCCAAGTTCATGCGTGAGCCGTATGCGGTTCTTGCGAAGCCGGCGCGCGGCCTACCCCAGGTTGCAAGAACGCGGCGGGCGAGCCTCAACGCCCGAGCGCCAGGGCGATGGGCGACCGGGTCCCGCCTCGCGACGGGGCTGGGACCGCCGGTGTCTCCGACCTCAGACCAGGTCGAGGTCGGTGATGGTGGTATCCGCCAGGTAGAGGTACTGCGTGCTGGTCTCGAGCCGCTTGGCCCCATTCTGGCGTGAGAAGTGTCGCGTATGCGCGGGGTCGAGATAGACGGTCTTGTTGGGCCGAGGGGCCCGGCGATCCACGCTCATCTCGTAGTACTGTCCCAGGATCACGAACGGCTTCGTCTCCAAGGTGGCCCACTCGGCGTCGCTGAGCGCCACGCCCGTCTCGAAGTCATCGCCCTTTCGGCAGAACGGCCGAACGGTCGCAACCGCGGTGCCCGATCGGGCGACGCGTAGGCCATCGTACTCTTTCCCGAACACCGACGAGGCATCGCCTCTTGGGGTGAGAACGCCCTGCGGGATCCAGAACGAGGTGCCGACGAGATCCAGCGACTCGACCCGGAGCCACTCGGAGACCAGCGTGACGGTCTTCCGCGTGAAGCTCGCCGCGCCGCCTGCGAAGGTGATGGGGTGCTTGTCCCCCGTGGGGTTGACGCGGTTCGCGGTCATCCAGTTCTGGCCAAGGGCCACCGGCCCGATGGCTCCGAGGACGAGTCGAATGGACACCGCCGGGCAGAGATCGTCGATCGCGGTCCAGTCGGCGGAGTAGAGCGTGGTGCCATACCCCGCGATGCGGAAATCTCCCCGCGACCCCCGGACGTTGTAGATACGCACCTCGTGGTAATAGAACCCGCCGACATCGTTACAGCCCCTACAACGCATGGCCAACCTCCGCTTTGTGGTCCACTTAAGGTCGGCGAACCGCCCGACCATGGAAAACGTGCTCTTGCGGGGAGCCTAGGCGAGGTTGGAAACCGGCACAACCGACTGAGGACACGGAAGACGCCAAGCCGGGTCAGAACTTCTCGTTCATGGTCTTGCGGAGCGCGTGGGTCACGAACCACTGACCCTTCCAGCTGATGAGCACCCGGATCGTGAAGACCCGCTCGACACCCTCGTCCCGGAGGACGAGCCTGGACCGGTAGATCGCGTAGTAGGGCGCCTTGTTGGCCTCCTTGCCCCGCTCGATGAAGTTGCGTCCGCGCGAGACCTCGAGCCGAACGAACTCCACCTTCTCGGGCGCGGTCAGCTTCTCCCGAATGGACCGGATGTCCTTGTGGTAGACCGCCAGGAGGTAGTCGAAGTACTTCAGCGGGTCCTTGATGGCCTTGACGGCCGCGAACTCTTCCCGCGGATAGAAGAAGGGGTTGGCGAGCGACGGATCGTTCTTTCGAACCGCCGCGACCACAGTCCGGGCTCGCTCCTGCAGGTCCCCGAGAGGTGGCGCCGGCTCCGGGGGCCGCGCCAAGGCCGGAGCCGCGAGGAAGACCGCTAGGAGGAGCGAATGCCAGCTCACACGGCGCCGGCCGCCAACACAGGCTTCGATCATCGTCGGCGCCTGAGCGCCAGCAGCGCCAACGCCAGCCCGATCGCTGTGCCGTTCCAACGCGACGGCGTGGACCCGCCGTCGCAGCCGAACACGTTGTCACCGCTGGCCACCGAGGTCCCATAGTCGTCGGTGCCGTCCAGCGGATCCGTCTCGGCCTGCACCTCGATGCCGTCGGGCACGCCGCCGTCGTCCGTGTCCGCGTCCACTGGGTCGGTCTTCGTGGCGTCCACCTCGACCTTGTCGCTCAGCCCGTCCCCGTCGGTGTCCGGCGAGCGCGGGTCGGTCCCCAGCTCGGCTTCGACGCGGTCTGGGAGGCCGTCGCCGTCGGTGTCGAGGAGCCCGTCGGAGCTGTTCGTGGGGTCGCCCTCGCCGTCATCCAGTCGGCCGTTGCGGTTGGCGTCCTCGTCCCCGTCGATCACGCCGTCCTGATCGGTGTCCTTGCGCACGGGATCGGTGGTGGTGGACGGGTCGGTGTCTCCCACGAACACAGCGGGATCGGTGCCCTCGCCCGGCGGCAGGGCAGCCGGCACGCCGGCCTCCGTTCCGTCTTGCAGGCCGTCGCCGTCGGTGTCGGCGTTGGTGGGTGAGGTGCCGAGCACCACCACCTCCTTGCCGTCGGAGAGCCCGTCGTCGTCCGAGTCAGCGTCCAGCGGGTCTGTGCCCAAGGCGGACTCAGTGGCGTCGTCGAGGCCGTCGTCGTCATCGTCGTCGTCCGCGCAATCCGCGGCTCCGTCGCCGTCCTTGTCTCCGCGGACCGCCTCAGCGGGCGCCACACCCGGGTTCTTCGGATCGGTGCCGCACGCGATCTCCAGGGGGTCGTTGACGCCGTCTTCGTCATCGTCGTCGTCGGCACAGTCGAGCTGCCCGTCTCCGTCCGAGTCGACCAGCTCCGTCAGGGCCGGCACGTCCGCGCCGCTCGTGGGGCTGGTCTTGCACACCGCCTCCACGCCGTCGGCCACACCGTCCTTGTCGGCGTCGCCCTCGGCTCGGTCGCACACGTCGTTCTGGTCGAGATCCTGGGGTTGCTCCTGCGGGTCCAAGGGATCCGTGTCGCAGCCGATCTCCTCACCGTCCTGCACGCCGTCGCCGTCGGAGTCCTTCTCGAGCGGCGCGGTCTCGCCCGCGTCGACTGCGCCATTCTCATTGGCGTCCTCGTCCCCGTCCGACACGCCGTCGCCGTCCGTATCGGGCAGAACGGGCGAGCTACCAACGCACGGGTCCGCGTAGCACGCGCCCACCTCGACCCCGTCATCCAGCCCGTCCCCGTCCGAGTCGCTCTTGGCTGCGCTGGACTCCCCGTCGTCCTGAACGCCGTCGTGGTCCACGTCCTCCACGCCGTCGTCGAGCCCGTCGCCGTCGCTGTCTTTGACCAGCGGCTCGGTCCCGCCCGAGAGCTCGGCCGCGTCCGGTACGTCGTCGTCGTCGTCGTCGTCGTCATTGCAGTTGACCACGCCGTCGAGGTCGGTGTCCGTGAGATCGAGCTCGCTCGGCGCAAGCCCGGGCGCCAGCTGGGTCCCGCCGCACAGTAGCTCGTCCACGTCGGGCGAGCCGTCGCCGTCGTCGTCCGCGT
>SXOO01000136.1 GCA_005776725.1 Pseudomonadota bacterium | reverse complement strand
GTGTGGGCCGCCTCGAAGAGCCCGCGCTTGTTGCCGGTAGCACCCGTGAAGGCCCCCTTCACATGCCCGAAGAGCTCGCTCTCGAGCAGCGTCTCGCTGAGCGCGCTGCAGTTGATGACCACGAACGGCTTGTCGCGCCGGGGGCTGCGGTAGTGAATCGCCCGCGCCACGAGCTCCTTTCCGGTGCCGGACTCACCCTGGATGAGCACGGTCGACGCGCTGTACGAGACCGACTCGACGAGCTCGAAGACGTCCCGCATCGAGTCGGACTTGCCGACCATGTCCTCGTAGCGGTCACGGATCTCGAGCGCGCTCTCCAGCTGCCGGATCCGGTCCTGACCCCGCTTCCGCTCCACGGCGCGGCGCACGACGTTGCTCACGTGGTCGATGCTCTCGAACGGCTTCGTGAGGAAGTCGTAGGCACCCTCTTTAATGGAGCGGAGGGCCGTGGGCACCGTCGCGAACGCGGTCATCATCACCACGATGAGGTCCGGGCGGTGACGATGGAGCACCGCGAGCAGCTCCAGCCCGGTCATCCCAGTCATCTGGATGTCGAGCAGCACCACATCGACTTGCGCCTCGGACAACACCACGAGCGCGTCCTCGGCCGAGTCCGCGGTCAGCACCCGGTGACCTCCGCGGGCCACGATGGTCTTCACGGCGCGCTGCATGGCGGCGTCGTCGTCCACGACCAGTACGGAACCGACCAGACCGGGGACGACCTCTCCCTGCGGGGCGGTCTCCAGCGCCTCGGCGGGGCGGACCGGCTTCGGCGACGTGTCGTTCACCCACGCGGGGCGGAGGTGGTCGTATCGACCTTGAGTGGCGCTCATGGGTGTGCTCCCGCGTGCTGGGTGGGGGAAGTGGTGCTGGGGAGGGAGGCCGTCCCCGGCCAGGGCAGAGACACCGTGAAGGCGGTGTACTCCCCCGGACGGCTCTCGACCCCGATGGTCCCGCCGTGGTCTTTGACGATGCCGTAGATGATCGTGAGGCCGAGCCCGGTCCCCTTGCCCTCTGGCTTCGTTGTGAAGAAGGGCTCGAACACGGTGTCGACGTAGCGGGGGTCGATGCCAGGCCCGTCGTCCGAGACGCGGAGCCTCACCTCGACCCCTTCTGTGGCCTCGATGGTCACGGTGATTGTGCCCGCGCGGCCCTCCAGGGCCTGATACGCGTTGGACAGGAGGTTCAGCGCCACCTGCTCGAGCTGGTTCGCGTCGCCGGTCACGGGCGGCACGTCCGGCGATACGATCCGGACGAGCTTTACTGCGGCGCGCTTGTACTGCGTGCCCAACAGGAACGCGGCGTGGTCCACGACGGCGCTGAGCGAGACCGGACCGCGCTCTGCGCGGCTAGGGCGTGAATAGTCGAGCAGGCCGCGGACGATCCGCTGGCATCGGTGGGTGCTCTGCTCGATCTCGGTCAGGTACTCGTGGAGCGGGCCGCCCGGCGGAACGTCGAGCAGGGCGAGCTGGGCGAAGGCCTGAATCGCCCCGAGCGGGTTGTTGATCTCGTGGGCGACGCCGCCGGCCAGAGTGCCCACCGCGGCCATCTTCTCGCTCTGCAGCAGCTTGCGCTGGAGCGCCTTCTCACCCGTGATGTCGCGGTAGTGACAAACGACCTGTCGCGCTCCCGCGTCGGAGGTGTCGTCGGTGGGCATCGGGAAGGCGCTCACCCGGTAGACACGGCCGGTCTGCGCGTCAGCCAGCTCCGCCTCGGCGGGGGCGCTGGCGGCGAGGGCCCGCAGCGCCGGGCAGCCTTCGCAGGCCGCGTCGCGCCCGAAGAGCACCTCGTAGCACCGGCGCCCTGCCGTGCGGCGAACGTCCACCCCAGCGGCGCCGGCGTGGGCGAGGTTCGTCCGCACCACCGCCAGGTCCTCGTTGATGATCGCGAGCGGGTCGTGGATGGAGTCGAACGTGACCTCCCACGTCCGCTTGGCGCGCATGAGGAGGCGGGTGCGCTCCACCACGCGCTCCTCGAGGGTCTCCGGGGTTGAGGCCAGGAGGCTCCGCTCGGGTTCTTCGGAGGAGTTGAAGCTGTGGGATGCGGCGTTCACGCCTGGGGTGAACGTGACCCACTGGGTGGGGTTTAGCGCGAATTCACCGGAGCGCGGGAGCGCGGAGGTGAACGGGCCGGGGAGCTCTCATGCACCGGCCCCAGCAGGAAGTGCTGGGCTGACCTCGTGGGTCAGCGCGGACCGCCCCCTATCGGTGTCGCCGCTGCCGGAGGAGCGAGATGGCCACGAGCGCGGCGGCGACCCAGGCTACATTGAACGCCGTCTCGGCCTGCACGACGCGCCCGTTGACCTCGAGGTAGGCGCCGATGCTCGCCGCGCCCACCCCGACCACCGTGAACACCAGCTGCCGCCCTACGGCCAGCACCTCCGGCGCGTACCGATCGAGGCCCACGATCCGAAGCTCGAGGCGCCCCGTGTTGGCCTTGGCCAGCAGCTTGGAGATGTCGGCCGGGAGGCCCAGCGCCCGAATGACTGCGTCTTTCCCGGTCTCGAGCGCGAAGGCGCTCCAGTCTGTGTCTTCTCCCATCACGAAGTCGCGGAGATAGGGGCGGAGCAGCTCCATGGGGCGGATGGAGGGGTCGAGGTGAGTGCAGAGCCCCGTGAGGAGCAGGACGGTCCGCTCGAGCAGGATCCACTGGCGGGGGATGCGGAACGCAGACGACAGCTCCCCGAGCCCGATGTCCATCTGGCGCAGCGCGAGGAGGTGCTCCATGCCGCGCTCGGGATCGATCCGGATGTCGCTGAGGTTCAGCGACTCGAGCGTGACCGACTCGCGGAAGCGCTCGTGGAAATACGCCACGACCCGGTCGAACACCTCGGAGTCGGCGGTCTGGGCGATGAACCCGAGCTCCTTCAGGGCGGACGCGATGCGCACCGTGTCCTGGTTCAGCACGCCCTGGAGGAAGTGCGCGATGCCGAGGCGCATTGCGGGGCTTACGGCGGCGACCGCGCCGAAGTCGAGCAACGTGACGGTCCCGTCGGCACCGACGAGCACGTTCCCCGGGTGCGGATCGGCATGGTAGAAGCCGTCCTCGAAGATCTGGCGGCAGTAGACGGCCACGAGGCGGCGCGCCACATCACGGCGGTCGATGGACAACTCGTCCAGCCGATGCGTGTTCGAGACCTTCACGCCGTCGATGAACTCGGTGGTGAGCACCCGGCGCGTGGAGAGTTCCGGGAAGACCTCGGGGATGTAGACGCGCTCCTCCGGGTGCTTGTTGACGCTCACCCGGATGGTGTCCATGTGGCGGGCCTCCGCCTCGAAGTCGAGCTCCGACAGCAACATCTCGGAGACCTCCTTGTGGATGAGGTCGAAGCCTTGCGCTGGGTAAAACCAGGAGACCAGGCGCAGGATCATCCGAAATGTGCGGAGGTCCTCCCGAACCATCGCGTCGATATCCGGGTACTGCACCTTCACGGCCACTCGGCGACCGGCGTGGGTGGTGGCGAAGTGCACCTGAGAGATGCTCGCGGCCGCGACAGGGGTGTGGTCGAAGGTGGCGAAGACCTCGTCGGGGTCCTTCTGGAACTCCGCGCGGAAGCGGTCGCGGATGGCCTCGTACGGGCGGGCCGGCACCGCGTCCTGCAGGGTCTCGAGCTCGCTGCGGAACTCCTCCGGGAGGAAGTTCGTGAGCGTGGAGAAGGTCTGCCCGACCTTGATGAACACTCCCTGGAGGCGAACGATCGTGCGCCGTATCCGCTGGGCGTTACGCACGTGTAGCCGGCGGAGGTGCTCCTCGTGGGCCGCCTGGCTGCGAAACGCTCCGACGAAGCGCGCCCACGAATACGAGCATAGGACGACCAGCGTGACCCAATACGCTCGGATGAAGCGCGGGCCGCGGACGGTGGCGGTGGGCGCGGACACGCGGGCGTTCTACCGCGAGCCCTACTGCCTTGTCACGGCGGCGTTGTTGGCGCGCGGTGGCGATGGGCTATGCTGAACCCCATGAGCCAGACCCCGCGCGACCCTCACGAGACCGACGACGACTCCTTGGCCTTCGAGGTTTTGAAGCGCGCCTTGGAGGCGGGCAAGCGGACGGTGCGCAGCAACCGCGAGAAGCTCGAGCACATCGCGCAAGAGATCCTGAACAACGACAAAGTCGAGGCCGTCGGCGGGGCCCTGAACGGGCTCCGCGAGGACGCCGCGCGGATCTTTGGGCGTGAGCTGGCGCGTTACTTCGATCGGCTGGACCTCACGGATGCGCTGGTGAAGGTGCTCACCTCGATCAGCCTCGAGCTGAAGACGGAGATCCGCTTCATCCCCAACGACAAGAAGCTCGTCAAACCCGACATCAAGTCCTCGGTGTCCGTGAAGGGCGCTGACGATTGACGCCTCCCGGATGCGCCCCTGAGGGCTCGGCGCAGGAGGCTCGCGGCCCGAGTACGCCGATTCTCTTCATCCTGGAGTTTGGCGAGGCGCTCCACCGCGTCGGGACGCCTGCTCACCGGCTGGAGACCGCGCTCGAGCGCGTGTCCGAACTCTTCGGCCTCGAGGGTCAGTTTTTCACCACGCCCACCTCCATCATCGCGTCGTTCGGACCGGTGGGCGCGCAACAGACCTCGCTCATCCGGCTCCAGCCTGGGACCGTGGACCTCGGCCGCTTGGCGCGGGTGGACGAGATCGTCAACGGCGTCATCGCGCGGACCCTGTCGCTCGAGGTGGGGATCGCGGCGATCCGCGGCGTCATGGCGGCGCCGCGCACGGCATCCCCCCTGGTCCTGCTCCTCGCGAGCACGGTCGCCGCTGCAACGGGAGCGCGGTTCTTCGGGGGCGGCTACAGGGAGATGGCGGTGGGTTCGGCGGTGGGCGCGCTGGTCGCGCTGCTCGAGCGGCTCATGTCGCGCGTGGGTGAAGCGGGCTCGGGCGTCTACGTGTCGATGGCCTCGGCGCTGGTCGCGTTCTCGGCCGCCCTGGCAGCCCACCTCATCCCCGGTGTTTCGGGGCCGGTGCTCGTGCTCGCGGGCGTGCTCCCGCTGCTACCGGGGCTCACGCTCACCACCGCGATGACGGAGCTCTCCACCCGGCACCTCCTCGCCGGGACCGCGCGCCTCACGGGCGCAGGCGTGACCTTCGTCCAGCTGGCCTTCGGTGTGGCGATCGGCGCATCACTCGGTCAGCGCTGGCCGGCCACCGTGGGGCCGGTCTCCGCGGAGCTGCCCGCCTGGCTCGACGTGGTGATCCTGGGCGTCAGCTCCATGTCGTACGCGCTCTTGTTGGGCGCGCTCCGCCGGGACACCTGGCTGGTCGTGGTCATGGGGTACCTCGCGTTCTACACAGCGGGCGCGGCGTCGCGGGCGTTTGGGCCCGAGCTCGGGGCGTTCGTGGGCGCTTTCACCGTGGGGGCAGTGGCCAACGGGGTCTCGGCGGTCTTGGGGCGCCCGGCGACCGTCCTGGTCGTCCCGGGGATCCTGCTCCTGGTGCCGGGGAGCGTGGGGTTCCGCGGGGTGTTCTCTCTGTTACAGCACGACGCAGACGCAGGCGTGAACATGGCGTTCAGGGCGGCGCTCACGGCGGTGGCGCTGGTGGCGGGGCTGCTCTTCGCGCACACGATCGTCCGCCCGCGCAAGGTGCTCTGAGGCGGGCCGGCGGGGCTGGCGCGTCAGGGTTTGCTGCTGTCGGCCTCGCAGCCCTCCGGCCCAGGCGCCTCGAGCCACAAGACCGTGAGCTCGAACAGCAGCCCCCCGCGGCCGCGCGCAGCGTCGAGCCGCGTTGGGCTGACCTCGAAGTCCAGCGTGTGGCGCCCCGCCGAGAGCGCCTCGAGCGGGAGCGTCGCGGGGATCGACGGGTCGCCGGAGAGAAGCGCGACCGGCACGTTGTCCAGATGTACTGACACACGCTCGTCGGCCGACACGGAGAGCGTGGCCTCCACCTCCCGGGCCGACACGGGCAGCCCGAACGGCAGGGAGAAGCGGTGGGCGCCCGTCGCGGGGAGGAGCCCGTCGCTCGCGGCAGACATCCAGACGCCGGGCGCAAGCGCGCGCGCGGCAAGCGACCAGCTGCGCGGGAGCGTCTCCACCGCTTGCGCGGCGTCGCCCCCCTCCGAGAGGAGCGGCACGGAGCCCGACAACAGCGTCTCGGCGCGTGCGCAGGCGCAGTCCTCGTCGACGATCTCGTCGCAGTCGTCGTCGGCGCCGTTGCACACCTCCGGTGGCGCCGCCCCACCGCGGCACTCTCCCGCCACGCATTGCTCGTCGCGCGTACATGGGTCCGCGTCGTCACACGAGCCGTGCGAGAGAGCGTGCGCGCAGCCGCCGAACGGCGAGCAGAGGTCGACGGTGCAAGGGTTCTCGTCGTCGCAGTCGGTGGGCTCCAGCCCCGAGCACTCTCCTGCCTGACAGAGATCCCGGGCCGTGCATGGGTCACCGTCGTCACACGGGATGCCGTCCTCCAGCGGCGCGTGCGCGCAGTCGGGCCCCAAAGCGGCGACCAGCGGCATGTCCGTCGTACAGGGGTCCCCGTCATCGCACGGCTTCGCAGGAGCGGGTGCCACGCTCGTCGTGGGCGCGCCCTCCACGCAGTCGAGCCGATCATCACTGACCACACCGCACGCCTTCCCAATCGCCGCGCACGGGAGCACCTCGAGCCCGAGCGGGGTGCACCGGAGTAAGGATCCACCGGCGCATGCGCCGGAGGCGGGAATATCGCAGGCCGATGCGAGGCTCTCTGGAGCAGCACGCGCCTCGCGATGCATCACGCGGGGCTCCCGCGTTGGCCACGCGAGGTCCATCGAGCACCCGGCCAGCAGGACCAGCAGCGTTCTGGCGGTGCGCATCACGGCTCGGTTAGGGTTCACGGGCATGCGTACCTTCATCGTGACATTCGCGCTCTCGATTCAGGCGGGGCTCATCGCCTGCTCCGAGGGCCCGGTGGCTGCGGCAGGCCCGGGCCGCACGTTCACCGTGCAGTTCACCTTGCCGCCCGCAGCCACAGCGGGAGACGCGGTGCGGATCGGGGAGGCGGTGGTCGGTCGCGTGGTGTCGGTATCGCCAATCGCCCCGGAGGATCCCGAGGGCGTGCCCACCGTGGGGGTGCAGATCTTCATCCCGGACGACGCCCTTGCGCAGCCCACCGAGGCCACCTACGGCGTCATGGCCACCCCGTGGATCGGGCCGCGCTCGGTGGAGCTGGTGATCGTGGACCCTGAGACCCCTCGTCTTGCCGACGGCGCCGCGCTCCCGGGCGTGGGGAGCGCCGTCGAGCGGGTCGCGGTGGAGTCGCGGCTCCGAGCCACCGCTGCCTACCGGCAGGCTCAGCGTTCGTTGGAGTCGGTCACGTCCCTTGAGACGGAGCTGCGGGAGCCGCTCGAGGAGGGCGCGCGAGCCGCCGGCCAGAAGCTCCGAGAGCTTGGGAAGCAGTCTGGCGACGCCGCCAAGGACGCGCTAGGCGAGGCGCGAGAGGCCGCCGGCGAGGCCCTCGATGCGGCCGGCGCCGCAGTGCGCACCGTCAAGGAGCAGGCGCGAGAGGGCCTCGATGACGCGGCCGCGGCGACGTCCGCCGCGGGAGAGGCCGCGGTCCGCGAGGGGCGCGAGGCGCTCAAGGGCGCGAAGCGGCTCGGGGTTCAGCTCATCGAGGAGCTCAAGCAGTGAGCGTGATGCTGGTGATCTCCGCTGGCGCGAGGATTCGCAGCGGTGGTCCCCAGAAGCCGGTGCCTCGCGACACGTAGATCTGAGTGTCGGCGTTGTGCTGGTGGAGGCCTGCGTTGTAGGGGTGCACCAGCGCACCGATCGCCGTGACCGGGAAGAACTGGCCGCCGTGGGTGTGGCCGGAGAGCTGGAGCCCCACACCCTGCGCGGCGGCCTCTTTGATCGGGTTTGGGCGGTGCGCCAAGAGGAGCAGCGCGTCCTCGGGTCGTCGTCCCGCCAGCGCGCGCCCCAGGTCGGGAGCGTGCGCGGGCACGAACATCCCAGCCTGCTTGTCGGTGATCCCGGCCAGCGTGAAGCGAGCGCCGGCGTCGCCGATGCGAACGTGCTCGTTGAGCAGCGTGCGCACTCCGAGCTTCTGCAGGAAGGCCACCCAGTCCTCTGCGCCCGAGTAGTACTCGTGATTGCCGGTGACGAAGTAGGTGCCGAAGCGGGACTGCAGCTTCGCGAGCCGCGCCACGTCCGCTCCGATGAGGCTGGTGGACCCGTCCACGAGGTCGCCCGTGATCACCACGAGGTCGGGCTTCTCGGCGTTGACCTTCTCAACCACGCCCTCGAGGAAGCGCCCGTCGAGGAGCGGGCCGATATGTACATCCGTGAGCTGGACCACCTTGAGACCGTCCAGCGCCTTCGGCAGCCGCGGGAGCGCCACCGGGAACCGCACGACGTCGATCTCGCCGAGCGCGTTGCGCGTCCCGATCGCGAAGACTCCGCCCGCAGTCACCGCGGAGGCGCCGGCCACCGCCCGAGCGAGGAACGTCCGCCGGTCCGGCTCCGGCGCGGGCCCCGCGACGAGCGTGGGCGTGACCTCGGGGCGGCGGAGCTTGCGGCTGAGCCAGCGCGCAAGGTCGGCGGCGAACAGAACCAGCAGGGCGAACACCACGAAGCCCATCCAAGAGAACGCTACGATGGCCAACGGCTGGGAGACGCCGCGGCCCAAGAGGCGCCCGAGCACCATGGCGAGGGGCACCACGCCACCGAGGGCGAACAGGCCGATGGTCGCGGCGCGGCGAGTGCTCCCGGTGAGCTCTGTGTCGCGCACCCACCGCCGCCACAGATACCGGTGGACGACGAAGAGGAGGACCGAGAGGACCACCGCCATCGTGGTGTAGAAGAGGATGCGCATCGGCGGAGCATAGGGCAGGGCGGACACGCGGCAAGCGGCGCTCCCCGGACCAACGGGGGTAGAAACGCACGGAAACACTCTCCCGGCGTTGAAAGCCCTCCCGTCATCGTGTTAGGCCTCGGTTTCGTGGTGCTGGGGAGGCGAAGGCGTGGCCCTTTCGATCTTTAAGTCAGAGAAGGACAAGCTGCTGGATCGCGTGAAGAAGCGCGACTGGAAGAGCGCGGACGAGCAGCGCGAGGTGTTCCGCGCGCTGTCCGACCAGAACCTCAAGATCAACGACGTGTTGCCGCTCCTCGCGGAGGCGGACCGCATGATCCGCGCGGCCGCCACGGAGATCATCCTCCGCCACAAGATGGAGGGGACGGGCGCCGCGATCCTGAAGGAGCTGGGCAGCGATGTGGGCGGCGCCGCCCGCAGCTACCTTCTCAGCATCCTCCCCCGCCTCGACGACCCCTCCATCCTAGAGCGGCTCGAGCGCATGCTCGGCGACAAGAGTCCGAAGGAGCGGGACCTTGCCGTCGAGGCTACGCTCGCCTTCAGCTCCGACCGCATCCAGAAGCTGCTGGGCATTCTCCTCGAGCACGAGAGCCGTGAGTACCGGTATCGCGCCCTGCAAAAGCTGCTGGGAGAGCGCGCGGAGGGAGAGCCCCTGAAGCCGATGGCGATCCAGTGGGTGAAGAGGCTCGTCGCCGACAAGGACGAGCGGATCCGCGTGCGGTGTATTCAGGCCCTGGGCGAGCGACCGGACGGCGAGATCGTCGAGATCTTCCTCGAGCGGTTGCCGCACGAGGAATACAACGTGCGCACCGCCATCGTGAGGGCCCTGGACGAGGCCACGAACGTGAAGGGTAACGACCTCACCGAGAAGCTGATGGGCATGTTGTCGCAGGACGACGACCAGGTGCGCTCCGTCGCGCTCCGGCTGCTCACGAAGACGGGCAGCCTTCGCGATGTGGTGCGGAAGATCCTCCTCATGACCGGCGAGCTCATGGGGTGGATGCGCGAGCGCCTCGTCAGCACGATCAAGGAGTTTGGCGACGACCTCGTGAAGCCCATCGTCGAGCTCCTCGACCACGAAGACAACGAGGTCCGCAAGAAGGCGCTCATCTTCCTGAACGACTTCGAGACACCGGCACTCGTCGATCCGGTGTGCCGGATCATGCGGAACCCGCAGTCCGACTGGTGGATCAAGGCGATCGCAATGGACATCCTCGGGCGCATCGGGGACGAGCGCGCCGTGGACCCGCTGGTCGCCGAGCTCGAGTCGGTCGATTCGCGGTGGTCGGCTGTGGAGTCCCTCTCCCGCATCGGCTCGAAGCGCTCCCTCGCGCCCATCGCCAAGCTCCTCGGTGACAAGGCCCCCGAAGTCCGCAAGCAGGTGATTGGCGCGCTCGAGCTCTTCAACGACCCTCGGGCGCTCCCACTTCTGCAAAAGAGCATGGAGAAGGACCCAGAGGTCGACGTGCGCGAGCGCGCCTTGGCTGCTTACAAGGTCATCAGCGAGAAGCACCACCAGAGCGTGGACGAGAAGGCCCTCCGCTCGGCGTTCGGCTACGGCTCATCGGAGAAGCAGCTCGACAAGCTCCTGATCGACATCCGTCGCATGGGCGCCAGCGACCTGCACGTCGACCCCACCTCGTCCCCGATGATCCGGCAGTTCGGGCAGCTGCGGCGGCTCGACGAGATCGCCATGGACCCCGAGAAGGCCGAGAAGATCCTCCTGGAGGCGCTGGACTCGAAGCAGAAGGAGCGCTTCGAGAGGGACCGGCAGGTCGACTTCTGTTACTCGCTGCCTGGCGTAGGCCGGTATCGGTCCAACGTCTTCAAGCAGCGCCTCGGGGTCTCCGGCGTGTTCCGCGTGATCCCGAACGAGCTCCCCACCTTCCTCGACACCGGGCTGCCCAACCACCTCACGGACATCGTGAACTACCACCAAGGGATGGTGCTGATCACGGGCCCTGCCGGCTCCGGGAAGTCCACCACGCTTGCCGCGCTGGTGAACCTCATCAACGAGAAGAAGACCGACCACGTCCTCACGTTGGAGGACCCGATCGAGTTCGTTCACCCGTTCAAGAGCTCGCTCGTGAATCAGCGGGAGATCGGCAAGCACTCGAAGACCTTTGCCTCGGCTCTGCGCGCCGCGCTCCGCGAAGACCCCGACGTCATCGTGGTGGGTGAGCTCCGAGACACCGAGACCATGGTGCTGGCCATGACCGCCGCGGAGACGGGCCACCTCGTCATCGGGACGCTCAACACCACCAGCGCCGTAAAGACGATCTCGCGCCTCATCGGCGCCTTCCCCCCGAAAGAGCAGCCCTCCGTCCGGATGGCGCTGTCCGAGTCGCTGAAGATCATCACCAGCCAGACGCTGCTCCCGCAGGCCGACGGCAAGGGGCGCGTGGCCTGTCACGAGGTGCTGATGGTGGCGGGCCCCGTCCGGAACCTCATCCGAGACGACAAGGTCGACCACATCCCCTCTGCGATGACCGTGGGCAAGGAGATCGGGATGCAGACGGTCGATATGGCGCTGAATGTCCTCCTCGAACGGAAGCTCATCTCTCCAGAGACCGCTTATCGGCGTGCAGAGAAAAAAGACACCTTCGAGGCGCTCGTCTCGAGAGAGTTCCTGGAAGGACAGGCCTGATGCCGCGCATCGACAACTTCCTCCGCCTCATGCAGGAGCGCGGCGCGTCGGACCTCCACTTCGTCGTGGGTCAGCCGCCGTGCTTCCGGCTCTCTGGCAGCATCGAGCCCATTCGCTACAAGTCCCTCTCCGCAGTGGACTTCGAGATGTTCCTCGGCGAGGTCACGCCCAAACACATCTGGGAGCACTACAAGGGCTGCGGTGACGCCGACTACGCCTACGAGTGCCCCGGCGTGGCCCGCTTCCGCGTGAACCTCTTCACGCAAGAGCGGGGGTTGGGCGCAGTGTTCCGAATCATCCCGACCAAGCTCCTCACCATGGAGCAGCTCGGGCTCCCGGAGTCGTGCCAGAAGCTGGTGGCGCTCGAACGCGGCCTCTGCCTCGTCACGGGGCCCACGGGATCCGGCAAGTCCACCACGCTCTCGGCGATCATCAACAAGATGAACGAGACGAGGCGCCTCCACATCATCACGATCGAGGACCCGATCGAGGTCGTTCACCCGCACAAGCAGAGCCTCATCACGCAACGCGAGGTCGGCGCCAGCGCCATCAGCTTCGCCTCGGGCCTCCGCGCCGCGCTCCGTGAAGACCCCGACATCGTCCTCGTGGGCGAGATGCGAGACCTCGAGACGATCTCGCTGGCTCTGGCCGCCGCGGAGACCGGACTCTTGGTCTTCGGCACACTCCACACGAACAGCGCGGCGAAGACGGTCGACCGCGTCATCAACGTGTTCCCCACCGATGAGCAGGACTCCGTGCGCGGCATCATCGCGGGCACGCTCTCGTGCGTGCTGGCGCAGCAGCTGCTGAAACGCAAGAAGGGAGGGCGCGTCGCTGCGCTCGAGATCATGTTCGGCAACCCGGCGATGGGGAACATCATCCGCGAGGGAAAGACCCATCAGCTCACGAACATGATCCGCGCCGGCAAGCGACAGGGCATGGTCACCATGGACGATAGCCTCGAACGGCTGGTGAAGGAGGACGTGATCACCCCCGAAGCGGCATACGAGAAGTGCATCGACAAGAAGGAGTTCAAGAAGCGCATGCTCACCCTCGGGCACCAGGTCGGCGCCAGTGACGACGACCCCGAGGAGATGGAGAAGATGCTGAACGAAGTGCTCGGTGTGGGTAAGTCATGATCCGGCGCAGCCTGGTCACGTGCCTCGTGCTGGTGGCTGCGTGCGCGGAAGATGATGGCGGCTCGGCCACGAGCCCAGACGTGGGCGGAGACGTCAGCGTCGGGGAGGTCTCCGCGGCCGACACGGATGATCCGTTGGTCGATGCGGCGCCTTCTGTGGACGACGTTGCGTCTCCCGATCTGGCCGGCGGCGTGGACCTCGTAGCTCCCCCTGACGAGGGCCCTGTCACGACCAACGACGCGAACGCGGAGCCCGACGTCGAGGACGCCTCCACCCCTGAGGACGCCGCGCCCGGCGACGTGGGCCAGCCCGCTGACGCCGGCCCCGAGGACGTCGCGCAGCCGGAAGACACGGCCGCTCCGTCGCTGCCCCCCGACTTCGGCGAGCCCCCTGCCGCCCTCACCTCGCTGTCCGAGCTGCCGGGGAGCTTCGCGGAGGGCGTCGCTTCCGGCGATCCCGCGAACGATGGCGCCGTGGTCTGGACGCGTTATCTGGGGCCGGGGGCACTGACGCTCGAGGTCTACGAGGACGGCGTGAACACGCCCGCCAAGACCGTGGCCGTCGCGCCGAGCGACGACGGCGTGGTGCAGGTGGTGCTCGACACGCTGAAGCCGGACGAGAGGTACTTCTTCGCGTTCGTGGTCTCGGGCGGCCAGAGCGGGCGGAGCCCCATCGGACGGTTCCGCACGGCGCCTCCGCCGGACGCTGCCGTGCCCGTGCGTATCGCGCACACCGGCGACGCCAAAGACAGCTACATGCCCTACGTGATGGGCGACGAGATCGCGCTCGAGCCCGGCCTCGCGTTCTGGATCTTCAACGGCGATACGGTGTACGCGGACGGGTCGGACTCGCTCGAGGACTATCGCGAACACTATCGCGTCAACTGGAAGGACCCGAGCCTCCACGGGCTCCGTGCCGCTTCGGCGTACACCCACACCTGGGACGACCACGAGTTCGAGAACAACTTCCTCCCTTGGGAGTTCCCGCTCCTCAACGAGGCGCGGCAGGCCTACTTCGAGTACCACCCCACGCGGCGCTCCACCGAAGACCCGAACCGGCTCTGGCGCAGCATCCGATGGGGGAGCACGGTCGAGGTGCTGGTGCTCGACTGCCGGACGGAGCGCTCGGCCGACAAGCTTCAGTACCTCTCAGAGGAGCAGATGAGCTGGCTCGAGAGCCGCCTCCTCGACACCAGCACGGTGTTCAAGCTCATCGTCACCTCCGCGCCCATCGGAACCTTCCTGATCAGCGGCGACGATCGCTGGGAGGGCTTCCCTACGCACCGGAAGCGAATCCTCGACTTCATGAGCACGCACAAGCTCACGCGCGCGTTCTGGCTCGCAGCCGACTTCCACTCGACGGTGCTCCACACCCTCGAGAACGGCAGCTGGGAGTTCATCGCCGGCCCGATGGGCATGACGCTGGTCCCCGTGGTGTGGAACCTGCTGAACGGCACGGCGGGCGTGGACTACGCGTCAGGGGACTTCGACAACTACCACGTCCTCGATCTGGACCCTGCCGCCGGCACCCTCACCCTCACGGTGAAGGACGAGTACGGGCAGGTGAAGTACTCGAACACCTACCCGCACAACTGATCGCCCCCTTGCGGGCGCCCGCTCAGGGGCCCGCGGTGCAATACCCCGCCACGGTCTTTGGGCCGTCGCAGACGCCGTTACCGTCGGTGTCGGCGACGTGCGGGTTGGTGCCGTTGGTGGACTCCTGCGGGGACTTCGTGCCGTCCCCGTCCGGGTCGGAGTCGAGGATTGTCAGCATCTGGTACGAGCCGAGCTTGTCGGGGCGGACCCGGATCGTGGCGCCAGGCACCGAAGATCCCTGGAAGTCCACGTAGACCTGGTACTCCACCGTGGGGCCCTGTGGCAGGCCGAAGTGGATGATCGGGGAGTCCTGATTGCCGTATCCGGAGCCGCCGTCCACGTGCCGGATGCCCGTCGCTGCTGCGCCATTGGCCTTGAGGAGCTTGAGCGTGGCGCCATGGTCGATTCGTGCCTTCCCCGGGGCGGTCTCCACGAGGACCTTGACCATCAGGTAGCTCTTGTTGTCGAGCCGGTTCACGAACATCTCGCTCTTCTCGTCCTGGTTCAGATAAACGTCGAGGTCGCCGTCGTTGTCGTAGTCGACCATCGAGACCGACTTCCCGTTGTAGATCCCCGTGAGGTTCATGCTGTTGAGCACGAAGTTCACGTTCCCCGGCGTGGAGGTGTTGAGGTAGACGAGGTCGTTGTTCAGCGTGGCCCCGATCAGATCGAGGTCGCCGTCGTTGTCCACGTCGCCGCATGCGGCCCCGCTGGTGTCCCCGGTGACGGCGGGGTTCCAGAGCGGCTTCTCGGTATTGACCCAGCCCCCATTATTGGGCTTCTGCCGCCAGACTTGGTTGGCCTTGGGCGCTGCCCCGAGCGTCTGGTCCACGCCGCCATCCGCCCAGAAGATGTCGAGCAGGCCGTCGTTGTCGAAGTCGCAGAACAACACGGCGCCCGCGTCCTCGTTCGGTGCGCTGTAGTTGAACGTACCGTCCTCGCTGAAGGTCGAGTTGCCGAGGTTCCTGTACAGGTCGGCTTCGTTGTTCTTGCGATTGAGGAGGTCGACGTCGCCGTCGTTGTCGTAGTCGGCCACCGCCACCCAGTCGCCCACGTGCGACAGGTTGTCGAGCCCCGGCACGCGAGGGTTCTGGCGCACGAAAGCTGCGGTTCCGTTGGCCGGGTTCTTCAGCATCTCGATGTGGGTGTGGTTGTCCGTGACCAGGTCGAGGTACCGGTCGTTGTTGTAGTCCATCCACGCCATGCCGGTGGGGAGCAGCGTGAGCGATGGGCCGCCCGTGAGGACGTAGCTGGCGGCGCCGGTCGCGCTCCCGAAGCCCCACGCGGGGTTACCGCTGGGACCCTTGTTCAGGTAGACCTCCACGCGGTTGTCACAATTCCGCCCAAAGTCGGGGAAGCCGTCGTTGTTGAGGTCGGCCGCGATCGCCGAGAAGCCGCAATTGGTCGTCAGGAGGCCCTGCGCGTGCGTCGTGGTCATGTCCGTGAACTTCGGACCCTTGATGTCGCCGTTCGAGAAGTAGAGCCGTGACTTCTTGGCGTTGTCGACGGAGTTCACCATCACGTCGAGCCAGCCGTCGTTGTTGAAGTCGGCCCAGACCGCTCCGCCATCCTTGTAGCCCGTGAGCTCGAGGTTCACCCCGAGCAGGACGAAGCCCTCGCAGACGTCGCCCTTGCCGTCGCCGTCCGAGTCGACCTGGTCGATGTTCTTGTCCTTCGGGCAGTTGTCTGCGTTGGCGCAGCGGCCGTCGAGGTCCTCGTCGTCGTAGGGGTCGAGCGGACACGGGTCGCACTCGTCTCCCGTGCCGTCGCCGTCCGTGTTGCCCTGCGATGGGTTGTAGATGCCCTGGCAGTTGTCGGAGGCCTCGCAGGTCCCGTCGCCGTCCGGGTCGTTGACCTGGTCGCTCGGGCAGATGTCGCAGGCGTCGCCAATGGCGTCGGCGTCGGTGTCCTTCTGGTCCGGGTTGGCCACGTCGGGGCAGTTGTCGAGTGAGGTGCACTTCCCGTCGTTGTCCGGGTCGTTCAGCGGATCCGTGGGGCAGACGTCGCACGCATTGCCGTAGAGATCGCCGTCCGAGTTCTGCTGGTTGGCGTTGGCGACGGTGGGGCAGTTGTCCACGTTGCCGCAGACCCCGTCGATGTCCACGTCGTTGAGCGGGTCCACGGGGCAGGCGTCGCAGGCGTCGCCCTTCGCGTCGCCGTCCTGGTTCGCCTGATTCTGGTTCGAGAGCGTGGGGCAGTTGTCCACGTCCGCGCAGAGTCCGTCGCCGTCCTGGTCGTTGTTCGCGTCCTTCGGGCACGCGTCGCAGACGTCGCCCTTGGCGTCCGCGTCCTGGTTCGCCTGGTTCGCGTTGGCGGCGGTGGGGCAGTTGTCCACGTCGGCGCACTTGCCATCGGAGTCCGAGTCGTCGAGCGGATCCTTCGGGCACGTGTCGCACGCGTCGCCCTTGGCGTCGGCGTCCTGGTTCGCCTGGTTCGCGTTGGCGGTGGTGGGGCAGTTGTCCACGTCCGCGCACTTGCCGTCCGCGTCCTGGTCGTTCTTCGCGTCCTTCGGGCAGGTGTCGCAGGTGTCTCCCTTGCCGTCGCCGTCCTGGTCGGCCTGGTTCGCGTTGGCGTTGGTGGGGCAGTTGTCGACGTCCGCGCACTTGCCGTCGCCGTCCTGATCGTTCAGCGCATCCTTTGGGCACGCGTCGCAGATGTCCCCCTTGCCGTCGCCGTCTTGATTGGCCTGGTTCGCGTTGGCGGCGGTGGGGCAGTTGTCCACGTCGGAACACTTGCCGTCCGCGTCCTGGTCGTTCAGGGCGTCCTTCGGACAGGTGTCACAGGCGTCGCCTTGCGCGTCGCCGTCCTGGTTCGCCTGGCTCGCGTTCGACGTGGTGGGGCAGTTGTCGAGGTCTGCGCAGACGCCGTCAGTGTCTTGATCGTTGTTCGCGTCCTTCGGGCAGGTGTCGCAGGCGTCGCCCTTGGCGTCGCCGTCCTGGTTCGCCTGGTTGGCGTTGGGGAGGGTGGGACAGTTGTCGATGTCGGCACACTTTCCGTCGGCGTCCTGGTCGTTCAGGGGGTCCTTCGGGCACGAGTCGCAGAGGTCGCCTTTGCTGTCGCCGTCCTGGTTGGCCTGGGTGGGGTTCGCCTGCGTCGGGCAGTTGTCCTCGTTCCCGCAGATCCCGTCGTTGTCCGAGTCGTTGTTCGCGTCGTTCGGACAGAGGTCGCACGCGTCGCCGACCTTGTCCCCGTCCGAGTCTGTCTGGTCGAGGTTCTGGGCCTTCGGGCAGTTGTCGAAGTCTGCGCAGATGGTGTCGCCGTCCTCGTCGTTCTTCGCGTCGTTCGAGCACGGGTCGCAAGCGTCGCCCTTCGCGTCGCCATCCAGGTTCGCCTGGGTCGGGTTGGAGTTGGCCGGGCAGTTGTCGAGGTCTCCGCACACCCCGTCCGTGTCTTGGTCATTCAGAGGGTCGTTCTTGCAGGTGTCGCAGAAGTCGCCCTTCCCGTCGTTGTCGCTGTCGGCCTGGCCGGGATTGGCGGTGGTCGGGCAGTTGTCGGCGTCTCCGCACACCCCGTCCTTGTCCGAGTCGTTGCCCGCGTCGCCCAAGCAGTTGTCGCAAGCGTCTCCCGTCTTGTCGCCGTCCGAGTCGGCCTGGTCCGCGTTGGCCACGGAGGGGCAGTTGTCTACGTTGCCGCACACGCCATCGCCGTCGACGTCGTTGTTCGCGTCCAGGGCGCATGCGTCGCACACGTCACCGATCTTGTCGCCGTCAGAGTCGGCCTGGTTCGCGTTGGTCGCGTTGGCGCAGTTGTCCACGTTGCCGCATGCTCCGTCGCCGTCCTGGTCGTTCAGCGCGTCAGCGACACACGGGTCGCAAGCGTCCCCCTTGCCGTCGCCGTCGGTGTCGGTTTGCGCGGGGTTGCTCACCCCGGCACAGGTGTCGAGGTTGCCGCAAACGCCGTCGAGATCGGCGTCGTTGCCCGCGTCGATCGGGCACGGGTCGCAGGCGTCGCCGAGGCTGTCCTGATCCGCGTCCGTCTGACCCGCGTTCGCCTGACCAGCGCAGTTGTCCACGTTGCCGCAGACCCCATCCCCGTCTGCGTCGTTGGCCGCATCGAGCGGGCAGGGGTCGCAGACGTTGCCGAGCGCGTCGCCGTCGGCGTTGGCCTGATCCCCGTTGGCTAGCTTCGGGCAGTTGTCCACATCGCCGCAGGCGCCGTCGTCGTCGGCGTCGTCCTCCGAGTCTCCCGGGCACGACTCGCACGCGTCGCCTTTGCCGTCGCCATCGGCGTCCGTCTGGTCCGCGTTGGTGGTCGTTGGGCAGTTGTCCTTGTCCGCGCAGAAGCCATCGGCGTCCTTGTCGTTGGCAGGGTCGCTCGGGCAGGCGTCGCAGAGGTCGCCTACCAGGTCCTGATCGCTGTCCTCTTGGCCCGCGTTGGCGGCCGCCGAGCAGTTGTCGACGTTGGCGCAGAGCCCGTCGCCGTCGGCGTCATCGGTGGCGGCCAGGGGGCAGGGGTCGCATGCGTTGCCGAGCGCGTCGCCGTCGATGTTGGCCTGATCGGTGTTCGGGACGGCCGGGCAGTTGTCGACGTCAGCGCAGAGCCCGTCCGCGTCAATGTCGTTGTCCGGGTCGTTGTCGCAGGTCTCGCAGAGATCGCCCTTGCCGTCGCCGTCGCTGTCTTCCTGGTCGGGGTTCGGGCTCTGGGGGCAGTTGTCGGTGTCGCCACAATTCCCGTCGTTGTCTTGGTCGTTGGCGGGGTCGTTCGGGCACGGATCGCAGAGGTCGCCCTTGCCGTCTTGATCGGCGTCGGACTGATCGGGGTTCGCTCCGTCGGAGCAGTTGTCGAGGAGGCCGCAGAGCCCGTCGCCGTCCACGTCACCGCCCGGGTCGATCGGGCAGGGATCGCAGGCGTCGCCGAGGCCATCGCTGTCCTTGTCGAGCTGATCGGGGTTGGCGACGTCGCCACAGTTGTCCGACGACCCGCACACGCCGTCTGTGTCGACGTCGCCGGTCGGGTCGCCGTCGCACGCGTCGCAGGCGTCGCCCTTTCCGTCCCCGTCGAGGTCCACCTGGTTGGGGTTGGGCACCCCAGGGCAGTTGTCGACGAGGCTGCAGAGCCCGTCCTGATCCGGGTCGTTTCCGGTGTCAGCCGGGCAGGCGTCGCACGCGTCACCGACGGCGTCGCCGTCTTCGTCGGCCTGGTCAGGGTTCGCGACCTCGAGGCAGTTGTCGGCCGAGGGGCAGATCCCGTCGCCATCGACGTCCGGGCCCGCGTCGATCGGGCAGGGATCGCAGGCGTCTCCGACGTCGTCGCCATCCGCGTCGGCCTGATCGGGGTTGCTCAGGTTCTGGCAGTTGTCCTCGTCGTCGAAGACCTGATCGTCGTCGTCGTCCGTCTTGCCGCAGTCGATGATGGAGTCGCCGTTCAGGTCCTTGAAGCCCTCGTCGGTGAGTCCATCACAGTCGTCGTCGACGCCGTCGCAGTCCTCCTCCATGGGGGTCTGGCCTTCGCAGATCCCCCAGCCCTGCTTACCGAGGCAGCTCCGCTCGCCCACGCAGATCCCGAGCTCGTTCGAGAGCGCGCAGTGGCCGACCGTGCCCTCGGTGCGCGCGGCGCAACACTCGGCCTGAAAGTCGCCCTCGCACACCCACGCGGTGTCGCTGGAGTTGGCGCCCTTCCTCTCGACACACCGGAAGCCGCTCGGGCAGAAGGCGTCCTCGCCCGCGCACGAAAGGAGACATTGGCCCTGCGAGAGCGCGCCGGCGCCCTCCGGCACCTCGGCGGGTACGCCGAGGTCGGCGCAGAACGCGATGCCACCGCACTCGTCGTGACGCAGGCAGGGCGCGCAGACGACGGCAGCATCGGGTACGCACACGAACACCACGTCTGTGCCGATGGGGCCCTGAACCCCCTTGCACTTCCAGCCCGGGTAGCAGTCGTCGACGCAGCTCTCCACGCAGATGGCGCCATCGGGTCCGTCGACACAAAAGCCCGACTCACACGCGGCGTTCTCGTCACACGCCGTAGCGAACGCGCCCTTGGCGGCGCCCGGCGTGGCGTCCAACGTGATGTCCGGTGCCGTTGTGAACACCTCCTCTTTTCCGCCGCCGGAGACTTCACTCCCGCCGGTCGCCAGGACGGTGTCTGGCGAGGCCTCTTCGCTGCCACAGGCCGCGATTACGAGGGCCAAGATCACCGAGGCGCAGCGGCCTCCGCGGCTCGTCGGCGCGCGTCCGCGCTGAGACCAGGCCGAAGGGGGTGCCTGCAGCCCGCCGCGCCAACATGAGATTCCCGGGAAGCAGCGGTTCATCAAGGGCTCCTGGGCGGCAAGGGGATAAAGTCCACCCGGCGCCGGGATCGGACGGCCGGGCGCTGGGCTTGAGCGGTTTCCCCCGATAGGGGGCCAGAGGTCACGTTGCCAGCGTCGAGAATACCCGCGTTACTGGCGACAGGCATAGGTTACGAAGCGGCCACCGAAGTGTCGGGGAAGTTGTGTGTCACCCAAGGCGACGCCGGCAGTGGCGCCCGCGTTGACGGGCCTCGCATGCGCTGCTTGGATGCCCCCGTGGCGCGGCGAGACACGACGATGGAGGAGGCGTACAGCCAGCAGTACCGCGAGGAGGACTCGACGGTGCTCCAGGCCATCGCCGGCGACCCGTCGTTCCCGTTCACGGCGCGCCGGGCGGCTGCAGCTCTGCTCGCGGCTCGAGGGGAGCGCTCCGACCACCCGCCACCGCCCTGGGATCTGAGCGCAGGGAGGGCTCCGAGCTGGGTGCGCTGGACCGTGGCGGCCGTGGCCTTCGGGAGCGTCCTGTCGCTGGGCATGGCGCTGCTCCCGCCCCCGCCCCCGAGCGCTGACGCCGCTTGTTCGCAGCTCGTCGACGCGCTCCGACACACCGACGTAGCCTTCGCCGCGGGGCTGGAACCCGGAGCTTGCCGCTTCGCCCCAGGGGGGCCGCCGCCAACGCTGGCCGTGCTCGAACTCGAGGTGTGCGGTACCCTTGGTCCGCGCGTGCCCGCGGCGTGGCGCGCTCTCCTGGCCGCCGGTTCGGCCGGGGAAGAGCCAGCCACGGGAGGGGAGGGCGTCCCCACGGCTGCCTCCGGCCGCGCGGCGCGTGGATGCGTCACGTTGCCGCTCGGTCGGGTCGTTCAGGAGAAGGGGAGACCGTGGCTCGTCGTACTAGAGATGCCCAGGTGAGCGGCAGGCCCCCCTTTCTGGCGGCCGCGCTTCTCGTCGTGGCCTGCGCCGGCAACCCGACGCACGCGGCGCGAAATGTCCTGCCCGACGACCCTGACGTGGTGGAGGCGCCGAACACTCCGGCACCGCCGTCCCTGACCCGACCCAGCCTGCGTTTCGGGTGTGGCGGACCGTGCACCGCTGACGACCCCCAGGTGCAGACCCTCCCGGAGCCTGGCCTGTGCGCCGACGGGATGGCCGTGCGCTGCGAGGGCGGGGTGCGCGTCTGTGACGAGTGCATCTCCGATGGCAGGGAGTGCGTCGAAGCGCAGGAGGGGGCGCGGTGCCAGCGCCTGGGCGCCGGTGAGGAGGTGTGCCTGTCCACGGGTGAGTGCTACGCCCGGTTGTGTGTGCCGAACACCCGCTGGTGCGATCGGGGCGCACTGGTCCAGTGCGACGACATCGGCAAAGACGTCCACCGAGAGCCCTGCCAGGAGGGGCTCGACTGCATCGGCTCCCAGTGCCTGCCGGCCCAGCCCTACGTCTTGATCCTGTTCGACACCTCCGGCTCGATGAACTTCGAGGTCAACGGCCCCCTCGACCTCAGCAAGGCCACCTTCCCCGCGTGCGAGGAGGTCAATGACCCCAAGACCGCGCTCGGGGTCTCCAAGAAGGCCTTTGCGAAGCTCTTCGAGGACGCCCGCTACGACAACGTGATGTTCGCGCTGGTCCGGTTTCCGCAGCTCATCGCCGCCGACGTGAAGCCGGCCTGCTTCTCGGGCTCGTACATCGCGCGCAACACGATCACGGGCCACGGCGGCGTGTATGTGGTGGGCGATTGGTTCGACACGAACATCGGCGAGGTGCTCCTCGAGCCCTTCCCCAGGGCTGGGACCGCGGGCAACCGAAGCGCCCTGCGGCGCTGGCTCGACTTCGACGAGGTCGTGCGGGTGGACGACACGCCGTGCAGCAGCCACGGGGAGTGTCCCGACGGTCTCTGCACCGAGCCGGGCGGGCAGGGGACTTGCCGTTATGCGGACAACCCCGAGCTCCGCGCGGCGCTCGCAGCCACACCGCTCGGCACCACGCTGTTCTACGCCGCCCAGTACCTGCAGAGGTACGTGGTCACGGAGGGGCAGTCGTGCACCCTCGACCGCGACTGCCTCACCGCGCACCAGTTCTGCGTGGAGGGCCGCTGCCGCGACCCCAATAGGTTTTGCAGGCAGCGCTCGATCGTGGCTTTCACCGACGGCTACGACAACGCCACGCTCCAGGCCTTCCATGAGCCGGTCGTGCAGGCCAAGCGGCTGCGCGGCGGGCTTGATTGCGCCACCGACGCCGATTGCAGCGCGGCCTTCACGTGCAGCGCCGGGAGCTGCCAGCGGCGCGAGGGCGGCTGCGGCGTGGACTACCCGTGTCCCCTCGAGGCGCGGGCATTTCCGGTGGCCACCGAGGCGAAAGCGAACCGCATCTTCGACGCGGACGGCGCCCCGATCGACGTCGTGGTGCACGTGGTGGACGTCTCTGACTTCGCGGATCCGTCGGGCACCAACGTCGCCATGGCGATGTACGGGGGCGGGCTCTACGTGAGCCCGGGGCTCGCAGACTCCGACACCCTGTTCGAGGGGATCCGCGGCGTCATCGACTGGAAAGAGGCCGACTTCTGCGCGGAGTAGCCGGGGCGAGCCTGGCGCTGTTCGCGCTGCTCGGCGCTACGGCGATGGCGACGCCGCTGGCCGAGGGCGGCTTCGTGACCCGCTGGCGCGTAGGCGACCGCGTCGTGGTGGGCGCTGGCCCCATTGTCGAGCTCCCCGGCAAGGCTCGACGCGGCGTCTCCGCGTCGAGCCGGGTCACTGGCCCCGAGGGGCCCTGGGAGCTCCGGCTCGGGTGCGACGGGCCGTGTACGCTGTTCGTGGACGGGGTGGCGGTGCTCGAGAAGCGCGCCAAGACCTCAGCGTGGATCGACGACCAGGAGCTCACTGTCTCTGGACGCGGGGAGCGCGAGCTGAGGGTGCAGCTCGCGAAGGGGAAGCGGCGCTTCGTGTTGCGGGTGGTCGACCCTGTGGCCGAGGCGCTGCCGCCGGGAGCTCCGGCGCGCCCTCGCCGCGCGGCCTTTGCTTGTGGAGAGGCGACTCCCCCGGGTGCCACGGCGCCCCGAAAGCCGAGCCGAGGAGGCGACGACGCCGCGCGGGCGGTGGCGCTCGTTACGAGGCTCCCGGTGGCGGTAGAGCGTGTCGCGGACGGGCAGGGCGCGCGCCTCCGCGTAGTGGTCGGGCCTGCGCCGGCGGGGCCGGAGTGGGCCGAGGTGCGGGTGGGAGACCTCGCGGCAGCGAAGACGCGCGGCGAGCGAGTGGTGCTCGAGGTGGCCCTGGCTCCGCGTGTGGAGGTGACGCTGGCGGGGGCGGGCATCAGCCGGCGGGAGGCGTTCGAGAGCGCCCTGGGGCGTCGCGGGGCGCTCGAGGCGCTGGCCGAGACGCGTGGCGCCACCGGCGACGCGGTGCCCGAGGCCTCCGTCCGGTGGTGGCGCGAGGAGCTGCTCCGGCGCATGGGGGGCCGCGACGCGCAGCTCGTTGACGACGCCGTCGAGGAGCTGCGGGCGGCCTTCGCCGACCTGGACCCGCGGGCGTTCGCGCGTCGGCGCGGGGTGGTGATCCGGGCCTACGTGTCCAAGCTGGACGGAAGGCCCCAGCCCTTCGCGAGCTACCTCCCCGAAGGCGACCTCCGAGACCGGTCGCTGGTCGTGGCGCTGCACCCTTCGGGATACTCGCCCCTGCGTACGCTCCGGGGGGCGCTCGGGCTCGGGTCCACGGTGGTGCCGGGGCGCTCCCGGGCGACGCTCCAGGGGGACGTGCAGACGCTGCGCCGGGACCTCGGCCGCCGGCCCGCCGGTGAGCCCGTGGTCGTTGCGCCTTGGGGCTATGGCGGGACGGGCAGCCGGTGGTTCGGGAAGGTCGACGTGCTGGAGGTGCTCGAGCTCACCCACCGCCTCTTCCAAACCGATCGCCACGCCGTGCGCCTCACTGGCGGCTCGCTCGGGGGGCTCGGGACCTGGCAGGTCGGTCTGCGGCACCCGGACCTCTTCGCCGAGCTCTGGCCGATCGCGGGCTACGGATCGGTGCGCCTCTACCCGAACGTACGGGGAGTCCGCCGCGCGCCGTGGGAGCCCTTCCTCCTCGAGCGTCGCGACAACGTGGCCTTCGTGGACAACGCGCACGACCTCCCGATGCGCTGTGTCCACGGCGAGCTCGACGGGCCGCGGCGCTCGGAGGTGGTGGTTGAGCGCTATGCGGAGCTCCGGTACCCCCACACCTTCGAGTGTCTCGCCGGGGTGGGGCACGCCGCTTGGGACGCGGCCTGGGAGAGCGATGTGCTGCCCCGTCGCCGCTCGGCCGGCGCGCCCCGGCGGACCGTGCTCGTGTCGGGCTCCTATCGTCACGCGTCGGCATACGGCGTCCGGATCGACCAGTTTCGCGACCACGGCGCCTTGGGGCGCGTCGAGG
The DNA here is from genome assembly GCA_005776725.1 of Pseudomonadota bacterium. Lineage (GTDB taxonomy): Bacteria > Myxococcota_A > UBA9042 > SXOO01. The sequence continues at coordinate 4,020 of SXOO01000136.1, read as the reverse complement.
TTTACCGGGGGGAGCAGTGGCGGGTCGTGACGAAGAACGTCCAGGGGCTAACGCTCACGGGGCGGGCGTCCGACGTCGTCGTGGATGGTGTGAGGCTCGGGGGCTTCGAGGGTCAGCTTCATGTTCGCGCCGGCCAGCGCGTCGCTCGCGCCTCCGTGCCCGCCGGCGAGAAGCGAGCGGGTGTGGCCGGCCCCCCTGACGACATCCGGTACGGGCCGCACGTCTTCGTCTATGGGACGCAGCGCCCCGCGGAGCTCGACACCAACTTGCGCCTCGCGGAGCACCTGGCCCGCTATCGATGGCACGACGCGGACATCGCCTTCCCGGTGGTGCCCGACACCGCGGTGGACGAGGCGATGATCCGCTCCAAGGACCTCGTGCTCATCGGCTCACGGGCGTCGAACCGTGTGCTCGATCGCCTGGCCGACCGGCTGCCGGTCCGTCTGGACGCTGACGCGATCTGGGTGCGCGGACACCGCTACGCAGGCCCGGCAGTGGGCGCTCTCTTCGTGGCCCCAAACCCCGACGCCCCCGACCGCATGGTGGTGGTGAGGACGGGGACTGGGCGCCGCGGCGTGTGGCTGTCGAGCTTCCTCCCGGACCTGCTGCCTGACTTCGTGGTCTTCGACGAGGGCGTCGCCGTGGAGCGCGGTGGGTACCTCATGGGTCCGCGTCGGCCGCTGGTGGCCGGTAACTTCGACACGATGTGGCGGTGAGCCATGGCTGGCGCTCTAGAGCCCCGGCCGCGCGATCGCCGAGACCTTCGGGCCTCGTCGCGCGCCCATCGCGGCCCAGCGCTCGGCTGAGCGGGCGCGCTCAACGCGCCTCTGTCTCGCAGCTCGCGCAGGCGCCCCCTAGCCCTGGGCCGACGCGGAAGACGCCGACTGCGCTCGCCGCCACCGCGGCCGAATAGAGCGTCTTTCCGTCCGCGGAGAGGCGCACGCCGTTCGCGAACTCGAGCACGCCTGGCCAGGTCACCGAGTCGACGAGCCGCACGCCGCCGTCCGCCACGTCGAGCACGGTGATCGCAGCCGAGTCCCGCGCGGCCACGTACAGGTGCTTGCCATCCGGCGCCGCCACGAGGCCCGCGGCGCCGTCGATTGGCAAGGACGGTGAGGCGTCATACGACGCGCGGAACACGAGCGCCCCGGAAGCGGGATCGCGGTCGAGGACGACCAGGCGGTCCGTGATCGGACTCGAGGCCCAGAGCGTCTCACCCGAGGGCGAAAGAGCCATCATCTCGGAGCCATAGAGGCTCTCGTGGACCAGCGGTCCGCGAAGCTCGAGCGCGCCGGTCTCGGCGTCGCGACGCAGGTGGACCACGGCCTCGCTCAGTACGCACGCCGCGTAGAGGTCGCGGCCGTCTGGCGAGAACAGCAGGGTCTCGATCCCCGAGAGCGACGGTGAGACCACCGTGGTGGGGCTGCCGCCGTCGAGCGGCAAGTGGTAGATGCAGCTGTCGTCTTTGACCTGGAAGTCGGTCACGTAGGCGTCTCGGCCGTCTGGCGAGGCGAGGACGTCCGCCGGGAACGCGCTACCAGCGCCCCCGCAGCCCGGCAGCGTGGTCGCGCTCCGGTGCGCGAGCTCGCCAGTGACGACGTCGCGTTCGAAGAGATGCAGCTGGTCAAGGCCGGTCTCGGTGGCGAGCACCACGCGCCCGTCCGGCCCTACGACGTCCACGTGGCCCACTGCGGCGTCCCCTCGCCCGGTGGCGCCAGGCACAGCCGGGGATGCGAGCTGGGTGAGCGCGCCCGTCGCGGCGTCTACTGCGAAGACCCCGAGCGAACCGAGGCCGCGCGCCGCCACATACAGGTGTCGCCCGTCGGGGGCTAAATCCAGCGTGTAGGCACCCAGGAGGTCGTGCACACCGCCCTCGCCGTGTACGAGCGGAGCGCTCACCTGCTCGGAGGTGCTCGTGGAGACCGAGTCGGTGAGCCCCGAGGAGAGCCACATGTGCCCCTGACCGGCCGCGAGGTGGACAAGGGCGCGGCGGTCAGAATCGTCGGCGGGGGTGAAGCCGGCCCAGCCGCCCCCGAGGAACGCGGTGGCCGGGGGGAGCTTCGCTCCTTCGATGCCGCCGCCATCGGGCGCGAGCTCGGCGAGACCCGTCTCGGTGGGGGCGAACCACCACAGCTCGGAGCCTGTGTCGAGCCCGTGGACAGCGATCGTGCCATCCGACGAGGCGGCCAGCGCTACGGGGCGCTCCAGGCGACCCCTGGTGGTCCCGGCCCGGCTCAGCCAATCATCGTCGGGACCCGGGCAGATCATAGGCTCGCCGCTCAGCGGGAGCGTTGCGCCCAGGAAGCTGAGAGAACCGAGACCCGGCGCGACCGCGAACGCGGCCAGCTGCCCGTCGCAGAACCCGGCGACAGTGAGCCGGCCGCCGCTGACAGCGAGGGCGTTCGGGCCGTCGAGGCCAGGGAGGTTCGTGTGATGCTCGAGTCGCAGCAGTCCCTCGGCGACCGTCCAGACGAGCACAGTGTCGGTGTTGAACGCCGCGCCGTACAGCGTCTCGTCCAAGGCCGCGAGAGCGAGGCAGCCGGCCACTTCCGGGCTGTCATCGATGCCGTCGGGGATCACGGCGTCGGGCGAGCTCCGGAAGAGGCGCACGGAGGCCCCGTCCGCCGTCGCGATCCAGTCGCTGGACGCGGCGAGCCCAAGCGCGGGTGTGCCGGCGATCTCCTCGAGGGCGCTAAGCGAGCCATCTTTGGCGCGTTGGAAGCGACGGAGCCCAGTGGGCGTGCCAACCCACACGAGGTCGTGCGCGGGCGACAAGGCCACCGCGGACGCGCCCACGACGGGCCACTCGCCGAGGCGCTTCGCCCCGCCCCCCACCTCGCGTAGCCAGACGACGCTGCCGCTGGTGGAGACCGCCGCGTAGGCGTCGGGGATCTCGGGGCTGGCCGCGATCCCGCGGACGCCTTGGAGCCCGGCGACCCCGCCGTCGCGCTGGCGAAGTGCTTGGAGCGGCGTGAGCCGGGTGGCGGCGTTACACCCTGGGGTGCAGCCGCAGCCGGCAGCCTCTACGCGACCACAGGTCCCGTCGGGGAGACATCGGTCGTGCGTGCACGGGTCTCCATCATCACACGCGGCGCACGGACAGGCGGGTTTGGAGGCAGCCCCGACGGCCTCGCCGGCGAGCCGGCAGTGAAGCGGCGACGGAGTGGCGACAGAGATGTGGTCGGTCGTCGCGTCCGCGCAGGCTAGGGCGACGAGGGCCAGCGAGGCCGATGCCCATGAGGCGGCTCGCTGGTCCCCGCGCACGGCTTAGAAGTTCGTGGCGCCGGTCTCGCCGTCGGCCCCCGTGCCACCGGGCTGGCCGAGGGAGAACCCGCCGAGGCCGCCGGCGCCACCTTCGCCGGGAAGCGTGAACACGTTCAGCGTCTTCCATGCCGTGGCGCCCGGCCCTGTGGGCCCGACGAGGTAGATTCCGAACGCCGGGCCGCCGCAGCCGCCGCCGCCCCCGCCGCCGTTCCCGCCGTTCCCGCCGTTCCCGCCCTTGCCGCCTTCGTAGGCCGGGTAGGTGGGGTTCGGGGGGTCGAAGTCGCCGCCCGCCTCGCCGCCGAGCGCGCCAGGACCGCCAGCGCCGCCGACACCGGCATTGCCGCCGCCGCCCGCGTCGCCGCCGCTCCCGCCCACGAAGGTGTTGCCCGTGAGCACGGGGTAGCTTGCGGGCGCCGCAGAGAAGACCACGAAGATCCCGAAGGCCGCGCCGCCGCCTGCGCCGCCGGTACCGCCCGTGCCGCCGCACGCGCCGCTGCCGCCGCCGCCGCCAGAGCCGCCCAGGTTGTCGGCGCCAAAGCCCTTGGCGAAGCAGCTCGTGTGAACATAAGCCCCGCCCCCTGAGCCGCCGCCGCCGCCGCCGCGCCCGGTGGTCCCGAAGGCGCCGTCGCCGGCCTTCACGGGGGTCCAGAGGCCGTTCTGCACGGTACCGTCGCTGGAGGTGCACCCGACGCCGCTGCCGCCGTCGTCGCCCCCGGGCCCATCGGCGCCGGCGAGCCCCTCGACGGGTCCGAAGGT
>SXOO01000018.1 GCA_005776725.1 Pseudomonadota bacterium | reverse complement strand
TCAGCGTCTCGGCGTCGCGCGCTCAGCTCGCCGCGCGGCAGCTCGACGCTGCGGCCCTCGGCGGGGTCCATCACGCGCACGTGCCTTCGGGTCACCGCCTCCACCACGAAAGCGTGCTGCCCCCCGTCGGAGCGAGCGCGCGCGATCGGGGCGAAGCCGCTCCGCGCGAGGCGCCGGAGCTCCCCTTCGGAGGCGCGAAAGACCCTCGCGTCCACTCCCAATTCGGGCACGCCTTCGTCGAGCCACCTCGAGACCTCGAAGAACCCGGTCCCGTCCGTGAAGCTGCGGACGCCGCGCCGGACGTCGTCCAGGGTCACAGGGACGCCATGGTGCAGCAGGACGGAGGTTACGGCTGCGTGGACGCACGTGGTGGCCGTGGGCTGCGTCACGGGAGGGGCCGCGGCGATCAGCAGGAACGTCAGTAGCGTCATGGCTCCCGGCGCTCCCGGCTCACGTTCCTGCTGATCGTGGCGTCATCTCAGAACTCGCGGTGCCAGCGCCCCTCGCGCAGGGCGAAGCGGCGGAGGGTGTCTCCGGGCGCGGTCGGGTGGAGCGGATCGCCCGCCAGCACCAGCGACGGGCCCGCAGCGAGCTCGGGCGCGTACGGCACCACCGGGCGGTGCGGCGCCGCGGCCAGGATCGCGTCCACGTCCGGCAGTGCCTGGACCTCCGCCAGCGTGAAGAGCGTGGGCGGCGCGAGATCCAGCTCGTTGGCGTAGTAGCGCGCGATCGCCTCGCGCGGGGTGAACCAGGCGCCCTCGGTGAGCTCGCCCACGTCGATCGCGGCCGACTGCCCGAACGGGGCCCGAGCGGCGAAGAACCGCGCGGAGAACCGTCGGGGCTCGACCGGCGGTGTGATCCAGTGACTCCAGTAGCGCAGGGCGCGCCCGTCGAGCGTGAGGCCATGGGTGCGCAGGACCTCCGGGAAGCTCTGCTCGGCCAGCGCCGCGCGGGCGCTGGTGGCGTCGCCGGTACCCAGCAGCAGCCCGGCTTCTTCGAGCGTCTCGCGGATCGCTGCCACGAGGTGGGCGGCTGCTTGCGGCGCGGCAAGCCCCAACACCTCCTCGGCGTCGTCGGCGCCCTGAAGAGCGGCGAGCACGTCCGGGTCGGCGTCTTCGGCGTCGACTTTGCCACCGGGAAAGACGTAGACGCCGCCCATGAACCGCACGGACTTGCTGCGGCGCACGAGGTAGACCTCCGGTCCATCGGCGGAGTCGCGAGCGAGGAGGACCGTGGCGGCGGGCAGCGGGATACTCATGGAGGCTACTGTAGCCCCGAGCGCGGATATGGGGGAGCCCGCCGCGAGCTCCCGCCGCGCTCGCTGTGCCCAGCGGTAAATAGCCTTTGACATTCCATAGATGCGGCATCTAACTTCGCCGGCCGCCGCAGGGGAGACACATGCGCATCACCAAGAACAGCGTCATCAGGATCGGTTATGTGATGAACGACGCCGAGGGCGCGCTCATCGACGAGACACCACGAACCAACCCCATCGAGCTCTATTGCGGCTCGGGGCAGCTGGTGCCGGGGTTCGAGCGTGCGCTCATGGGCCTCAAGGCGGGGGACCGCAAGCAGTTCGTCGTGGCCGCGCACGAGGCCTACGGCGATCGCAACGACGAGCTGGTGAAGCGGATCGCGCGGAGCGCGCTGCCGGGCAACGTCCAGGTCCAGAACGGCATGCGGATCCCCATGCGCTCGCCCGAAGGGGTCGAGCTCTGCTGCCGCATCCTCGAGGTGCACGACGAAGCGGTTGTGGCTGACTTCAACCACCCGCTGGCCGGGCAGCCCCTGTCCTGCGTCGTGGACGTGGTGGACGTCAAGAACCCGAGCTGATCCGGGGGTCTCATGAACAAGGTCTTCGCGTCCGTCGACGCTGCGCTCTTCGACCTCGAGGACGGCGCCGTCGTCATGTCCGGCGGCTTCGGCCTCTGCGGCAACCCGGAGAACCTCATCGCGGGGATCGCGCGCCGGGGCACCCGCGGCCTCACCGTGGTGTCCAACAACTGCGGCACGGACACGAAGGGCCTCGGCGTGCTCCTGCAGCGGCGCCAGATCCGCAAGATGGTCTCCAGCTACGTCGGCGAGACCAAGGAGTTCGAGCGGCAGATGCTGTCGGGTGAGCTCGAGGTCGAGCTGGTGCCCCAGGGCACCCTCGCCGAGCGGATCCGGGCGGGCGGCGCGGGTATCGGCGGCTTCTTCACGCCCACCGGCTACGGCACCGTGGTCGCCGACGGGAAAGAGACGCGCGAGATCGACGGCCGCTGGTACGTCCTCGAGCGGCCCCTCCTGGCGGACGTGGCCATCGTGCGCGCCTGGAAAGGCGACCGTCACGGCAACCTCGTCTATCGCATGGCGGCCCGTAACTTCAGCCCCATGATGGCCACTGCGGCGCGCGTCACCATTGCCGAGGTGGAGCACCTCGTGGAGCCGGGCGAGCTCGACCCCGACCAGGTGCACACGCCCGGCATCTTCGTGAAGCGGGTCGTCCTGGGACACGACTACGAGAAGCCGATCGAGCGCCGCACCACGCGGCCGCGCGAAGGAGGCCACTGATGGCGCTCACCCGCGAAGAGATGGCCCGTCGGATCGCGCACGAGCTCCGCGACGGTCACACCGTCAACCTGGGCATCGGGATCCCCACGCTGGTCGCCAACTACATCCCCGCGGGGATGGACGTCACGCTCCATGCGGAGAACGGCATCCTGGGCGTGGGCCCGTACCCGTTCGAGGGGGACGAAGACCCCGACCTCATCAACGCAGGCAAGGAGACGGTCACGCTGCTGCCCGGCGCGTCGTTCTTCTCCAGCGCCGACAGCTTCGCCATGGTGCGGGGCGGCCACGTGGACCTCACGGTCCTGGGCGCCCTCGAGGTGTCCGAGACCGGCGACCTCGCGAACTGGGTGGTCCCCGGCCAGCGCGTGAAGGGCCTGGGCGGCGCGATGGATCTGGTGGCCGGCGCTCGGCGCGTGGTCGTGGTGACCACCCACGTCACGAAGGATGGCGAACCGAAGCTCCGCAAGCAGTGCACCTTGCCGCTCACCGGCAAGGCGTGCGTCGACGCGGTGATGACGGACTGGGCCTGGTTCGACGTAGTCCGCGGCCGTGGCCTCGTCCTCCGAGAGCTCGCCCCGGGCCTCACCGTAGAGGACGTCCGCAAGGGCACCGAGGCCGCCTTCACCGTCGCGCCGGATGTCCGAACAATCGCGCTCTGAGCCGCCCCGGCTCGCGTTCCAGCCGGTCTTCGTCATCGTGTCGGCCACCGTGCTCTTCACGGTGTTCTGGTACTTCGGGCGCTTCGCCGGTTACTGGCAGTTCCTGGACGGGGCGTTCCCCGCGACCGCGCTCTCCCCGCTGTACCCGTTCGCCTACTTCTGCGTGATGAGCGTGGTGCTGCGGATGCTCGTCCCGATGGCGCTCGCCCGCTTCGTGCTCAAGCGCCCGCTGCGCGACTTCGGCTATGGCCCCGCGCAGGGCAGCAAGCGCGTGTATCTCTGGCTGTACCTCGCCATGGTGCCCCTGGTGGTGCTGGCGTCTTACGGCAGCTCGTTCCAGGCCTTCTATCCGCAGTTTCGCGGGGTGGTCTCGCAGGGCGAGGTGCTGTGGTGGCACCTCCTCGTGTTCGAGCTCGTCTATGGGCTGCTCTTCGTCTCCGGCGAGTCCTTCTGGCGCGGCTACATCGTCTTCGGCTTGCACGAGACCCTCGGCGACTACGCGATCCTGGTGATGATGATCCCCTACGTCATGAGCCACTACGACAAGCCCTTCGGCGAGACGCTCGGGGCCGTGGTGGCAGGGTCGCTCCTCGGCTGGCTCGCCCTGCGGCACCGGAGCTTCTGGCCGGGAGTACTTGTGCATTGGGGGGTGGCGATCACCATGGACCTCTGTGCCCTCTGGCAGAACGGGATCACGGTGGTGTACTGACCGGGTGCGGGACGCGCGGCGCGCCCGAGGGGCGGCACCTGGCCACCCCGGTGGCCTCCAAGAGAGGGAGACGATGAACGAACGACAAGGGTCGGCTGTACTGCGCAGGGTCTTCGAGGCCCGCGGCCTCTCGCTGGTTCCCGACTTCGACCTCTCCCAGCTCGGCGCCTTCCCCGCCGTGCGCCTCGACGGCTTCGACCCCGCCGCGCGCGTGGGCTTCGAGTGGCTCACCACGGAGGCGGGAGACCATCCGCTGTTCTCGGACGAGGTGGTCGCGGCCCTGGACGCGGCCGTGGCCTCCGGGGCGGTGCACCTCCTTCTGGTGGACGAGTCCGAGGCGCTGGACGAGCCCTCCCTGGTGCGCATCGGCGATCGTTTCCTCGACCGGCTCGCGGCCGAGGGACGGCTCTCGGCATGAGAGGGGTCACTGAGTTCATCCGTCGGTCCACCGAGCGCCGCGCGGAGCTGAAGCAGCAGTCTGGGGCCCTGTCAGAGCTGTCGAGTGCGTCCCACCGCGTGGCCGTGGAGCGCGCTCGCGAGGGCGTGCGTGCGCAGCTCGGCGAGGGGCTCCTGCCAGACCTCAGCGACGCCGCCTGCCAACGCGCCGCCGCGTGGGTGGGCTTCCCGGCCATCCTCGGGGCGTCTTCGCCGGCGGTCGAGCGCGCTGCCGAGCGCGCGCAGCTCGAAGCCGAGCTCGCCGCGCTCGAAGCCGACCCCGACTGGTCGGGACGGGAGACCCTGGTCCACCCCGAGACCGGCACGCTCTCCATCGAGGAGAAAGAGCTCGAGGAGCGCCGCGCGCCGGCCTGGGAGGTGAATTCCCTCTGCTTCCAGTCGCCGCGGTTTCAGCGCCTCATCGACACGGGCTACGACACGCCCGAGTACGCGGTGCCGTTCTGGCGTGCCGCGTATTACCAGGACTGGGAGGCGGCTGATCTGGTGGTCGAGCGGTTCCTGCCCCGCCAACAGAACCCGAAGCTGCGCTTCTCCGACGTGCGGGCGCTCTTCCTCGAGGTCCAGGACTCGGTCCAGGCGCTCGACGCCTCGCTCTCCAGCGTCCGCGGGAAGCTCCGGCGGATCCGGGGGCTCGAGGAACGGCACGTGTCCCAGCGCGAGGCCCTCGAGACCCTCGAGGCGCGGCACCTCGACCGGTGGCGGAAGCGCCTCGTGAGCCACGTCGAGGCGCTGGGCCTCGAGCACCAAGACCCGGCCTTGCTCAGCCAGCCGGAGCTCGCCCGCCTCGTGAAGGTGCTCGATGGGCTCGGCGCCAAGCTGCGGACCCTGGAGGAGCTGGGCCGCACAGCCTCGACCCTGGCGGGGGAGCTGGACGCCGAGCGCAACAAGCTGCTCGCAGAAGAGAACAAGCTTCGCCGGCCGAAGAACGCCGGGACCCGCTTCACCGAGGAGGAGCTCTCCCGACGCTTCGATGCGCGGTCGGCCAAGCAGACGAAGCGCGTGGGCGCGCTGCTCGACACCGGCCGCCGGGTGAAGCGCTACGATCGCTGGGATGACGCGCCCATCGGTGGCAGCTACGACTGGGGGGCCGCCATGACCGGTGCCAGCGTGGGAGTCGCGGCTTACGCGCTCCTCGACTCGCACGCCGCCGCTGCATCGGTGGCCACGCACGGTCAGCCGTCCACCACCTTCGACGCGTCATGAGGCCTCGCCGCGCCGCTGGGGGGAGCCCGCGCTCCGTTCGGATCGTGGCGTACGCGGTCAACGGCGCCGGGGTGGGCCACCTCACGCGGCTCATCGGGATCATGCGCTGGGTGCGCCGGTACGCGCAGGTGTTGGGCGTGCGCGCCGAGATCTGGTTCCTCACCTCCAGCGAGGCCGAGGGGCTGCTGTTCCATGAGCGCTTCGCGGCGTTCAAGCTGCCCTCGAAGACCGTGGTCGAGGACGCGGGCCTCGACAAGCTCGCTTACCTCGCGCTCGCGAAGCAGTGGGTCTGGCACTCCCTGGGGCTGCTGCGGCCCGACCTCCTCGTGGTCGATACGTTCCCCCGGGGGGCCTTCGGTGAGCTCCTCGGGGCCCTCGACCTCGTAGCGCACCGGGCCTTCGTCTACCGCCCGGTCAAGGCCGAGGTGGCGGAGCGCGCCGACTTCCAGGCGATGCTGCCGCTGTACGACCGCGTGGTGATCCCAGAGCCCGAGGGCACGCCCGTGAGCCTCCCCGACGGCGTCGAGCCCGTGTTCACCGGGCCGATTGCGGTCCGTGACCCCGTCGAGCTCCTGAGCCGCGCGGAGGCGCGCCGACGTCTCGGCTTGCCGGCAGACGGCCCCGCGGTGTTGGTCTCGGCCGGCGGAGGAGGGGACGCGCTCGTGAGCGCGCAGCTGGACGTGGCGCTCGAGGCGGTGCGTGGTCTCCCCGTGGTGGTGGCGGCCGGGCCGCTCTATCGGGGCGTGCCGCGCCGAGAGGGCGTGATCTGGCTCACCCAGGGCGGGCTGATGGAGCTCCTCCCGGCCTTCGATGTGGCGGTGGCGGCCGCCGGCTACAACACCTTCCACGAGCTCATGCTGGCCGGCGTGCCCGCGGTGTTCCTGCCGCAGCCCAAGATCGCCGACGACCAGGAGGGGCGGGCCCGACGCGCCGTGGCCGCCGGCGCCGCTCAGATTTGCCCGCTGGACGCCGCGGCGATCCGCGCGAGCGTCGAGGCGCTGCTGGCCGATCCCGGGGCGTCCGACGCGGCGCGCCGGCTGGTGCCGAGGAGCGGAGCTCGCCACGCCGCCCAGGAGCTGCTGAGGCTGGTGCTCCCAGAGGCCGACGTCGATCGCGCCGCGGAGGCGCTCGATGACGCCGTGCTGGGCGTGCCGGGGCTCCCCTTCGTCATCGACCTCGCACACACGCTGGATCCCGAAGACCCCATCGCCTCAAAGGGGTGCATCGACGCCGCGCTCACCCTGCTCTCAGCCGCCGACGCGCTCTACGTCCCCCGCCCGCTGCTCCTGCGCCTCGCCCGCGAGCTGTCGAAGCGGCTGAGCGGCACCCCGGCGGAGCGGGCGGACGCGTTCCAGCGGTTCCTGAGGGCCGCGGCGCCGTTTCACGACTGGGGGGCGGCGCAGACCTTCGCGCGGCTCCTCCTCGTGGACCGGGGGGCGCCGTGGCTCGAGGGTTACGCCCGCGCCTTGGACGCGGCGGCGGCCCAGGGCCAGGGGTTGCACGACGTGGTCCGCCGCCTCTCGGCGCTCCTGGCGGCGCCGGAGCCGCCCGCCACGAACGCGGCGCTGATGGCGGCGTTATGAAGCCCGCGCGCCTCCAGGCGCTCGAGACTGGCGTGCCCACCGAGGGGCCCGAGACCGTCCACATCGATCTCACGAACAGCTGCAACACGAACTGCGTGACGTGCTGGGATCACAGCCCGCTGCTGGCAGTGCCCCGCTCGGCGGCGTGGAAGCGGCAGCGTGTCGAGCGCCCCGCGGTGGCCCAGCTCTTGGGCGACATCGCCTCCCTCGGCGGACTCCGGGCGGTGATCTTCTCGGGAATGGGCGACCCGCTCACGCATCCCGACGCCCTCGGGATCGTGGCCGACGCGAAGGCGCGCGGGCTGCACGTCACCGTGATCACGAACCTCGTCGCCGCCCACCCCGACGCGGTGCTCGCGAGCGGCGTCGACGAACTCCTAATAGGCATCCACGGTGCCTCGCTCGGCAGCTACCTCGCGTTCCACCCGAGCTTCCGCGAAGCCGAGTGGGTGCGCCTGTTGGGGGCGCTCGCGCGGTTCAAGGCGGCTGGGCGGCGCTTCAAGCACGTACACGTCATCTGCGAGACCAACGCCCACGAGCTCTGCGACATGGTGCAGCTCGCCGCGCGATTCCCGGCGACTCAGGTCAACTTCAAGCTGGCTGGGCTGCACTCGGGGACCGAGGCCGTGCGCTTGCGGGACGACCAGCGGGAGCACCTCCTCGGTGGGGACCTGGCTGCCGCCACGGAGCTCGCCGGGGCGCTGGGCGTGAAGACCAACCTCGATGTTTTCGAGGCCCAGCTGCGGGCAGGTGGCGCCGACACGGCCGAGATCTCGGCGGTCGGGTGCTTCATGGGCACCGTCTACAGCCGCGTGCTCGTGGACGGTACCGTGCTCTATTGCTGCAACACGGAGGTCGTGGTCGGGCGGCTCGGCGACGCGCCGTTCAGCCAGCTCTGGTATGGCCCGGAGTGGGCGGCGCTCCGCCAGCGCTTCCGCGCGGGCCACTACCTCGAGTCCTGCCGACAGTGCGGAAAGTTGAACCAGAACGTGAAGTTGTCCGGTGCCTTGCGCGCCGCCGTGGGTGAGGCGCGGTGGGCCCGGGCGACAGGGCAGGGGGCCGCGTGATCACGGGGACCACGCTCCGTCAGCCCACGATCGAGTGGCAGGTGGCGGGCCACTGCAACTACGACTGCTCCTACTGCATCCAGAAGCGCGCCACGCGGGTCGGCGAGCCCTCCGTGGAGGCCGTGGAGGGGTTTCTGGGCTTCTTCGAGCGCCTCCCGCGCCCCTTCGAGGTGAAGATCACGGGCGGTGAGCCCTTCGCGTTTCGCGCGTTCATGGACCGGGTGGTGCCGGGCCTCGTCACGAGGACGCCCCACCCGCTCTCGGTGCTCACGAACCTGTCGGCGCCGCTCGCAGTGCTGCTGCGGTATGCGGCGCTGACGCGAGCGCGGGCGCGTGTCGTGAGCGCCAGCCTTCACCTCGAGTCGGTGGACGCCGCCTCGTTCGCGGAGAAGGCGGCGGCGTTCCGCGACGCCCTGGGGCCCGCTGCGCGCCTGGTCGTGAACTCCGTACTGGTGCCGGGCCGGCTCGAGGCCGTCCTCGAGGCGCGCGACGTGCTGCACCGCTTCGGGCTCCGCCTCTTCCCCCAGCTGATGAAAGTGGGGCCGGGGCTCGCGGCGTACCCCGGCTCGGACGCCGCCGCGCTCGCCGAGCTCCTGGGCGACGCTCCCGGTCCCGAGGCCGCGAACCTTGCGCCTTCTTACCGGGGGCGCATGTGCTGGACCGGCGTGGACTACTTCGTCCTCCTCCAGGACGGCGACGCGTGGTCCTGTCGCACCGCACGGCGGCACCGCGACGGGTATCTGGGCAACGTGTTGTCCGGCACCTTCCGGCTGGCCGACGCCCCCAAGCCCTGCGCCTGGGACATCTGCCCGTGCACCGTGCCCGCGAACCGCGGCATGATCGAGGGGCTCCCATGAGGCCGGCCGAAGGCGCGGTGAGCTGGAACGTCAACACCGCCTGCAACTACCGGTGCAGCTACTGCACGCAGCGCTTCAAGGAAGACCGCGGCCGCTGGGCCCGCGACACCGGGCGCTTCCTGGAGGCGTTTCGGCGGCACCTCTTGGGGCGCTGGGAGTTCAAGCTCTCGGGCGGAGAGCCGTTCGTTCATCCCTCGCTCACGGAGCTCGTGGCGGGTCTGGCCGAGCTCGGGCACCGGATCTCCGTGGTCACCAACTTCTCCGCTTCGGACGCCCGGCTCGACGCGTTCATCGCGGCGGCCCGCGGCCGCGTCGGCGTGTTCTCGGCCAGCCTGCACCTCGAGTACACGCCCGATCCCATGGCCTTCGCGCGCCGGCTCCGACGCCTGGGCGAGCGCCTCTCCGCCGCGGCCGACCCCACGCTCCCTCCCCCCAGCGTGGCGGCCACCGTGGTTGCGACCCGCGCCGTGCTGCCCGAGCTGCCGAGTCTGGTGGCGCGCTTCGGCGACGAGGGCGTGGTCCTCAAGGTGCAGCCTGAGAAGCAGGCGCGCGACGTCATCCCGTACGACGAGGCGGAGCTCGCGGTCCTCCGGTCCTTGGGGGGGCACAACCTCACGGGGGAGGTGGCGCACGACTTCCAGGGCTGGCCGTGCTGGGCCGGGGCGCGCTACTTCATCCTCGATGACACCGGGGACGCCTGGCGCTGCTACCCCGCCCGGCGGTACCGGCTGGGCCCGGCCGACGGACCCTCGAGCGAGGGCGACGCGGCCGTCCCCAACGGCGCACGTTCGGGGAATGGGCACAAGGGCGTGGACCACCTCGGCAACCTCCTCGACGGGAGCTTCGTCCTCCGGAGCGCGCCCACCCCGTGCCTCTACAAGTACTGCAACTGCACGGTCCCCATCACGCGCGGGATGATGACCGACCCTTCTGCCACGGCTCCGGACACGCTCGCGTAGGACCCGTTCGGGCGCCGTGCTCGTTCGGGTGGAGTCAGGAGTCGGATCGGTCGGGGGCCTGAGGGCGCCTTGACGATGGCGCTGTGCACTTCGATGCTCGCGCTCGCGGGTGACTGCCCCGCCAGGGAGAGTCCATTGAAGTACAAGACGTTCCGCGGGCTCATGGGTGGGCTGGGCCTGGTCGCGGCAGGCGGCGCCGCCTGGCTCCTCGTGCGCGCGTGTTCGGGCTCCGAGACGGCAGACACCCCGCCGAAGCCGCTGCCGGCCGCGGGGTCTTCGGCCGTCCCGGCGGCGGGGTCTTCGGCCGGCTCGGCCGCGGGGTCTTCGACCGGCCCGGCCAAAGACCTCAACGCCCGCATCCTGATCGCCGCCGAGCGGCGCCTCAGCAGCGACAAGATGAAGGACGCGATCCCGGGACCGGCCAAGGTCAACCTGTACCAGGACGCCGGCTTCCAGCAGGTCAATCGCCTGAAAGTCGACCTCGATCGCGACGACCGGTGGGACGAGAAGTGGACGTTCGACCGCGCGAGCGGTGAGGTGAAGCGCCAGATCGCTCCCGCGGACGACGAGCAATACACCGTGGAGCTGTTCCTTCAGCCCGGCGGCGGGTGGGCGGCTCGCTGAGGCGGGCCCACGTCGCGTGAAAGCTGCGCTGACGCAGCAGACACCGCACTTCTAGTGTGTTAGGATCGACGGATGCCGCAACCCGAGACTACGGCCGCTCCCAGGACCGCAACAACCGCCGCGCCTGCCACGGAAGCTCAGGGCGCACGCTCCACGCGCTCAGTGGCCACCATGGGCTACGCCGATGGTGCGGCCGCGCTCGCGCCGAAGGCCGGGGATCCCGCCGAGGCAGAGAAGGCCCGGCAAGCCGCAGCGCGTAAGGGCTTCACGGATCTCCTGGGGTCGTTCCTCGGCGGGAAGCTCTACGAGGTGGTCCACGACAACGTCTCGGCGGACAAGTTCCTCGAGTACGGCAAGCAGGGCATCACGGCCGCCGCCGAGGCCATCGGGGATCTGCCGCAGCCGATCGCCGGGTCCGGCATCATGGACACCAAGGCCGAGGCGGAGGCGGTCGGCAAGTTCGGCGCCGCGCTGGCAAAGTGGGCCGGCGGTTATGCCGAGGAGTGGCTCAAGGGAGAAGACGGCGCCAAGTTCCGCCAGGCGGCCTCGGAGTGGGTCGAGGGCCATCCGGGAATCCTCATCGCGGCCGCGCTCGCGGCGGCGGCTGCCGCGGTCGCCGCCAACGTCGACGTCCCCGAGCTGAAGCAGAAGTTCAAGATCGGTGGCGGCCTCTCCGCGTCTGCCGGGATCGACATGGGGAAGATCCGCGACTTCGCGGTCAAGGGCGCCTCGGCAGGGCTCGAGTACAAGAAGGGCGATGTCCAAGCCGCCGTCTCGTACAAGGCCAAGGTCGGCGAAGACGGCAAGGTCAGCCACGAGGCGGGTGCGGAGGCGAAGTACAAGATCAACGACGCCCACTCGATCGCGGCCAACGGCAAGCTCGCACCCGACGGCTCCTTGTCGTTCGGCGTCGGCTCCCTGAACACCTTCGGCGCTCTGTCCATGGACTCGAGCCTCGGGTACCGCGTGCCCAATCAGGGCGACAGCTCCGCTTTCGGCGCCGTGAAGCTGCGCTACGGCAGCGACGAGCGCAACGTCACCGGCAACACCTCCTACGACTCGTCCACCGGGCGGTTCACGCTGGGGCTCGGCGCCGCGCTGGAGACCCCCTCAGCCGAGAAGGGGAAGGAGGGCTCGCCGCCCCCGCCGCCGATCGAGTCCCTTCGCCTGGGCCTCAACTTCGCGGCTGACCGCGCGTCCGGCAGCACGCTGTCGGGCAATGCGGATTACCAGCGCAACGGCTTCATGGGCTCCGGCAACGGCACCTACAGCTTCGAGGCCGGCCGGCTCACGGAGCTCGGGGTCAAGCTCGGCTACCGAGATCCCAAGGAGTTCCAGTCGGTCGTGCTCGACTGGAAGCGCTCGTACAAGGACAAGGTTCCCGAAGATCGCTTCGGCCTGCTGCTCGAGACCACGGTCTCGGACTTCATGGTGCGGGGGCAGGCGCAGGCGGTCATGGCCGGCGGTCAGCTCGCGCAGGCAGGCGCCACGGTCGACGTGGCACACCGCATCGACAACCGGTTCTCGGTCATCGGCGGGGCCAGCTACGGCATGCAGACCGGCACCCCGTACTCCGGTGGCACGGACCTGGACCGCGGCCTGTGGCTGCGCGCTGGCGTGCAGATCGACAAGGTGCCCCTGGTCGTGTCGTTCCGCCCGGAGGACCGCGCGGTCACGGTGGGCATCTCCATCCCGTTCGGGCGCTAGTCTCCCGCCGGCCCCGCCGGCCCCCTCTCAGCTTGCTGTGCCCGCTGTCGCGGGTTCTTGCTGTCCCCGCCATCGGGGAGCGTCCAGCGCTCAGCGGCCCCTTGTCGGGTGCCGAGCCTGCTAGTCATGGTGAGATCCGCGAATTAGTCGAATGAACGTTCATGAGGACAGGCGTTCTCCCTTGACGCCACCCCGCGCGAGCAGTAGCGTCGCTTTGTTCGAATGAACGTTCATTTGAATAAAGCCCTTGCGCCAGCCGCACGAAAGGACCGCCCGCGCCATGAAAGCCGCCACCCGCCTGCTCCTCCTCCTCGCTCTCACCGGCTGCTGGGACCTCCCATCTGGGGACAAGACCTCGGTCTACTTCTGGAGCGACCTCTTCCTCGACAAGTACGAGCACGAGCTCGTGGTGGGAGAGCTGGAGGCGGGTCCCGAGCCGCTCGCGGAGCCGCGAGTGGTCTTGCTCATCACGGGCGTGACCATCCGCGAACGCTGGTTCGATCCGATCGTCGCGCGGCTCGAGCGAGACGGCTTCATCCCCGTGGTGTGGGAGCCACCGGCGCTGCTCAGCGGCAGCCTCTTCGAGGCCTCCGAGCTGTTGGCGGAGGTGGTGGAGCAGGTGCTCGCCGACAGCGGGCAGAAGCGCATCGACATCCTGGCCGAGTGCACCGGCGGGGTGATCGCCCGCTACTACCTGCAGTCCCTGGGCGGTGACGCCCGGATCTCGCGCCTCGTCACCTTCGTTTCCCCGCAGAACGGCATCGCAAAGGCACCGCTCGCGGCCGGCATCGCAGGGTGGCCCGCCCGGCGCGATCTCAGCCCCGGCAGCGAGTTCCTACAGGCGGTGCACAGTAAGCCGCTCCCGAGCAACGTGCCGGTCACCTCCATCTACACGTGCACCGACGAGTACATCCAGCCCTACGAGACCTCGATCATCGAGGGCGCCACCAACATCGGATTGTGCGACGGCTTTGTCGGCCACTTCCAGACCTTCTACGACCCGGCGATCTACCTCGTGATGCACGAGGCGCTCACGGCGCCGCTCCCGGGCGACCCCGAAGTCTGGCACGCCATCCCCGCGCTCCCCGACGCGGAGCCCGAGGCGCCGCCGGAGAGCCCAGAGAGCGATGACTCCGTCGAGCCCGCCCCAACGAGCCCGCTGCAGCCGCCGCCCACCGAGCGCCTCACCTCGGGCGACGCCGCGCCGGCTGCCAGCGAGGGCGCTGCCGCAGTAGCCCCGCCGCCGCAGGTGGTCTACGTGGGTTGCACCAGCTCGGGCGGAGCTCCGGCCTCGCCGTGGTGGTTCGCGGCTGCGCTGCTGGGGGTGGCTGGCATCCGACGCATGGGGAGTGGCGGGTTGACACGCCGACGAGCGGCGACGGAGCATGCCGCGCGATGAGAGCGCCCCGCGGCCGTCCGGCCGACCCCACCGAGCGCCGCGACGCTATCCTCGACGCGGCCCTCCAGTGTTTCGTGACCCAGGGATTCCATGGCACCGCCGTCCCTGAGGTGGCGAAGCGCGCTGGGATCGCCGCGGGCACGATCTACCACTACTTCGCCAGCAAGGAGGCGATGGTGAACGCCCTCTTCCGGAAGTGGAAGGAGGCAATCGGCGGGCGCGTCTTCACCGCGTTCCCGCCGGCGGCGCCCCCTCGCGAGCAGTTTCGGGCGATCTGGCGAGAGATGACGGCGTTCGCCGTCGCGCATCCCGAGGCGTTCGCGTTCCTCGAGCTGCACCATCACCGGTCCTACCTCGACGCGGAGAGCCTCGCGATGGAGAACCGCCTCAAGGACTTCGGCGCGGTCGTGGTGAAGGTGGCGCAGGACCAGGGGGTGCTGAAGGCCGGGTCCACGACGCTCCTCATGGAGCTGGTGTTTGGCGCGTTCAACGGGATGATGCGGGCCCGCGCCGAGGGGCGCCTCGAGCTCACGGACGACGTGAGCGAGCTGGCCGAGCGCGCTGCCTGGGACGCCATCGCCGCCTAAGGAACCTGTCTACGGCCGAGCAAGCGACCTTCCGCTTCGCTCAACGCAACGGAGGGTCGCCCGATCGCCGGAGGGCCCGCGGGGTCACTTCGCCTTGATCAAGACCTCGATGAGTGGCTTGGACTCGAGGTTCCACTCGAAGCTCTCCTCGACGGTTCCGGTCTCGTGCTCTTCGCTCTCGAGCTTGCGGCTGTCGCGGCCGCTGATCTGCGGGGTCTCCGCCGTATAGACGTGCTCGTCGCTCTCGAACTGGAGGCCGCCCCACGTAGACGTCGTGTCTTCCCGCAGGGTCTCCTTGGTGGTCTTTCCGCAGGCCGACTTGCTCGTCTCGACGGTGGTGGCCAGGTTGTAATCGTGCGAACCCACGGCGAGCGTCAGCTTGTAGCGCTTGCGCTTCGTATCCACGGCGAGGCTCCAAGTCGCGTTTTGCTCGTCGGTCCCCAGAGTGAACGAAGTCTGGACCTTCACGGTCTCCTGCTGCCCCCCCAGCACGATCTGCTCACTCTCGCCGCAGACAGCGTCAGTCGTGCGCTTGTGAGCGATCTGTGCACTGCCGGTCACGGTCCGGGTCACCGTGTATGACACAGGCAGCCGCGGAGTGGGGGCCTGCGCGACGACGTAAGAGCTGATCTTGAGGTACATGCTCCCCGTGCCTCGGGCTGTGATCCCCCCGAAGTCGGTCGTCTGGGTAGAGGCCGGTACGGTGAGCTCGTGCGTCGCGATGACCTTCCCGCTCCACACCGGCGCGCACAGATCGGGGAGCCCCGCGACGGCCTCGCGCACCAGCTTCGGGCTGATCTTCCCGCTCGAGGACGCGGCGCACTCCTCGCGCCCGCTCATGTGCGCGACACTGATATTGAACGAGGCGTCCTCGGGGGTGCCGTCGAGGCGGCTGGTGATGATCAGCGAGGGGCGCCCTTGCGCGCCCAAGATCTCGGCGAGCGTGGCGGGGTCGTGCGCGCCGAGCAGCTCCTTCTGCCTCTCGAACCCGATCAACGTTCGGATGGTATCTGTCGTGACGACGTTCGAGCACCTCGCGAACCGTTTGAAGAGCTCTGTGGAGAGGACCCCTCCGAGGGCACCGGCGTCGTTGACGTGGGTGGGATCGCCCGGGGTGACGTCGGCGATAAAGATCTGGGGCTTTG
This sequence comes from Pseudomonadota bacterium, assembly GCA_005776725.1. GTDB lineage: Bacteria > Myxococcota_A > UBA9042 > SXOO01. The sequence goes on along the minus strand of SXOO01000018.1, from coordinate 14,396 downwards.
GGGCCGCCACCGCCTGTGTGGCGACTGACCCCAGCAAGAGCATGAGGATGATACGCATGCTGTCTATCGTACTTGGCCCGGCCCAGCGGTGTCCACGAGGGCAGGGTGCGGTCGGGTGCGGTCCGGGCGGGGTCGGAGAGTGGTCAACGGGCCTCGACGCGATCCCCGGCTCCGGCCCCCGGGCGGGATGTGCCACGCGTTCCCTGTGGCGGCCCACGCCACGCTGGCGGCAGTCCACCCCAGGGCCAGCCAGAGGCCTCCTACGGACCGCTGACCCCAGGTCCGAATCAAGGCTCGGTCAGAACCGTGCAGGTCGTGGAGCAGCGAAGGCAGGACGTCTGCCCGTTCGCGCACGGGCTGAACCCAGAGTAGGTGATGACCACGAGCCCGTTGCCTCCGCGTGCGTTGGCAGCGCTGGTCGCTACGCCGCTCATGTACTCGGGGTCGCTGGTGTTGGCCGCGGAGCCATCCCCGCCGCCAGCGACCAGCGTCGGGACCACCACCACGCCGGGTTCTGCCCAACCCGAGCCGCCGCCCCCTCCTGCATGGAGCGCCGCCGCGCCGCCTCCGTAGTAGCCGTCGCCGCCACCGCCGCCGCAGTTGCCAGTGGAGATGAAGTCCCCCGCGTGGCCCCCCTGGTTCTTCGTCCCTGACCCCCCCGGGGGGCCGGACCAACCCCCGACATTACATTGGCCTCCAGCACCGCCCGCGCTCTGCGAGGCCCCCTTGCCGGCGCACGCGGACGCGTCGCCCCCGGGCGTGGCCCAGCCGCCGTTGCCGCCTTGGCTGCCGCCTCCGCCCCCGCCATGCGTCGAGCTTCCGCTGCTCCAGCCGGTCCCACCCGCGCCGCCGCCGCCACCGGCAACGAGGAGCTCGGTGGACCCTCGGAGGACGGCGCTGCGGCCGCCGCCGCCGCCCATGGTGTAGCCGGAGCGGATCCCGGGTTGTCCCCCGCTCGGGAACGCCGAGGTCTTGCCCTCTGCGGACGTGCCACCTCCCTGGCCAACCAGGATCGTGAGCGACTCGCCCGGAGTGAGCGCCACCGTTCCCGAGGTAAAGCCGCCACCACCGCCCGGGAACTGACGCCCTTCCGCGTTGCCACCTCCGCCACCGGCGGCCCACACCTTGATGAGCGCAGAGTTCACTCCCGAGGGGGCGGTCCAGCTGACGGCTGCGCCCGTGTAGGCGAATGCCACCTTGCCAGCCGCAACGCACTCGCCAGGCGCACAGTTCCCCGAGCCGAGGTCGCAGCTCTCGCTCGCGTCCGTCAGCCCGTCTCCGCAGAAGTGGGGCACCCCGGGTCCCTTCGTACAGTCCGCTCGACAGACCTCGCAGGCGGTGGGCCCGTAGGCACACTCCTCTGTGGTCCGGTTGGAGTCGTCGCAGTCCTCCGGCGACTCGATCTTGCCGTTGCCGCAACATCCGGGCAGCACCTTCGTGTCGCATTGACCGCCGACTGGGTTGCACTTGACGGCCTCACACAACCCCGTGGGGGGCGGGCAGACGACCGGGGCTCCGTTCGTGCACTGCCCCGCCTGGCAGAGCTCAGTGCCGTTGCAGGCGTTGCCGTCACCGCAGGGCGTCCCATCGGCCTTCGGAGTGACCACGCACTCGCTGCCATTCGGCGTGGAGGACGCGTCGCAGGGCCCGAGCGGGCAGGTGAACGGCGTCCCGGCACATCCACCGATGCTGTCGCAGAGATCATCGCGCGAGGCTGGGTTCAGGTCGTCACACGTCGTACCCGCCGCGGCGTAGACCACCGCGCAGCCGGTGCCGTCGGGCACGCTGCTCAGCTCGCAAGCTTTCGGAGTGCACCCATACGGCACCCCGGAGCAGAGACCCGCCGCGCCACAGCGGTCGTCGCGAGTCGTGGGGTCGGCGTCGTCGCAGGAGCTCCCCTCGGGATCGAACACGGGCACACACCCAGACCCGTCGGGGATCGAGGCGGCCTCGCATAGACCGGGGACGCACGTGTACTTGGTCCCCTTGCAGCTCCCGGCACCGTCGCACGCATCCTCGCGAGTGCCGTCGTTTCCGTCGTCGCAGACAGCGCCGCTGCTTACGTACGTCACCGCGCATCCGTCGCCGTTCGGCTCGGAGGTGGCCTGGCACTGGGTCGCCGCGCAGGCGTAGGGCGTGCCCGCGCAGCCGCCGTTGCCGTCGCAAACGTCGTCGTGGGTCGAGAGTACGCCGTCGCTGCACGAGGCACCGGCCTCTCTGGGGGTCCTCACGCAGGTGTCCCCGTCGGCGACCGACGCCGAATCACATTCTGCGGGGGTGCAGGTGTACGGAGTTCCGAAACAGGCGCCCACCCCGTCGCAGGCGTCTTCGCGCGTGGTCAACGCCGCGTCGTCACATGGCGTGCCTTCGGGGAGCGGCACCACCGTACATCCGACGCCATCGGGCGACGATGAGACCTCGCACTGCGTGGGAGCGCACGCGTACGCCTCGCCGATGCAGACGCCCTCGCTGCTGCACTGGTCGCCCTTGGTCCCGGAGTTGCCGTCGTCGCACGCGACGCCCGCCTCCAGAAGGACCACCACGCACGCCTCGCCATCGGGTGTGGAGCTGGCCTCGCATGGGCCCAACGAGCAGCTGTAGCCGGTGCCGATGCACGCGCCCTCCGATGTGCACTGGTCGTCGCGAGTGGTCAGGTTGCCGTCATCGCAGGGAGCGCCCGCATCCACCAGGGTGATCACACACCCGTCCGGGCCTGGGACGGCCGACGCGCCACACGGGCCCAGCTCACAGACGATAGTGGCCCCTTGGCAGTCGCCCGCTGCGTCGCACGCGTCGTTCTGTGTGCCGGTGTCTCCGTCGTCGCACGGGGCGCCCACGGTAGGGATCGCCTCGCAGCCCTCTACTCCCTTGCAGAGATCCTCCGTGCAGGGGTTGAGATCGTCGCACAGCGGCCCTTCGTCGGTGGAGCCGTCACAGTCGTCGTCGTCGCCGTCACAGGTCTCGAAGGCCGGGGTGGCCGCGTCGCACGACGAGAGCGGCTCGTACGCCGCAGCGCACGTCCTGAACCCGGGGCAAACGCCGTACTCGTTCGCGGCCGTGCACGGCGTGGTGAGCGCCAGGGACGCGGAGGTGGCGGAGCACGGGCAGATCCCGCTGTCGGGCACACACTGCGCGCCGGGCTTCCGCTCGGTGTCGCAGCGGAACCCCGGGGGGCAGGGGTTGTTGTCTCCGCAGCTGGAGCCGCAGAAGCGCCCTTCGGCCCCGAGGTCGAGGCACTTCGCCTCGGAGGCCACGTCCGCACAGTCCCCGTCGAGCGTGCAGGGCCTACAGAGAAACGCGTGGTTGGATACGCAGACCGAGGTGGGATCGGTGCCTCCCGAGTCGAGCACCCGGCAGGAGAAGCCGGGAGCGCACGAATCGATGCACGTGGGACCGCACACCCGATCGCCGAGATGCAGGACGCAGAAGCCGCTCTGACAGTCGCTGTTCTCGTCGCAAGGCGAGAGGAAGCAGCCCGGTCCGGAGCAGGGGTCGGTGGTCGCATCTTCGGGGGCGACGTCGGTCGGACTGCCGCGGTCTTCCAGCGGTGCTGTGTCCGTTGGCGAGCTGTCCACGTGGACCAACGCGTCCACTCCCACGATGGGCACGGTGGCGCCCGGGGTGCCCTCTGCACAGGCTGCGAGGCCAAAGAGAAACGCCGTGACCGCGGCCGTGAGCGGCGGATTCTTCCGAAATTGGTCCATGAGGCACCCTAGTCGGATTGGCGCGTCCGATTCAAGGCGTGGCGCGTCCGCGAGGCCCACTCGGCCCCCCGAGCGCGGGGTCTACGGAGCTTCCGGCCGCCCTCGCTGCACAGACCGCCGCCGGCACCACGCTCCCCACAGCAGCAGGGCGAGCCACGCCGGCGCCCCTCCGAGACCCGCGGAGGTGGCCCCGCTGCAGCCGCCCCCGCCGCTGTCCGTGACGCCGCCCCCGGCGGCATCTGCGCCAACCCCGGGCTGAGTCACGTCACCGCTGCCGACGTCACCGCTGCTGCCGGCGTCTCCGCCGCTGACGACGTCTGCACTACCGCCGAGGTCTGCGCCGCTGCCCGGGCCTGGGCCGGCGTCGACGTCGTCGATGCTGCCGGCGTCCGGAGCCTCGTCGAGATCCCCGCCACCGCCGACGTCCTCGCCGCTGCCGACGTCCTCGCCGCTGCCGACGTCCTCGCCGCTGCCGACGTCGGCAGCGATGTCTCCCTGGCCCGGCGTGGGATCGCACGCGTCGCCCAGGTCGTCCGCATCCAGATCGGACTGGCTTGGGTTCGCCAGGGCCGGGCAGTTGTCGCCCACGTCGTCGGTGCCATCGCCGTCGCTGTCCGGATCGCTCGCGTCTGGGATCGTGTCCTCATCGGTGTCTTTGGGGTTCTCGAAGTCCGTGCCCAGCTCATCGAGGTCGCTAATGCCGTCCTTGTCGCTGTCCGCGACGTCGGGGTCGAGCCCCCACTTGAGCTCGACCTCGTTCGGCACGTCATCCCCGTCCCGGTCGTCGTCGCAGGCGTCGCCCGTCCCGTCGGTGTCCAGGTCCTCCTGGGTCGTATCGGCGGCGCGCGGACACAGGTCCACCCCGTCGTCCACGCCGTCATCGTCGCTGTCGGTGTCGAGATAGTCCGGCATCCCGTCTTCGTCGGTGTCGACTGGCGGGGTCGTCAGGTCTCCGCCGCCCGCCTCGTCCACGTCGGGGATCCCGTCGTCGTCGCTGTCTGGATCGAGCGCGTCCGGGATCTTGTCCTCGTCGGTGTCCGTGGGGCTCTCGAAGTCCGGGCCCAGCTCCAGGAGGTCGCCGATGCCGTCCTTGTCGCTGTCCGCGACGTCGGGGTCGAGCCCCCACTTCGACTCGACCTCGTTCGGTACGCCGTCCCCATCCCGGTCCTCGTCGCACGCGTCGCCAGTCCCATCGGCGTCCAGGTCCGCCAGGCTCGCGCCCGCCACCTGCGGGCACAGGTCCAGCCCGTCGAGCATGCCGTCGTCGTCGCTGTCGGTGTCGAGATAGTCGGGCGTCCCGTCCTTGTCGGTGTCAACCGGCGGTGTGGTCAGGTCTGCGCCGCCCGCCTCGACCGCGTCTGGGATTCCGTCGGCGTCGCTGTCGTCGTCCAACGCGTCGATCACGCCGTCCTTGTCCGTGTCGCGAGGCGCAAGGAAGTCCCCGACCTCGTCGAGGTCGCTGATGCCGTCTCCGTCGTTGTCGCCGTTGGTCTTCGCGGGGTCGAGCCCGGCGCCCAGCTCCCACCCGTCGGGGAGGCCATTGTCGTTGGCGTCCAGGAAGGTGACGCTCATCACGAACATGCCCGAGACCGTGCTCGTGCCGTCGCTGAGCTCCACGGTGACCGTGTGGCTGCCCGTGTCTTGCCAGCTCGGGGTCCACGCGAACACGCCGACGGCGCTCAGGGTCGCCCCCGCCGGAACATCCTGCGAGCTGAACACGAGCGTGTCTCCGTCCACATCGGAGCCCGTGAAGGTCGCCGTGAAGAGCGTGCCCTCGACGAGGGCGTAGGGCCCGCCGAGCGGGTCCAGGACCGGCGCGTCGGGAGCCGCCACCACCTGTATCGTCACCGTCGCCGGCGCCGACACGAGCTTCCCGTCGGTGGCTGTATAGGTGAACTGCACCTCCCCCGTGGCGTCGACCGCCGGCGTGTACGTGAGGCTTCCGTCGGCCGCAAGCGCCAGCTCCCCGGTGGCGACATCGTCGACGAGGCTCGCAGTCAGCCCGTCGCCGTCGATGTCTCCGTCGTTGGCCAGGACGCCATCCGCGAGCGCGACGACCAGCACGGTGCCCTCGGTGGTCTCGAAAGCGTCGCCGTCGGCCACCGGCGCGTCGTTGACGGGAGTCACGGTCAACGCGAAGGACGTATTCGCAGACCGGCCCGCCTGGCTCGCTGTGACCGTGACGGTCGCGGCTCCCCACGCGTTCGGCACCGGCGTCACAAGCAGGGTCCGCTCGGCGCCTGTGCCGGTCACGGTGAGGCCTCCCGCGGCCACGAGCTTCGGATCATCACAGCTGGCCGTGAGGGTGACCGTGTCCTCGGCGCCGCTGACGCCCGTGATGACCACGGGCACCCCGGTCGCCTCGTCTTCGTCGGTGGCCTGCGGCCCGATGGCCGCGAGCGCCAGGAGGCCCTCGACCGTCACCGTGGCGGTGTGGGTCGCGGAGCCCCCTTCGTCGTCCTTCACGGTCACGGTAACCGTGTAGACGCCGTCGTCGGTGTAACCGTGCGAGCCGCCGGCGGTTCCGTCGGCGCCCAGCAGCGCGCCCGGCGGCCCGAAGGGCGACTCGACCACGGTGGCGTCCTGCGCCGGCGAGCCGTCGCCCCAGTCGATCGTGGCCGTATGCGTGTCGGCGGTACCCTGGTCGTGGAAGGTCCACGACAGCGTGGCCTTGCCCCCGACGACCGTCGCGTCCACCAGCGTCACGTCGCTCGGCGCCACGTTGTGGACCGTTACGGCGAAGGAGCTCACCGCGTAGTCGCCCTCGTCGTCGGTCACAGTCACCTTCACGGTGTAGACCCCGGCGTCGGCGTACACGTGCGAGCCGTCCACGGTGCCATCGGCGCCTTGCGGCAACCCGGGCGGGCCGCTCGGTGTCTCGCTGACCGTCCCAGCCTTCGGCGTCGAGCCGTCTCCCCAGTCGATCACCGCCGTGTGCGTGTCGGCAGTGCCCTGGTCGTGGAAGGTCAGCGGGGGTAGGGCGACGCTCGAGCCCTCGAACGCCGTCGTGTCGGCGCCTGCGACCACCGCCGGCCCGGCGTTCTCCACCGTGACCGTCACCAGCCCGGTGACCTCGAAGCCACCCTCGTCTGTGGCCACGACAGTCACCGTGTACACGCCATCGTCGGCGTAGGTGTGGCTGCCGGAGATCTCGTCGGCCGCGACGACCGCGAGCTCGGCGGCGCCGCCGTCACCCCAATCGACAGTGGCGATCACGGCGCCGTGCGCGCCGGCGACCGTAGCGAGCCTGACCGCCTCGAGGGTGGTCCCCTCCTCGGTCTCCTGGCTGGCTCCGGCCGTGAGGGTCATCGGGTCCCCACACGCCACGCCCACGGCGGGGTCGAGGGGGCACGGGTCGCAGGCGTTGCCCAGGCCGTCGTCGTCGTTGTCTGCCTGAGTGCCGTTGCGCCGGTCGGCGCAGTTGTCGCAGAGGTCGCCGACCCCGTCGCCGTCGGTGTCGGTCTCGTCGGCGCCCGCGACCTCGGGGCACGGGTCCACGTCGCCGCAGAGGCCGTCGTTGTCGAAGTCGTTGTCGCGGTCGTTCGCGCACGGATCACAGGCGTCCCCGATGCCGTCCGCGTCGCGGTCCGGGCCGACGTCCACCACCTCGATCTGTTGCGGGTGGTAGGTGACGTTCCCGGTCCGGTCGTGAGCCTCCCACGTGCGGGTGATCGTGTACCGGCTCCAGCTCGCGGTGAGCGGCGCCCCCCGCGTGCTCTCGTCCGACCAGGCCGCAGTGACCAGACCGGCGCAGCCGTCGATGGCGACTGCCTCACCGGTGCGCGCCGGGTCCGTGGGCTCCTGGCAGCCGATCGCCACGTTGGCCACGTCGATGACCGGCCCGCGGGTGTCGACCACTGTGAGGACCTGCGGCCACTCGAGCGTGTTGTCGCAGGCGTCCGTTGCCGACCAGGTGCGCTCGAGTGTGTACTCGTCCGGACTGGCGCCGTCGGTCCGTACCTCGGCCATGGCGGAGGCGACGTTCGGGTCGCAGTTGTCCGTGAGCGTGGCGGGGGCGGCCTGGGGCTGCACCGCGTCACACTCCACGGTGGCGTCGAACGGAAGGCCTTCCATGACGGGCGGAACGAAGTCGCCGACGCGGATGGTCTGTGTGGCCACGCCGTCGTTGCCGCAGAGGTCGGACGTGGTCCATGTCCGGGTAACGATCCGGTTGTCGCAGGCGCCCGGGACCTCGGTCTCCGCGACGGTGACCGCCATGTTCGCGGCGAGCGTGCAGGCGTCGTAGGGCACCACTTCGGTGGGAGCGGGCGGGACCACGCCGCCGCACTCGACGTCGAAGTCCGGGGGCACGTCGAGGATCTCCGGCGCGACGGTGTCGACGATCTCCACGTCGAAGGCGCAGGTGGCCTCCTTGCCGCACGCGTTCCGCGCCTTCGCGACGACGGGCGTCTTCTGGCAGTTGGGGAACACGGGCGAGGGGTGGTCAGTGCTGACGAAGACGGGCTCGCCACACAGGTCGGTCGCTGCCGGGGCGAGGAGCTCCACCGGCGTCACCTGACCGAAGGCCACCGTGGGGGCAGAGCACTCCTGGGTCAGCGTGGTGGGGCAGGCGATCTCCGGCACACGGTCGGCGTCTACGACTCCGTCCTGGTCGAGGTCGCAGCAGGCCGGCGGCGTGTGGCAGCCCTCCGAGAGGCCGTCCAGGTCGGCGTCGGGCAGCTGCGTGTCCAGAGGGGTGCAGACCACGCCAACCAGCTGCTGACCTGCGGGTGGCTCCACGCGCAAGATCACGACGACCCGGCTCCCTTGGATGCCCGTCAGCGTCGGCGTCGTGTCCCCCCGATCGGACCAGAGGAGGTGGGGTGCGGTCGTGGCGGGCAAGCCGAACTCCTGACCGTCCCAGATGTATCGAAGGTGTTGGCCGTAGCTGTTGGTCACGGTGGCGGCGAGCTCGAGCGCCCACTCGCCGCCGAAGCAGCGGCGCCCCGTCTCGACCACCGCGCAGGTGATGCCCTCAGAGGGCGAGTTGGCCTGGACCTGGAAGGTGGTGCAGCCGGCCGCCCCCTCGTCGTCGCTGACGCAGAGCGTGACGGGGTAGTCGCCGGCTGCTGTGAAGCGATGCGTGAGGGTGACGCTGCCCTCCACACCGCCGTCGATCCCGGGGGGGCCAGACGGGGCTTCCAGCAGCTTCGTCGCGGCGAGCGGCACCGGGCCAGCCCCCCAGTCGACGGTGGCGGTGTGCGTGTCGAGCGAGCCGCCGTCGCGGAAGACTGCATTGACGTCGAAATCCGCGTTGGAGAGCACCACGAGATCCGCCGGGCGCTGGACTGTGGGCTGGGCGTTCGTGACGGCGACCTCGAGGGAGTCACAGATCGGCGCGCCGGTGCGGTCGCTGGTGCAGACTCGGACCGTGTAGACGCCCTGGTCCGCGTAGACGTGGCTGCCCGTCACGGCGTACGGCTCGGTGGCGCCCACGGTGGCCGGCTGCGTCGGCGCGTCGTCGCCCCAGTCCACGGTCACGCTGCCGTTCGAGGCCCAGGCATGGGAGAGCTCGGCAAGGGGCGCGGCGACGATGGCCTCGCCCTCCACCGCGCCGAAGCCGGGCCGCATCGCGAAGGCCGGCGCGCCGATGTCGATGGTGCCCGCGTCGACGGTGGCGGCGTTGCCTGCCAGGTCGTGGATGGTCGCTGGCGGCACGGCGAGGTTCTGGCCCGGTCCGGTCACGACGACAGGCGCCGGGCAGCCGCCGTCGAGGCCCGAGAGCTCGTCGCTGCAAGCGTAGGTCACGGTCACGGGCCCCGCCCACACCCTTGACCCAGTGGTGACATAGGGGTCCGGCGTGAGGGTGACGGTGATGACGGGCGGCGTGGAGTCCACGTTGATGCCCGAGACAGCGAGGCTGGTGCCCACGTTGTCGGCGTTGTCTCTGGCCGTGGCGGGCGGGACCGTCTGGCCCGCGCCCGGCGAGGCCACCACGACGTCGGCCGGGCAGGCCAGGACCCCGGCGGGGCCAACGTCCGTGCACTCGTAGCTGACGGTGACGGGGCCGTTGTTCCACCCGTGGGCGGACGCTGTGGGAGCGCGGGACGCCACGACGGTGGGCGCGTCGAGGTCGATGTGAATGTCGGCGAGGCTGGCGCTGGCCGTGAGGCCGGCGTTGTCGGTGGCCGTCCCTTGAGCGGTCTGCGCCGCGCCAGTGGTGCTGAGGGTGACTGGGGCGTCGCAGGACGCGACGCCCGAGGTCGCATCGCCGCACGTGAAGCTGACCGTTACCGGCCCGTTGTTCCAGCCGAGCCCGTTGGACCCGGGCGCGCGGCTTGCCGTGATGGACGGTGGCGTCTTGTCGAGCTTCACGCCCGCGGCCGTCACCTCGTTCGTAAAGCCGGCCTTGTCGCGCCCGACGCCAACGGCGCCGGGGTTGTCGCCCTCGGTCGAGACGACGACCGGCTGGGCGCAGCTCTCGACGCCGGACGCGCCGTCGGAGCACGTGAAGGTCACCGTGACGTCGCTCGTGTACCAGCCGTTCGCGCCGACAGTGCCCGCGAGGTCCGCGGTCACCGAAGGCGCGGTGGTATCGCGATAGACGACCACCGACTTGTAGGCCGTCCCGACATCGTTGGTCGCGCTGCAGGTGTAGGCCACGCCCTTGGCGGGTGTGTCGACGGTATGCGTGACGGGGCCGCAGCCGCTCTCGCCGCGGGACACCAGGCCCTTGTAATCCACCGACCACGCCACTGCGACGTCGGTGGTGTACCAGGGCACGCCGCCCTCCGTGCCCGAGAGGTCCACGGCGATCTCGGGCTTGGAGCCGCTACAGATGGCCGGGTCCAGCGTCAACGACTGCGTGGTCGCTCCGAAGTTGTTCGTGACGTTGGAGTCGATGGTGACGCCCACGACCGAGGCGTTGCTGGTCGCGCTGGTGGGCGCCGCTCCACTGGGGCATGGCACCCGCGCCGTGACGGCGACGCTGGCCGTCCCCCCGGCGGGCACCGTGCCGACGGCGCACTCCACCTGGGTTCGCGTGACGCCCGCCACGTCCGTCTCGCGGATGACGCACGGCTGGTAGGCGTAGACCTCCCCCTGGTTGCTCGTGACGCCCGGCGCCCCGACGAGCGGCCCGAGGGGCCCAAAGGCACCCCCCGCGCCGAAGGCGTCGCCGGATTGAGCGCCGCTCCGCTGCAGCTGGATGGGCGGCTTCGAAGGTTCGCTGAGCGAGTACAGGTAGGCCGCGCCCTTGCTCGACTGCGCACCCTGGGCGCCGATGAGTGCGCTGCCACCGCGGATCGCCATCGACTGCCCGAAGGTGTCCCCATTGACGGCGCCGTTCCAAGACGCGACCACTGGGTTGCCGGCCGAGAACCTGCGCCGCCTCTGGTCCGCCCCGACTGTCAGGAGCTCGTTGCCGGCGAGGCCGTCGAAGTTGCCCACAAACACGTGCGTGGCTGGGTTCGCCGCCCCCACGGCGTCGTAGGCTTGCGTCATACCCGACGCGCTGTTGAGGTAGATCCGGGTGGGGCCACCGCTGACGCCGAAGGCCACGTCCGGGCGGGTGTCGCCGAACCAGTCGCCGGCCGCGACGCTGGTCGCGTTGAAGGTCTCACTGGCGGTCCAGAGCGTGCCAGCCGTGTTCCGCGCGTAGCTGGCCTTGTCAGACCGAGCGACGATGGCCTCCTGCTTGCCGTCCGCGTCGAGGTCGGCGAACGCGATCCCCTTTGACGGGCCAGCCAGGAGGCTAGTGCTAGCTCGGGTGGACCCTGCTATGACTGTTGGTGCTGATGTGCCCGCGTAGACGAGGGCGAGGTCGTCGGGTTGGTTGTCGCCGTGGAAGTCGCCGTACTCGACGTCCACCACCCCCGGATCATCGTCCCCTCCGAGGATGCCTCCGCTTGGAACGGTTCCCGTCGCGGGATCGAGGCGAAATTCGTACCATCCATTCGAGCGTCCGCCTGCGATGCGCGCCCGGGTGGTGGCGTTCCCACCGGGCGGCAGGGCCACCGACGTCCACGTCTGGCCAGCCGGCGCGCCAGGCATGACCGTCGGCGTCGCGGAGATATAGGGCGAGGTCGCTAGGCCCTTGTAGAGGTAGAGGGCGGCTGTGGTGGCCAGCGCAAGGTCGGGGCGGCCGTCGTTGTTGTAGTCTCCCCAGGCCAGGTCCATCGCAGTCTCGGGAGCGGTGGGCGCGGGGGTGGTGCACCCGAAGATCTGCGTATAGGTGCCTCCGCTGTCCTGCCGCCAGATCTTGAACTTGGGGTCGCCAGCTGCGACCCGGAGGTTGGCCACATCGAGGTCGCCGTCTGCATCGAGGTCCTCGGGTACCTGCTTGCCCGCCGGATAGTTCTCGATCAGCGTATTGGTCGCCGGCGCGTCGGCGGTGATGAGGTAGACGCGCCCCGGCGACAGGCTGGGGTCGTTGCCCGGCGCGTAGACCAGGACCTGGCCATTGTCTGCGGCCGCTCCGGACCCGAAGCTCTCGCTGACGCCGGGAGACGTCATCCGCAGCAGGGCGAAGGCGTCGCCATTGCGTTGGTACACGTAGACGCGGTTACGGCCGCTCATAGTGACCACGACGCGGGTCCGCGCCGGGGTCTCGTCGATGGCCACCGCCTCGCCGAACTTCTTCGGGATTGCACCGACTTGGACTGGAGATTCCATCCTGCCGATCAGCATGCGGGTCTTCCGGTCCCAGAAGGAGACGTCGCCGAGACCAGAAAGATAGTGCGGCCGGCCCACGACGATCAGGCTGTTGCTGATCGCCACCGAGCCGGTCTCGGTACTAGCCAGCGTGGCAATCAAGGAGCAGGTGTCGTTGCCCGTGTCGATCTGCCAGACCTGCGTGTTCTGGCCATTCACCGCCGAGACCAGCAGGTCCCCGTTCAGGGCGAGGCGGGGCCCACCCAGACCCGTCGGCACCTGGATGTCCATGGTGCAGATCCGCTTCCACAAGGCGGCGTAACGTTTGACGACGAGGACCTGGCCAGTGGTCGCCACCGCCGCATAGTCGCCATCGCTCGCCATGTGGCTGCCAAACTTCGCGCCGGCAGCGACGGTAAGGTCCTCGGCCGGGTCAGCCACCCACCTCGCGTAGGTGTTGCCGCCTGAGCCGCCCGATGGTGCCGCCGACAGGAACTCCATGTTCTTGTCCAGGATCGAGGTCAGGACCACCGAATCCACGGCCTCGCTCCCGACGACCCGGGCCGTGAGCGTCTGGGTCGTCTCCGCGTTGAAGAGGAGGCTGGGGGAGGGGGCCGCGTCGAACGTCAACTGGAGGTCGCTCGCCGGCAAACGCACGGTGGCCATGGTGGACGCAGCCACGCCACCGTCGTCGTCCCGCACGTGCAGGTTCAGGTCGTACGTCCCCGCGGCGGCGTATCGCTTCGCAATCTCGGGCACGACGACGCGGCCGGTGAGGCCCGAGACCGAGCCGGGCGCGGCCACCGGCGACTCGGTGACGACGCTCGCCGGGATCGGGAAGCCCGTCTCGCCCTGGCCCGCGCCCCACGTGAGGTTGGCCTGGTGCGTGTCGGCCGTACCAGGGTCGTGAAAGGTCGCTTCTCCCACGAGAGAGACATCGACCGACGAGCTCCCGCTCGCCGGGAAGACGGGCTCCAAACGGATCGCCGCCGACTTCGCCACGATGGAGGGTGCGACGTTCGTGACCGTGACCACCGAGGTCCCCGTGCTGACGCCTTTGTCGTCGTCGGCGGCCTTGACCGTGACCTCGTAGGTTCCGTCGTCGGCGTAGACGTGCGAGCGGCCCCAGGGATGGGACGTGGGCGAGCTCTCGGCCGAGGGCACGGAGAGCCCATTGTCGGCGGTGGTGTCGCCCCAGCCGATGTCGACTGTGAGTGTGTCGCGGAGTCCCGGGTCACTCACTGTGAAGAGCGAGGACGCCGTCGCATAAGGCGCGCCGTTGACCCCGGAGCCCTCCGCCACGGAGGCGGGCTTGGAGCTGACGTTCGGGGGACGGTTCTGGACGGTCACCGGGAGGGTGGCCGTGGACTTGAAGCCCGCTCCGTCGTCCTGAGTGAGCTTCACGTTGTAGCTGCCGGTCGCCGCGTGGGCCGTGCCGTTATCGGGGAAGACGTGCTTGGGCGACGCCCCCGTGGCCGCGGGCGTGCCGTCGCCGAAGTCCCAGGTGGCGCTGAGCGACTGGGTCTCCGCGTCGCTGGTGCAGTCCGAGGCCCGCGACGTGTTCGACTTGAATGTGACCGAGTCGCCCTCGTAGACCCCCGTGGGCGCCGAGATAACGGGGACCGGAGGCCGGTTTGGGTCGAGCACGATCGCCGCGCCGGAGATCGGGGAGAACCCGCCGAGGGTCCACGGCGCGCGGTTCTTGTCGACCAGGGAGCTGTCCGTCAGGGTGGCGACGTCGTCCTGTTTCACCTTCGTGAGGCAGAACTTCGGTGGACTCTTCTCCGAGCAGAAGGCGGCGAATTCGTTCTTGAACCCCGGAAACGCAAGCTCTGGGGTACAGCCCGCCGGGGTACAGAGGTCACCCAGCGGGCCAAGGTCCACGCAGCCCGCCGGAAAGCACACCTTGGGCACCACGACGACCTTGTTCACCTTGGACTCGATGTGCAACACACGCTCGCGGGCGCATCCGTGATTTGATTTTACATCGCCCGGTCAAGCCGCTCTGCGCAACGCCTCGAAGAGACGCTCGAAGCCTCCTGTGCTCGCGTACGCACACCGGAGGGCGAGCATTGCGTCGGCCCCGCGGTGCTTCCACCG
>SXOO01000135.1 GCA_005776725.1 Pseudomonadota bacterium | reverse complement strand
GGCGCCGTCGCCGACAGGGCCACCGGCGCGACGGCCGCGGGCGCGATGGGAGCCACTGCGGCTGGGGCGGGCGGCGAGGCGACCACGACGACTGGCGGTGGCGCTGGCGCGACCACGACCGGAGCCGGCGCCGCCATCTCTGAGCCATCGAGCGGGATCAGCACGGCGATCCGCTCCTCGAGCGCCGCCGTCCGGCGGTCCACCATGACGAGGACCACCGCCCGCTTCGGGTGGGCGAACACCTCGCTCACCTGCTCGGAGCCCGCCCCGGGGTTTCGGATAACGGTCGAGCGCCCCCCCTGGACCAGCTCGATCCGCCCGCCGTCTGCCACCACGGTGGCGCTGGCGCCGGCGGCGGTGACCGGGATACGCACGCTAGCAGCGGCCGCGAACGGGACGGGCACGCACGCGTAGAGTCGGAGCGGCTCGAGGTGCATGTTGAGCTTCTCGAGGCGCTGCTTGAAGAAGGCCTCTGCGCCGGCCACCTCACGGAACCACATCATGCGGCGCTCGGGCTTCTTCTTGGCGACTGACCAGTACTCGATCACCCACTGCGCTACGCCGCGCTCGGTGCGCCGAGCCTTGGTCACCGCGGTCGCGGCGTTCTCACGGAAGCCCATGCAGGTGGGACCGTGAACGAGGTCGTCCTTCTTGACCACGACCCGCTCGGAGGCGTGGGCGAAAGCGATGGGGAAGAGGGTGAGCAGAAGCAGGCGCATCGCGTAAGTATCGGTCTGTCGCGGCGGACCTCAAGCTCCGGTCGCAGGGCTTACGAGGGTCGTCCGTTTTTGGGGGCCGTGGAAGCGCCCCCGGCCGCCGACGCGAGGCTCAGGGCAATCCGCGCAGCGCCAGGTGCCGCGGCGGCAGCCCGAAGGCGGGGCTGGAGTTCGTGGGCGTCAGCTCGGAGGCCGCCTCCAATGTGGCGAAGCGACGTAGCCGCGGGTTTGCGCGCTCGCCGTCGGGCACGAGGAGGCGCACGTGCGCGCCGTCGGGTGCGAGCACCGGCTCGCCCAGCTCGAAAGCGCCCCCGGAGATACCGGTCGGCGTGACACGCCCTGTCGCGAGGTCCACGCGGACGATTCGGTCCGGCGCTTTCGACCCCAGGTCACCAAAGAGCAGCGCGACCACCTCGCCGACCCCGAGCGCGGTCACGCCGAAAGACAGCGCCCCCCCGAGCCCGGCGGCAGGATAGGCGGCTGTGACCTTGCGCGCGGCGGGGTCCAGGACCACGAGCCCCGAGGTCGGGACCCGATCGCCATCGGCGAACACCCCGGTGCAGACCGACACGAGGGTCTGGCCCACACGCTCGAGCCCCCCGCAGTTCGCGAAGCCGGCCGGCAATGGCAGCACGCCGTCGGGCGTCCCGTCGAGGCGCGCGAAGCCGATGCGACCGGGTCCACCCGCCGTGAAGTCGCGGCGCAGCTGAGAGAGCCCAACGGCGATGCGATCCCCCACCCGCACGAGCGCACCGGGCATGGGGTCGACCCCGTCGCCCGTCCCTTCGAAGGGCACCCTGCCCACCAGCCCGCGGTCTCGGACGCGAAGAATGTCTCCCCCGCCGTCGTAGGGCTCGCGCCCGGGGTTCGGGTTCGAGGCCGCGCGGGTGATCCATAGCTCGCCCTCGACCTCGAGGACATCCTGCGGGTTCGATGGAAAACCCGTCGCCACCGAGAGCTGTCCCAGCACCCGCCCGTCCGCGTCCAGCGTGGTGAGCACGGCGTTCGGGTACCGATCGATCACCCGGATCGCGCCCCCGGGCTCGCCGGGCAGCACCACGTCGCCCGACAGGGCGGTGACGAGCCCCGCCCGGGCTGAGCCGCTGTGGAGCAGAGGCTCGAGGCACAAGGTCCCGTCGCTGTTCAGGAGCGCGATGCTCGTACTCTGATAGTCCGAGTTCACGGCCACGAGCGCGCAGTCGCCGCGCACCCCCACCGTCGTCCCGATCTCCTCTGCGCACGCCCCGAGCCAAAGCACACTCGCTGCCAGGACCCTCGCGGAGGACAGCGCGCGATTACGGCGCGCCAGAGGGCGCCGCGGTGTGGCCGGCGCACCGGACAGGTCACCCTCTGGCGCAGGAGGCCTGCTGAAGAAGAGCGGCGTCATTGCACCCACCCCACCGTGCCCATCGCCGTGATCCCGGGCAGTGGATAGCCGATTACGTCCTGCGTGGTGTCGCCGAGGAGGTTCCTCACGTCCGCGCGGAGGCGCAGCCTCCCGCCGAGCAGCTCGCCGCCAAGCCCCACCGCCCACCAGAGCCGCGCGTTCGTGACGCTTGTGTTCGCGTAGTCCAGCGGGTTGGGGCCCAGCGCCTCGAGCTCTGTCCAGGCGTCGAGCACCACGCCCGGTAGCGCCCACCGCCCCCCAAGCCGGGTGTGACCCGAGAAGCGCGCCCGGCCGGGCAGCGTCTTCCCGTCGCGCGACGGCTGCTCGGAGACCTGGCGAGCCTCGAGCCACGTGAAGGCGCCGCGCCAGCTCAGCCAGGACCAGTCCACGGACACGCCCAGCTCGCCCCCGTAGAGCCACGCGTCGTCCACGTTCTCGGCGCGGGCCACGCCCTGCCCGTTCCCTACGAGGAGGATGAGCTGGCGGGTCGAGGTGAGGTGAAACGCTGTGTCCAACGTGACCCTGAGCTCGCCGGGGGTGGCCTGCTCCCCGCGCTCGCCCGACTCGTCGGCTCCCCGGACTTCGCTGCTGGGATCCGCCCAGAGCTGAAGACGCGCGCCAATCTCGCCGCCGAGTGAGGTCTCGGGCGCCAGATCGGGGTTTCCGAGCACCACGCCGGTGTTGCCGAAGAGGTCGAAGAGCGAGGGGAAGCGCACGTTGCGCGCGAGCGCTCCGTGGAGCTCGAGGCCGCCCAAGGTCGCCCTGGCGGCGAGCCGCGCCGAGCCCTCGGTGAGCACGTCGTCCGAGTGGTGCACGGCTTCACCGGGCTGCGCGCCGCGCCCGGTCAGCTCGTTCCACGAGACCTCGGCGCGTCCGTTCGCGCTCACGTTGAGCGCCCAGCCGCCTCCGAACGCCCAGCGCACCCCGAGCTCCCCCCCAGCGACGAGACTGTCGCGCCCCGAAGGCACCCCGCTGAGGCCGCGATCAGCGGGCACGAACTCGTCGTGCCGCACGTCGACCACAAGCTTCGGCACGACGGCCACGCTCTCCCACTGGTACGAGGCGCTCGCCGCGAGTCGACCGCCCACCGCCCAGAGCCGGTCTCGAGTGCGTGCAGGCACCAGGAATCCGAGCTCACCCAATGGATCCGAGAGCTCCACCCGAACGAACGAAGCCCAGGGCTCCACCCGGAGCTCGTAGTCGCCGAGCCGCGAGAGCAAAGCGAGCCCCGTGAGCTGCTTCACCTCCCGCCTGTGAGCCTCGACCGTGGTGAAGAGCCCGTTGCCGGGCAAGCCCCGGTCGTCCAGCTGGGTAAGGCTCGTCACACGAACCGAGAGCCCGGCGCCGACGCGCGCTGCCCCGCGGAGGAGAACGCTCAGCCGGTCGAAGGCCGCGTTGGCGCGCTCCAGCTCGGCGTCATCGCCGTCGTCGAGGAGCGTCCCCCGGTCCGTCGTGAACGTGAAGTCGTTGGCGCTGCCGAGATAGTCGAGCGACAACGCGCCGCTCGCGCGGGGGCCGCCCGCGCCCACATAGGCGCGCCCGAGCCGCGTCCCGAAGGAGCCGCCGCCCGCCGTGAAGTCCGCGTGAAGGCCGCGAGTGGGCGCCCGGGTGGTGAGGCCGAGGGTGCCGCCGATCGCGCTGGCCCCAGCGTCCAGGGGCGCCGAGCCGCGCCAGAGGGCCACGTCCTCCAGCGGACCCAGCGGCAGCGCCCCGAGATCCACCGGCGCCCCGTCCGCGCCGTTGAGAGGCATGCCGTCCAGCAGCACCAGCACCTGCTCGGGCGATGAGCCCCGTACGGAGAGCGTGGAGTAGTCGCCGAGGCCGCCCAGCCGCGTCAGCTCAACGCCGGGGAGCCCTGCGAGCGCCCCGGGCAGGTCCGGCGCCGCATCCAGCTGCGCGCGCGGGATCACGGTCCTCGGCGCGGACGCCTCACGGCGCAGATCGCCCTTGAAGGTGATCGGCGGCACGACCACGGGGGCTTCGCCAGCGGACACGGTCAAAGCCAACAGGAAAAGCACGCGCTCACCATCGCCTCGCCCTCCGCAAGGGATTCAACGGCAGCGAGAGCCCTGCACTCTGGGCCTCGCGCCTTAGACCGTTGGACGCGGCAGTATCCTGGCTCCCGGGTCAGTCTCGGTGGGGCCTTCCCAGCGCTTCGCGCCAGTGGCGTCTTCCCACGTCGTCGCCGGTCACAGTTGCGGGGGCAGCGTCGGCTCGACCGACTTCCTGCACCACGTCCGGTTTGAAGAGCCACCCGAGCGGGTGGACCCGCGCCGCTTCTAGCTTGGTCCCGATGGCGGCGTCAACTCGAGCCGACCGGCCACGGTGACCACCGCGCCAGCGTCGTCGAGGAGAGGGGCCAGATCGAGCGCAGCGAGCCGGGTGAAGCGCGCCACGCGACCATCCGCGAGCACGGCGACCACCCGCTCGTCGTCCGCCCCGTGGAGTGCTCCGACCTCGAGCCGAACGACGGCCTCCCAACGCACGAGCTCCCCGGCCAGTAGGCGCAGACTGGACCCGTCTGCGCGCTCGACGAACCACGGGGTGTCGTCCACGGTCTCGACGTACGCCCACTGCTCCCCAACACGGAGGACCAGGCCCTCGTCGGTCGCCTCGAGCCCTCTATGAAACAGCGTGTTGACGCGGTCGTTCTCGACGGGCCGCTCTCGGAACCACCAGCGCCCGCTGCGATCGATGCGGAGCCCCGAGTGACGGCGCAGCAAGGCAAGAGCGTCGGGATCCATGACGCGCAGCCTACACCGGCGGGACGCCCTTGCCTCCCCCGAGGCGAGCTTCTAGGCTGCGCCCCCGACCCAGCCGGAGGATCACCAGATGACTCGTCCCCTTACAGCCCTCTCCGAAGACGAACGTTTCTTCAAAGACATGGTCGCGAAGTTCGCGCGCGAGAAGATCGGTCCGCGCGTTCACGACATGGACCGCGACGCCAAAATGGACCAGGCAATCCTCGACGGCTGCTTCGAGCTCGGGATCATGGGGATCGAGATCCCCGAGCAGTACGGCGGGTCGGGGAGCACGTTCATGAACGCCATCCTCGCGATCGAGGCCCTGGCTACGGTGGACGCCTCCGTGTCGGTCTGCGTGGACGTGCAGAACACGCTGTGCATCAACGCCATCCTGCGATGGGGTACCGAGGCGCAGAAGCAGCAATACCTGCCGAAGCTCGCGTCACGCTGGATCGGCGGTTACGCCCTCTCCGAGCCGTCGAGTGGCTCCGACGCCTTCGCGCTCAAGTGCCGCGCAGAGAAGCGCGACGACCACTACGTGCTGAACGGCTCGAAGCTCTGGATCACCAACGCGGCCGAGGCGTCTGTGTTCATCCTCATGGCCACGCTGAATCCCACGGCGGGCTATCGGGGGATCACCGCGTTCCTCGTGGAGCGTGACTCGCCGGGCTTCCGGGTGGGCAAGAAGGAAGACAAGCTCGGTATTCGAGCGTCGTCCACCTGCGAGCTCATCCTCGAGGACTGCATCGTCCCCGCCGCCAACGTGCTCGGCGAGGTCGGCAAGGGCTACAAGGTCGCCATCGAGACGCTCAACGAAGGCCGGATCGGCATCGGGGCACAGATGCTCGGGATCGCGCAGGGCGCCTTCGACCACACCGTGGCCTACGTGCAAGAGCGCAAGCAGTTCGGCCAGTCGATCGGCAGCTTCCAGGGAGTCCAGTTCCAGCTGGCCGACATGGCCACCGAGATCGAGGCGGCGCGCCTCCTCGTCTACAACGCCGCCAGGCTGAAGGAAGCGGGCCTGCCCTTCCTCACAGAAGCTGCGATGGCCAAGCTCTTCTCGAGCGAGGTTGCGGAGCGGGTCGCGTCGCAAGCCGTGAACCTCTTCGGCGGCGTGGGCTTCACCAAGGAGTTCCCTGTGGAGAAGTACTACCGGGACGCGAAGATCGGGCAGATCTACGAGGGCACCTCCAACCTCCAGCGCCAGACGATCGCCAAGACGCTACTCAAGGGCTGAGCGGTCCCTTCACGAGGCGACTCAGCGGGTCGCGGCGATCGCGCGCTCCCGGGCATCTTCGATCAGCGCGAGCGCCTCCGCCACGCCCCCAGCGAGCTCTTCCCGGGGTCCGTGGCGGGCCACGCGCTCGACCCACCGACACGCGTCGTGAAGTGGCCGCTCCCCCATCGTCCCGGCGCTTCCCTTGATCGCATGCGCCGCATCGGCCAGCGCACCATAGTCCTTTGCGGACATGGCCTCTAGCATGGCCGCCCCCCGTCTGGCGAGACTCTCCACGAAGGTTCGGTAGAGTTCGGCCACGAACTCAGGGTCCGCTGCGGCTTCGCCGAGGGAGGCCCTCAGCGCCTTCTGGCGGTCCTCGGGCGTATCCCTGACTCGCGTCTTGTCCCCGTGGATGCGCACGGTGGAGCGTGTCCCCCGCGGCGACCGCTCCTCCACGGTCAGATCTGCACCCAACCGCTCCGCGAGGCGCCGAGCCAGCGCCAGCCTCGAGCCCAGGCCGACCTGCTCTCGGCTATCGCGGATGTCCAGCGTGGCGAACGGCTCAAAGGCCAACTGTGCCTCCCGCGGACCCAGGCCGTCATCCTCGATAACGACCTCTAGCGCTCCGTCCTCCACCCACGAGGCCGCAACGAGTATGGTGCCGCCCGCCGTGGTCTCCGTCGCGTGCCCGAGCAGCAGCCCGATGACGCGCCCCGTTCCGTCGCTGGCGAGCGGGTAATGGCCCGCTGCCGCCTTGAGCTCCACGGTCGAGCCCGAGCGAAGTACGGCTGGGCGGTGCTCCTCGACGAGCGCCCGGAGCCACGCGGCCACCTCGACGGGCTCGCGCGGCTGCGGCAGCTCCGCGGCGTCTCGGCCGGCCAGGGAGAGCACGTCGTCGATCTGGTCGCGCAGCGCGCCTGCGGCGGTCCGCAGGGGACCAAGCTCGGCCAGTGCCGCCTCCGTCTGGCCGGCGGCGGCGAGCTCCTGAGCCAGCTCTGCTTGGGCCACGACGATCGCGGTGGGCGTCCTGAGCTCATGCCCTATGACCCCCAGGAATTGCTGTCGCACTCGCCCAGCTTCGAGCGCCTTGTCCCGGCTGGCGATGATCTCGAGTTCGTGACGCCGACGGTCGGTGGCATCCACCACCACGACCACGGCCCCTCCCTGGGGCAGGGTCGCCGAGTTGAGCTCCAATATCCTGGGGCCGGCGTGAGCGAGTTGAACGGGGACCTCCACGCGATGGTCGCGGAACACGAGGCGTGCCAAGGCCTGAGCGTCTACGCTCAGCCACTCCGCGAGGTTCGCTCTCCGCCGAAGACCCATCAGTGGCCGGCCTGTCACCTCGATCACCTTCCCCGTGGGGTCGACGACCACGATGGAGACGGGAGCGGTCACGGTGAGCGCGCGCCAGCGAGCGGTAACCCGCTGCAAGGCGGCGGCACGGGCGAGGAACCACGAACCGAAGCGCGCGAGCAGGAAGGCGTTGGAGCCGATGGTGACAATCAGGAGCAGCACGCGGGTGAACCGTATCGGCACGGCCGCGGCGGCCTCGGTGGCCAGCAAGCCAAGGTGCGCGTCGGGCACCAACGCCAAACACAAGATGACCGCTGACTGGAGGGCGAGAGCGCTGATGCAGACTCGGGCGCCATCTTCGAGGAAGACCGCGAACGCCATGACCATCACCGCCGGATACGCGACCTCCACCCCGAAGGGGCGACCCAACGCGAGTAGCCAGAATCCTAGAGCGAGATTGCTCGCCAACATCAGCGCTAGCTTGGCCGCCCAGAGCCGCCGGCGTCGGAGGAACTCGGCGGCCGCCAAGCTCGGGAGACTGGCGGCCGCAAGAAGCGCGAACTCCGGCGGCCAGCCCAACAAGTGCTGGAGGAACAGCACAAGGACGCTGCACCCCAAGAGAAGGTTGTTTGCGATCGTGACCACGCGATCGCCGGCGGGCCGCGCCGCCATGGTCGTGGCGGACGAGGTCCGCGCGGGGTACGACCCGGTGGGCTGCGCCTCGGAGTACGTCGCCGAGCTGCCGCGCGAAATAAGGGTCACCTCCGGGTCCGGGCCCTCCGGTCCCGCGCCCGTGTGCGCCGCACCTCCGGCCTTGTCCGAGTTCAGAGAGACGCTCCCAGCGTCCACGCGGCACGCGACATCTCCGCGTCGATTCGGGCGCAGACCACTGGGAACTCTGTTGGGGGGACGGCCTTTGCGAAGAACCAGCCCTGGGCCAGATGGCACCCGGCGTTCGCGAGGAACTCAGCCTGTGCCTCGGTCTCCACACCCTCGGCGACCACCTCGAGGCCGAACTCATGAGCTATGGCAAGGATCGCCCGCGTGATCGCACAGGACGTCTTGTGGTTGGGTAAGCCCGCTACGAAAGATCTGTCGATCTTGAGCGTGTCGACCCGAAACCGGTGCAGATAACCAAGCGCGCTGAACCCGGTGCCAAAGTCGTCGAGGGCGACCCGGATCCCGCGCTGCTGGAGCGCCGACAAGCAGGCCTGCGAACGTTCGGGGTTCGAGACGAGGATGCCCTCCGTGAGCTCGAGCTCGAGGCACCCCGGGGGCAAGGGGGTAGCGACCATCAGGTCATCCAGAACCTGCTGCAGCTCGTCGCGGGCGATCTGACGAGGGCTCACGTTCACCGCCATGCGCCTGAAGCGGCTCCCCGGCCACCGACCGCCCCACGCCCCCCTGTCAGCGGGTCCCGCGGTCCACTGGGCGGCGCAGGTGAAGGCCTCACGCAAGACGAACTCGCCGAGCCTGAGGATCAGTCCGCTCTCCTCTGCCATTGGGATGAACAAGTCGGGTGCCACGGGACCACGCACCGCGTGGTTCCAGCGGAGGAGGGCCTCGGCCCCGACGACACACCTCTCCTGAAGGGCCACTACCGGCTGATAGTGGACAGCCAGCTCGGGTGGCGTGGCAGACAACGACCGAGAGAGGTCTGCCTCGAGGCGCAGTCGCTCCCGTGCGCTGCGGCCCAGCGCCGAGTTCGCGAGAACGCACCGCCCATCGGCGCCGGCGCCGGCAGCCCGCGCCGCCGTGGACGCCTCGTGAACCAGCTCCTCGGGGGCGCGCTCGTCAGGGCCTCCCAGGCTGATCCCGATCGCCGGCTGCAGGCGCACACTGATGTCGCCTACGTTGATGGGCTCTTCGAGCGTGGCGGCGAGACGCAGGCCCAGGCGAACAGCGTCGGCTGGGCTTGCGATCTTCTCGCACAGCGCCGCCAGGTCGTAGATCCCCACAGCGGCGAGCTCGGTGAGCACAGGGCCGTCGGTGGGCTCCCCGTCACCGGAGCGGGGGTCCATTGCCAGGTGCTCACCCTGGAGACAGGCCGAGATACGTTGAGAAGCCTCGCGGAGGATAGGCCCCAGCGCGGCGCTGCCAGCAACCTCGAGCACGTGTCCGAGGCGCTCGAATCGCACCACGAAGACCGCGAAGAACCGAACCAATGCGTCGCTGGAGTGCCTCAGGTCGGCCTTGCGCCGAACCCGCGCGCCTGCGCTGCGCACGAGCTCGCGGAAGAGGTTCTGGTTCGGCAGCCCGGTGACATCGTCGTGGAGGCGCGTCCCCGACGGGTCCGCTAGTGAACCGGCGACCCGTCGTAAGGCTCCGCGCGAGTCCCGCACCGGCACGCCAGTGAGCACGCGCCACGCCACGCCGCTGCCCCTGTCGCGGAGGCGGACCTCTTCGCGAAAGTGGTCGATCTCGCCCCGGCGGAGGGCGCCTACCACGGCCTTCACGCGCTCCCGGTCCTGTCCATGGACCAGCAGGATCGCCTCGCTGACCGTGGCGGGCGGCACACCCACACCCGCCAGCTCCAAACACCGGTCCGACAGGAAGAGCTGGCCCGATGCTGCGTCCCAGTCCCACAGCCCGTCGCTAGCACCTCGCATGGCCAACGCGTACCGCTCTTCGGAGCGATGGAGCGCCTCGTGGACGCGGCGGCGGTCCAGGTGAGCCCCGAGACGCGCGGTGAGCACGTCCATGTCCACCGGCTTCGTGACGTGGTCGTTCGCGCCCGCCTGCAGCGCCTCGACCACGATCGCCGCGTCGGTACGCGCCGTGAGCATGATCACCGGGACCTTCTCGGGCCCGTGGTGAGCGCGCACCGCTCGGAGGAACTCAATCCCCGTCATGCCGGGCATCATCACGTCCACGAGCGCAGCATCCACCTGGGCCTCGGGCACGAGGAGCTCGAGGGCGCTCGCTCCGCTGGCGCAGTGCGTCACCGTGTACCCGCGGAGCTCCAGTCGGCGCTGAACCAGGGCGGACAGCGTGAGCTCGTCGTCGACGATGAGGATGTGAGAACCCATGCTGCGGACCCTTCGACTCGCGACGGGACTCCCTTGAGGCTTTTCTCCGCGCCCGTCAATGCAGGAGAGACCGGCGTTGGCCGGCGAGCCCTTCGCTGGTTGGCGCCCATCCGCCTCGACCTGGGTGGACCGCGCTCGAGCACCGGCTAGAGTGAGGCTCAGCCACCAGCATCACACCCGACCCTGCGAGGCCACATGAACGACCGGACCCTCATCGACCGCCCCGAGCTCGAGAGACAGCTGGCCACACGAGTGGGCTGGCAGCTCGAGCCCGCAGGTGGCGCCATTCATCGGACGCTCACCTTCCCCGACTTCGAGACCGCGTTCGCGTTCATGACCCGCGTCGCGCTCGCCGCCGAGCGCGAAGGCCACCACCCCGAGTGGACGAACACCTACAACCGCGTCCACATCCGCCTCTGGACACACGACCGCGGCGGAGTCACGGCCCTCGACCTCCGCCTCGCCGACGCCGTGGATCGGGCGGCCGGGCTCCTGTCCTGACACAGGGTGCTGGCCTCGAGGCTCAGCCCGGCAGCGCCTCGAAGAGAGTGGCGGCGCGAACCTCGCAGGCCTCCCAGTCGATGTTGGTCTTCCGATAGACGTTGTAGTCCGGCTTCGCCAGACGGCTCAGTGGCAACGCGAAGCGGGGCGCCAGGAGACGCTCGAGGAGCATCGTGGTCACCTCCTCGTTGTCCGCCTCCTCCTCGCCGACAACCCGCCGAGTCGGGTTGGGCCCGAGGCCGTAGTTCTGGAGCGTTCGCCGCGACTTGGGCGCCACCAGCCAGTGACACGCCTCGTGGAGCAGCTTCTCCGTGTCGCAGCCGTGGTCCCGAGCCACCCAGAAGCTGCGCCCGTCGAAGCCGACCGGCTGCGCAAAGAACGGGGCCTTCCCCTGCTCATCGCCCTGCAGCGTCACGACCCGAATTCCCTTGCCGGTAGTGCGCGCTACGAAGGCCACGAGCCCCTCCCACCGCGTGCCGCAGCGGGAGCCAGCCTCGAGACAGCAGGGGCGGCGTTCAACCACGGACCGAGCCTACGAGAGCTGGCCGTTGGAGTCACGATGGGAGGCGGGCTTCTCCGCTGGCGCCTCTAGCGGCCCACCCAGTCCCAGCGCGGTCCCCCGTCGCGACAGCCGGCTGCCTTGTCCTCGACGCTGCAATACACGCGGACGTGGTAGTGGTCGGCGTGCGGCGACGAGTTGCCGGGCTGAGTCAGCACCTTCCTGGCGCGGCGCAGTATCTCCGGGTGCTCGCCGCGGCGCTCGGCGTAGGCGAGGAGACGCTCTCGCAGGGGGTTGCTCACGAAGATCCACTGCACCACCGGCCGCTTCGACCACACCATGGTCCTCACGAGCCACCAGTTCCTCTGGTCGTCGAAGGTCCAGCCCTCGCAGCGCCGGTGGGTGCACCGCCCTGCGCCGTCGAAGTCATAGAAGCCCACGGACTGCCGGCGCTTCCCTGCGGGGTCCCTGGCGTAAAAGAGGATGTCGACGTCGCGGCCCGTCTGGTGACTCTTGTGCCCGGCGAGCTTTCCCCCGTCGTGATCGGAGAGACTCCCCACCACCAGCGGCGGACCGTCCACGCTGGCCCCGACTACGTTCGCAGCCCGCGTGAGCAGCTCGACGAGCTCGCGCGTCCCGTACGCCGAGCGCTGCCTCGCCTTGCCACCGTGAAGCACGGTGTGGCGGCTCTTCACCGGCATGGCCACCCCCCCGACGAGGCGCCCGTTCCACGCGGCGCCACAGCTTCCGCCCCGACAGGGCTCCGGGGCGTCGGCGAGGACCGCGGCGGCCAGGACAGCGACCCACATGGCCTACCAGGCGTCCTCATTGGGCTTCGAGGTGCTCGTAAGGCGCTTGCGAAGGCGTTCGATCGCCTCCTTGTGCAGCTGGCTGACGCGGGCCTCGGTCACGGCGAGTACGGTCGCCACCTCCTTCTGCGACAGCTCGTTGTAGTAGACCAGCGAGAGGACGAGGCGCTGCTTCTCGGGCAGTGTCTCGATCACCTCCTTGATACGCGCGCTCCGGTCCTTGGCGTGCAGCGCCAAGTCTTGCCGCCCCGCGGTCCCATCCCTGATGTCGCTGCCGAGCTCGTCGAGGGACAGGGGGGCCTGCATGGAGAGCTCCTCTGCAAGCCGGTAGTACTCGTCCATCGGCACCCCGAGCGCCGTGGCCATCTCCTCCGGCTGCGGCGGTCGGCCGAGCTCGCCCTCGAGACGCTCGCGCATCCGCTGGTGCTTGCGGGCTTCGCGCCGCCTCCGCTGGCTCAACGGATCGAGGCGCCGCAGCGAGTCCAACATCGCCCCGTGGACTCGGACGCTCGCCAGGTGCTCGAAGTCGGTCTCCCGGGCCGGGTCGAACCGCTCGGCGGCCTGTAGCAGGCCGATAGTGCCTTCGCATACGAGGTCGTCGAGTTCGACCGCGTAGCCCGTGCGACGTCGGACTCGCCGAGCGATGCGCAGCACCAGCGCGGCGTGCTTCCTCACGAGCTCAGCCTTGTCGACGACGTGGCTCCGGGGTTCGGGAGCGGAGCCGTAGGCCCTCCGCGCAGCCTGGAAGCGGGCGGCTTCTGCGGTGTTCATGAGGCGACCTCCATGGCGGCCATTCCGCCCATAGACCCGAGGATCAAGTTTCGCCAGAACAACTGGAGCCCCCCAGAGCCAGGCGCGTCGGGCCGACGGCGAACGATCGCCTCGGCCAGCGCACGGGTGCGCTGGGCTGCCGGAGACATCGGGTGCAGCATGCAGAAGGGCACCTGCGAACGCACGGCGTCCTCGACCGCGGTGTCACTCGGGATCCAGCCCCCGAACTCGAGGACGACCGGCAAGAACCGAGAGACGAGCGTGTGAATCCGGCTGAACGCCTCGCGTGCGCCCGTCAGGTCGGGCGCACGATTCACACAAACCAACACACGGCGAACGCCACACACCCCGGACAGCACCTTGACGGTGGAGTAGGCGTCGGCGAGCGACGTGGGCTCGGGCGTGATGACCAGCATCACCTCGTGGGCTGCACCGGCGAAGAACCGCACATTCCCCCCGATCCCAGCCCCGGTGTCGACGAGGAGCGTGTCGTAACGGGCCGCCGTGGGCTCGAGAACGTCGAGGAGCCGGACGCGCTCCGCGGACCCGAGCTCCGTGAGTTCCACGACGCCATTGCCGCCGGACAGGAGGTGGACGCCACCGGGCCCCTCCGTGATGCACTCGTCGAGCGTGGCCCCGTGGTGGAGGACATGCCGGAGATCCCGCTTCGCCGCCACGCCCATGAGGAGGTCACAGTTCGCGAGCCCGAGATCGGCGTCAAGCACCAGAACGCGCCGACCGCTCGCTGCAAACTGCACCGCGAGATTCACGACCAGGTTGCTCTTGCCCACCCCTCCTTTGCCCGACGTCACCGCGACCACTCGCACGGCGCGAGTGGGCGCCTGACCGCGGGTGTCTGCCGGATTCTGTGTGGGGACAATCGTCATGAAAGCACCGCCTGCACCAGCGCCGCGGGTCTCGGGCGCGCCAGATCATCGGGCACACGGTGCCCGTTAGTCACATGCGCGATGCGCGCCATACCGTCCGTAACGAGGCCGACGAGGCCCCCCACAGTGCGTGCTTCGTCCAACTTCGTCACCACGTACGAGCTGGGGCGGCCGTATCTCTCGCCTATGTCCGAGAGGTCGCGAGCGGCGGTGCCAGCCTGTACGCAGACATGCCGCTCCACCGGCAGCCCCTCGAACAGGCGGTCGAGCGAGTTACGGGTCTCATCCACCCACGGGCTCGCCCCGGGCGTGTCCACGAGGATCAGCTCCGAGCTGGACAGCTTGGCCAGCGCGTCGCGAAGCTCCTTCGCGTTTCGCGCCGGGAGGCACGGCACCCCGATGAGATCGGCGAACGTGCGCACCTGCTCAACCGCGCCGATTCGGCCGGTGTCTGCCGCGATCACCGCGACCTTCTTACCGTGTTGCAGCGCGGCTTCGGCCGCGAGCTTGGCCAGCGTCGTGGTCTTCCCCACGCCAGTAGCGCCCACGAGCGCAGCGATCGAGCGCCCCTTGCGCTGCCACACCGGGGCGGCAGGCTCGAACGCGCCCGCCAGTGTCCGCGCCACGGCCATTGCGTTCTCTTCTTCGGTCGCGCCATGTGTCGACGCCCCCGCGACGAGCCGCGCCGCGATCGACGGCGCCACGCCGCCCGCCACGAGCCGCGCCACGAGCGCGTCGCCGCCATGCCCGTCTTGCAGGGCCCGCTCGAGGCTCCGACGGCGCTTCTCCATCATCGCGCGCTCCGCCTCGAGCCGTTGAATCCTAGTCCGCGCCTCCGCCAGCTCGGCCTCGAGCCGCTGGACGTTGGAGCCGTCGCGCCGGACCACCTGCGGCTCGGGATCGACCCCCGCCAGAACCTCGATGCGCCGCGGTCCGAGCTCGCGCGTCTCCACGATGACGGCCTCAGGGCCGAGGAGCGTCTTGACCTGGTCAAGAGCGTCGCGAAGGGTCTCTGCCCGGAATGTCATCAGTTTCACGGCATCACCTCACGAACCACACGGGGACCGCCTGAGAAGCATCGGCGACGCTCCCGGTAACTTGAACGGAGAGTCGTTATCGGGGTGTGAATCCTCATGTCAGCGCGCCCTTCTTCGGCTTGTCCACGCCGACTGCCGCGGACGCACATATCTCGAGGCGGGCCGGAAGCTCCTGCTGGGCCAGGACGGTGACCTGCGGGAGGAATCGATGTACGAACTTCCACAGCGGATAACGGAGATCGGACGGAGCGACCAGGATCGGGCGCTTGCCCTGCACACCCAGCTTCTCTACCGCCTTGTGGACGCCGCCGAGGATTGCCTGCGCGGTAGCGAGGTCGGGCGCAAGCCCCACGTCGCCGCCGTCCTTGACCAGGACCTTCCGCAGCGTCGCTTCGGTCTCCGGCTCGAGGAGCGCGGCGTACAGCTTCCGGTCCGGCTCGAGCAGCGCCTCCGAGATCGACGGCCCGAGCCGCTGCCGCACGGCCTCGGTCAGCGCCACGGGGGACTTGCTCACGCGGGCGGCGTCCGCGAGCGCCTCGATGATCGAGCGCAGGTCACGGATCGACACGGCCTCCTCGAGGAGGCGTCGCACCACGTGGAGCACCTCGCCGATCTGGAGCTGGGCGGGGATGAGCTCGTCCACCAGGCGCGGGTGGCGGCGCGCCACCACGTCGATCAGCTGCTGGAGCTCGGCGCGGCCGACCAGCTGCGCCGCGTGCTCGCGGAAGAGCTCGGACAGATGGGTCGCGATGACGGCGACCGGCTCGACGACCGTGTAGCCCCACATCTCTGCGCGATCCCTGTCCTTCGGGAGGATCCACAGCGCGGGGATGCCGAACGCCGGGTCGCGGGTCTCGATGCCGGTCACCTTGCCGCCGGCGTTTCCCGGGTCCATGGCCATGATCCGATCCGTCATGATCGAACCCTGGGCGACCACGACACCGTGGATCAGCAGCTTGTAGTCACCGCTGGGGTACTCGAGGCTGTCCTTCAGCACCACGGGCGGGACGATGATCCCGAGCTCTTGGGCGAAGCGCTTCCGCAGGGCCACGATCCGGTCGAGGAGCTCGCCGCCCCCGCGGTCCCGAGTGACAAAGGGGACGAGCCCGTAGCCCACGCGGAGCTCGAGCGGCTCGACCGGGAGGAGCTCCTGGAGGTCCTTCTCCTCCTGCTCCCGCTGCTGCTCCGGCGAGAGGCTCTGAGGCTGTGTCTTGCCACCAGCTGCCGCTGCGGCCTTCTGCGACACGGCGCCGCTGTTCGCGAGGGAGCGCTTGTACACCTGCATCGCGCCGGCGAGACCCAGGAACGGGATGAGCGGCAGGCCTGGGATCATCGCCACCGCGACCACGACGCCCGTGGCCGCGTCGAGGACCGCCGGGTTGCCGAAGGTCTGGTTCATCACCTGGGTGCCGAGGCCACGGGAGTCACTGCTGCGCGTGACGATGAGGCCTGAAGCCGTGGAGATGATGAGCGCCGGGATCTGGGTGACCAATCCGTCGCCGATGGTGAGCACGGAGTACGTCTTGGCGGCCGTCGCGAGGTCGAGCCCAGCGTCCAGCACGCCGACGACGAGGCCGCCCACGATGTTCACGACGGTGATGATGACCCCCGCGATCGCATCGCCACGGACGAACTTGTTCGCGCCGTCCATGGCCCCGTAGAAGTCGGTCTCGCGGGTGAGGTCTTCGCGCCGCCGCCGCGCCTCTTCCTGGTTGATGATGCCGGCCGCGAGGTCCGCGTCGATGGCCATCTGGCGCCCCGGCAAGGCGTCGAGCGTAAAGCGGGCGGCGACCTCGGCGATGCGCCCGGAGCCCTTCGTGATCACGATGAAGTTGATAACGAGGAGGATGATGAAGACGACGGCGCCGACCACGTAGTTGCCGCCCACGACGAAGCGGCCAAAGGTCTCGATCACGTGGCCCGCTGCGTGGGTGCCGTTGTGTCCCTCGAGCAGGATGAGGCGGGTGCTGGAGACGTTGAGGCCGAGCCGCAACAGCGTCGTCACTAGGAGCAGCGCGGGGAAGACGCTGAAGTCCAGCGGACGCCGGATGTGCATGGACGTCAGCAGCATCGCGATCGCCGCGGTGATGCCCAGCGCGAGAAGCGCGTCGAGGACCGACGCCGGGACCGGCACGATCATGAGCCCGAGGAGCCCAACCACGGCCAGCGGCAGGATCATGTCCTGACGCGGCGCATCCAGGACTCCGGCGGTCGCGCTCATCGACGTCCTCGCTCAGCGATTCGGTATACAGCAGCAAGTACCTCGGCCACGGCGAGGTAGAACTCCTCGGAGATGCGCCGCCCGGCCTTCACCTTCTGGTTCAGAGCGCGCGCGAGCGGGGGGTTCTCGAGGATGGGAACACCGTGCTCGCGGGCGATCCGGCGGATGAAGAGGGCCGTCCCGTCCACACCCTTGGCCACGACGCGCGGCGCGGCATCCACTTCCGGGTCGTACCGCAGCGCCACCGAGACGTGTGTCGGGTTCGTGACCACGACTGTCGCGGTGGGCACCTCCTTCACGATCCGGTTCATGGCCATCTCGCGCTGGATGCCGCGGCGCTTCTGCTTCACCTCGGGCGAACCCTCGTTCTCCTTGTTCTCCCGCTTCATGTCCTCGCGGGTCACCTTCATCTGGCGCAGGAAGTCGAAGCGCTGCCACGCGTAGTCGATGGCCGCCACAAGAACCAGCGCGGCCGCGCCCGAGATCAGGACCCGCACGCATTCGCGCCCCACGTGTCCAGCTGTCTGCGCCACGTCCAACCCAGCGAGCTGCACGGCGAGCGTCGACGTGTCGCCCAGCGCAGACCAGACCACGAGGCCGACGAACACGGTCTTGAGGAGACCCATCGCCGTACGCATGGCCGCGGGGCCGAGCTTCATCAGCTGGGCGAAGCCCTTGAACGGGTCGAGGCGCTCGAACTTCGGCAGGACCAGCTCGGGCGCGAAGAGGAAGCCGCTCTGCGCCATCGAGACGCCGACCGCCGCTACCATGACCCCGCCGAGCAGCGGCGCGAGCGCGAGCCCCACCTCGACCGCAGCGCCGCTGAGGAGCGCCCCAGTCGCGCCGGCGTCCTCGTGGCGCTCACCGACCTGACGGAACACGGAGCGAGTGGTGACGAGCAGACCGGAGATCAGCGGGCCCGACCCGTACGCGAGGAAGGCGCCTCCGACGAGCAAGCCGGCAGCGGCCCCGATCTCTCGCGAGCGTGCGAACCGTCCCTCCTGGCGCGCCTTCTCGAGGCGCTCAGCGGAGGCCTCGAACTCTCGTTGGTCTTGCTCGACCTCGTCGCTCACGGTGCTGCTCCGGCGGTGACGAGGTTGCGGTTCATGAGGTCGGGCAGCTCGCCGAGCGTGTTGTCGTAGACCTCGGACACGCTCACCACAGCGGTGTCGAGGAACGAGAAGGTCACCAGCAGCACCGCGGCGAAGCCGACGCTGAAGATGTTGAGCTGCGGAGCGGCGCGAGCGAGGAGCGCCATCCCCACGTTGACGAGCGTGGTCACGAGGATGACCGGGGCAGCGACCTTCATCGCAGCGATGAACAGGCCCTGGCCCATTTGAACCAGCGCGCCCGGCGCGAAGCCCACCGGAGAACGCCCGCCCAGCGGAAACAGCGCGAGGTTGTCGAAGAGCCCGCCCAGCGCGAGGTAGTGGCCATCCATGCTCACGAGGGCGAGTCCACCCACCACCCCGAGGAGGTTCGCGACGGCCGTGGACTCGTGGCCGGAGCTCGGGTCGACCTGGCTGGCCATGGCGAGCGAGCCGAACTGACCCACCAGGGCGCCGCCGGCGTCAGCGAAGCCCATGAACACCTTGATGGTGAGGCCGAGCGCCGCCCCCACGAGGAACTCTCGCGCCACCATGGGAGCCGCGCTCCAGAGCTCCTGCGGGACGGGCACGAACGGGAGACCGATGACCGAATAGCAGAACACGGTCAGGAACAACGTGAGGATGATCCGTGTAGGAGCCGGGAAGGCCCCAGTGCCGATACCGGGCAACGCCATGATGAGCCCGAGCATGCGCAGGCCCAGCAGGACGCCCGCGAACAGCATGGGCTCCAGCGCCACCCACATCGGCGAGTCCAGACTCACCTGGAGACCAGTGTGGGGGAGGCGCCCCCCAGGCGGACCGAGGCCGTGGCGGAACCTGAGCGCACTAGAACACGCCCGCGACGCCGACGTCGGCGAGCTGACTGAAGACCAGACGGCTGAAGTCGACCAGCTTCTGGCCGCACCAGGGCGCCGTGACCCAGAACGTCGCCCCGAGCGCGAGGAGCTTCGGGACGAACTGGAGCGACTGCTCCTGCACCTGCGTGGCGGCCTGAACAAGGCTCACGGCCACACCCACGAAGAGCCCGACGAGCAGCGTGGGCAGCGAGACCGCGAGGAGGACCTGCAAGGCCTCCTTCACGAGCGACATGGATCCATCACCCATTAGGGCACCGCCGATCCGACGAGGGGTTGCATCACGCTCTTGGCGAGGGACGTGAGGACCAAACCCCAGCCGTCTGCCAGAACGAAAATGAACAGCTTCAATGGCATAGAGACCACCATCGGCGGCAGCATCATCATGCCGAGGCTCATGAGGACGCTCGCCACGACGAGGTCGATCACGAGGAACGGGAGGAACAGCAGCGCGCCCATCTGGAACGCCGTCTTGAGCTCCGAGAGCATGAACGAGGGCACGATCGTCAGCGTCGAGACGTCCTCGACGCTCTCGGGACGCGCCGCTCCCGACAGGCCGATGAAGAGCTCGAGGTCGTTCTTTCGCGTGTGCGCCACCATGAACTCGCGGAGCGGGACCAGCGCGCGCTTGGCGGCCTCGCGTCCGTCGATCGTGCCTGCCTCGTAGGGGGTGAGCGCCGTCTGGTCGATCTGGGTCCAGACCGGTGCCATCGTGAACATCGAGAGGAACATCGCGAGGCCGACCAGCACCTTGTTCGGGGGGAGCTGCTGCACGCCCACGGCCGAGCGGAGCAGCGACAGCACCACGACGATGCGTGTGAAGCTGGTCACGCTCATGAGCAGCGCTGGGGCCAGCGAGAGCGCCGACACCATGAGGAAGATCTTGATGGCCGTTGCGTAGTTGCCGCTGCCCTCCCCCATCTTCACCTCGAAGACGGGCTTCGTGGCGTCGACCATCGAGGCCTCCGCCGACGCCAGCGCCGGGAGGAGGAGGAGGCCCAGACCGACCGCCACGAGCTCGAGCGCTGTGAGCGGACGCACGAAACGCGGCCGCTTGCTTCGGGGGGTCGGACTGGGCAGAGACGGAGGCACGACAGCCCGCTCTTGCGAGGGGCATGCCGGACCCTGAGCAGCGCCAGGGACGCGTTTCCAGAGGGTACGCGGGGTGTCAGCGGGCTGACACCGTCAGCGCCGTGTCAGCGGCGTGTCAACGCCCGTAGAACGCGCGGATGGCCCCGGAGACCTCGTCGATCTCCGCGAGGGTGAGCCCGGGGAAGCAGGGCAGCGCGAGGCTGTCGAGGCACGCGGCCTCGGCGTTGGGGCACGAGCCGGCGCGATACCCGAGCTCGGCGAAGCACGGCTGGACGTGCAGCGGCTCGGGGTAATAGACGGCGGCGCCGATGCCCTGACGCGACAGCGCCTCGAGCAACGCGTCACGCCGGGCCACGCGCACCACGTGCTGGTGGTAGACGTGAAGGCCGGGCACCTCGGGGATGAAGCGGAGATCGCCCGATTCCACCACGGCGCCGAGGCGCTCGACGTATGCTGCGTGGACCGCGCGGCGGGAGTCGCCCCAGGCGTCGAGGTGAGGCAGCTTCACGCGCAGGAGGGCGGCGTGGAGGGTGTCCAGCCGGAAGTTGCCGCCCATGATCTCGTGGTGGAACTTCGGGTGCGAGCCGTGCTGCCGCACCAGCCGAACGCGCTGAGCCAGCGCCGGATCCTGAGTGGTGACCGCACCTCCATCGCCCAGAGTTCCGAGCGGCTTCGTGGGGAAGAACGAGAAACACCCTGCGGTGCCCACGCTCCCGGCACGCCGGCCCTCGCCATCTGCCGCGCCGTGCGCCTGGGCGGCGTCCTCGATCACCCACAAGTCCGGGCGCTTCTCCCGATACGCGAGCACCTCGGCCATCTGCCCGAAGAGGTGCACCGTGACGACGCCGCTCACATCCGGGGCGAGGGCGTCCAGCGCCGCGTCCGTGTCGAGGAGGAGCGTCTCGGGGTGGACGTCCACGAAGAGCGGGTGGGCCCCCGTGCGCCACACGGAGCCCGCGGTGGCGAAGAAGGTGAACGCTGGGACCACGACGCGCTGGCCGGGGCCCGCGCCCAGCGCCATGAGCGTGGCGAGGAGCGAGTCGGAGCCGCTCGATACGCCAACGGCGTGCGCAGTCCCTACCGTGGCCGCCCACTCCTTCTCGAAGGCGGCGACGTCGGGGCCGAGGATGTAGGCGCCCTCGTTGAGGACGCGGTCGAACGCGCCGCGCAGCGCGTCAGCGAGAGGCGCGTGCATGCGCTTCGTGTCGAAGAAGGGGACCATGGGGCTCTGGTACCACGCACGGGACCCCGCGGAGCCCGGCCTCCGATCGCTTATCCACATAAATCTTTTTTAGTTGGGCCACCAAGGGATTGACCCTTGGAATTCCATTGAATAGGGTCCGCGACCGTGACACGCCTTCACCACCTCCTCGCAATCACGGCGCTCGTGCTCACGAGCACCGCGGCGAGCGCGCTCGACCGCCGCCCGGGCGTTCAGGCGCTGGTGTCCGAGGGGCGCACGATCGAGGTGTACGTCCCGCCCAAGCTCGCCGCGCGACCTCCGGCTGTGGTGGCGTTTCACTGGTCCACCGCGCGCGGCAAGAACATGCTGGCGCACTGGAAGTCCGTGGCCGACGCCGAGGGCGTGCTGCTGGTGCTCCCGTCCTCGAAGCAGCGCCGGCAGTGGACCAAGGGCGACGGGCAGGCGCTGGACCGCGTGCTCGGGCGCGTCTTCTCGGACTTCAAGGTCGACAGAGACCGCGTCTACGTCACGGGCTTCTCCGGCGGCGCCAGCATGGCCTACCGCTACTTCCTCACCCACCCCGGCGTGTTCTCTGGGCTGGCGCCCTACGCGGGCCGGCTCACGGTGAAGGACGGCGAGCTCGAGGCCGTACAGGGCCGCCCTGCGCGCGCCTGCCTCGTGCACGGGCGACGCGACCGGAAGATCCCGTACCGCGAGTCGGTCCGGGCCGCGCGGACGCTCGAGTCCGTCGGGATCAAGGCGTCGCTGCGCACGCTGCAGACGGGCCACTGGCCCGAGAAGGACCACGCGGCGCCGGCGTGGCGTTGCCTCGACGGCAAGTCCCTCCCCGGCCAGAGCTGAGGACTGCGCCCCTGGCGTCCAGGGTGAGCGCTGTGTGTGCACGCCTGCGCGCCCCTCTCCGTGCGTTGACGCCCTCCCGCCAACCGAGTATCACGCGCCGTCGACGGGGCCGCGAGGCCTCGAATCACCCGTTCCGGGCCGCGTGACGGCCTTCGCGCGGGGGTTGTGGGGGGCGTCCCCCACCGTGCCGCAGAGGCGCCAGTCATCCACAGGAGTTCGCCGTGCCCGACATCATCATGAACTTCGTGAACCTCAGGAAGGTCCTGCCGAACGGCAAGGAGATCCTGAGCGGCATCTACCTGTCGTTCTTCAAGGGCGCCAAGATCGGCATCCTCGGAGCCAACGGCGCCGGTAAGTCCACGCTCCTCAAGATCATCGCGGGCGTCGACAAAGAGTTCCAAGGCGAGGTGATCCGCCAGCCGAACATCACGGTCGGTTACCTCCCGCAGGAGCCCGAGCTCGACCCGACGCTGGACGCCAAGGGCAACGTCGAGCTGGGCCTCAAGTCGATCCGCGACCTCATGAACCGCTACGAAGAGCTCGGCAACAAGCTCGGCGAGGTCGACCCCGACGAGATGGACAAGGTCCTCGACGAGTACGCAAAGGTGCAAGACGAGATCGAGGCCGTGGGCGGCTGGGAGCTGGACTCGCGCATCGAGCTGGCCATGAACGCGCTCCGCTGCCCACCGGGCGACGCGGACGTCAAGGTGCTGTCCGGCGGCGAGAAGCGGCGCATCGCGCTCACGCGCCTGCTGCTCGAGCAGCCCGACAGCCTGCTCTTGGACGAGCCCTCCAACCACCTCGACGCCGCGTC
>SXOO01000134.1 GCA_005776725.1 Pseudomonadota bacterium | reverse complement strand
GAGTTGGGCGCCACCATCTGCCGCGCCAGCATGTGGCTGAGCTCATCGAAGAACGCGTGCGCATCGTCTTCGCTGTCGAAGTACTGGTGCTTCATGCCCCAGTAGGCCCACGTGCCGGCGAGGCGCCGGAAGACCTGGCGCGCGTCGGTCTCTCCGCCTTGCCGCTGCCGCTCCGGGAGCGAAGCCAGCGCCGCCTCGTCCGCGACGGAACGGGCAAGCCAAGTC
This sequence comes from Pseudomonadota bacterium, assembly GCA_005776725.1. Classification (GTDB taxonomy): domain Bacteria; phylum Myxococcota_A; class UBA9042; genus SXOO01. The sequence continues at coordinate 10,261 of SXOO01000134.1, read as the reverse complement.
GGAACACCCTCCTCGGCGACGGGACGCAGCACGGCCGGGACCCCCGCCTTGCGGAAGTACTTCTGCGCGAGGATGTCGACCGCTACCTGGCTCCAGCTAGCGGGTACCTGGATGTCCTTGGCCTCGAACACGACCGACCCGTCCGGGTTGGTGATACGCGACGTGCGCGCCGCAAATTCGATCCCCTGGTAGGGGTCCTGCCCCGCCGTCGTGAAGCGCCGTTCAACCCGCATGAAACTCTTCCCCCTTCACTGGCACCATCGCCGTGGTGCTCCGTCGCGTCTTCGTTTTCGTCTGTCTCACGCCCGCAGCCTGCCGCGCGGGGCACCCGAAACGCAGCCGTGGGAGCCCTGGAGAGGCCCAACCGACCCGACCGCCGTTGCAAGCGCGGCGACTATCGGTGGTGCCATATATGGTGGTCAAGAACAAAGACCGCACAAGATGTAGCGACGCTGTGCGCCCGTTGTGGCACCTGGGGCGCAACCTGCAGCGCTGGCAGGAGATTCGCGCTTTGGGAGAATTCAACAGAAAGTTCATGGCCCGCGGACGGCTCGTCGGCTGGGTGGACGGCGCTTCTGCGCCGGTGGGACGCTGGGCATCGATGGCTGCGGCGGAGCGGCCGGGCATGAACATGGGTTCAGTATGCCAGCGGCACGCAAGAGCGTCCAGGCGGAGCGCCCTAAGAGGAGGCCGGGGGTCGTTCTCGCCGGCATGAGCCGGGGCGCGGACAGTGGGGGAGAAGGGAGCGCGGCGCAGCGGCCGCGGGGGCTCAGCCGTCGAGGCGGAAGAGCTGCTGGCCCAGGAGGAGCATGGCACCCGCCCGTATCGGAGTGGGCCCGATGGCTCGCAGGTAGGTCCCGTTGGAGCTCCCGAGGTCTTCGACCAGGGTCCGGGTGCCCTCGCGGAAGATCCGCGCGTGGCGTCCGGAGACGTAGCCGTCGTCGGGGAAGGTGATGTCGCCCTTCTCGCGTCCAATGAGGATCGAGGGCTTGTGGAGGAGGAAGGCGGCGGACTCGAAGTCCGGGCCCACGACCTCGACGAGCCGCCCCCAGGTGTCGGACGGTACCGGAGCCCCGAGGAGCTCGCTGCCGTCGGCGGTCACCCCCAGGGGTCGGACGGCGTCGATGTCCTCGAAGCGGAGCAGCTGCTGACCCACCCGTACCTCGCCGCCCGAAGGGAGGGGCACGGCGGTGTGAATCTGGACGAAGACCCCGTTGACCGAGCCCTGGTCGACCACCGTCACGGAGCCGTCCGTGACGTCGAGCGAGGCGTGCAGCGGGTCCATATAGACATCGTCAGCGAACTCGAGCTGGGCGCCCTCGCGCCCGACGGTGAAGATGCCCTCGTCGAGCGCGACGCGCTCACCGTCGGTGGCGTCGTCGCGGATGACCACGAGGGTGAACCGCGTCCTGCGACGGCCGCCCCGAACGGGCTCGGCCGGGGCGGCCACGGGCGCAACGACCGCGGCCGGCTCCGGTGCCCGCACGGCTGCGGGGGCCGGTGCTGGGGTCTCCATCGGCGCGTCGGCGAGGGCCCCCCGGGCCTCCCCGAGCTCCTCGTCGTCGTCGGGGCTGGAGACCGCGGACGGCTCGACCGGAGCGGCGAAGGTGTCGTCAGCCGCGGGTTGGGACGCCGGCTCTGGGGCCGCCGACTCCGGCGTCGGCTCGGCCGCCGGCTCGGGCGTGAACTCGGGCACCGGCTCCGGCTCGCGCGCCGGCTCCGGCTCGGGCGTCGGTTCGACCGCAAGGAGGGCGGGCTCGGTCCTTGCCGCCGCCAGCTCCATGCTCGACTCGGGCGTCGGGGCGGGGCTCGCCTCAGGGGCGGCCGCCACGGGGGCCGGCGCCGGCTCGACGGGCGCCGGGACGGGCGCTACTTCGGTCTTCTTCGCGGGCTCGCTCTTCGACGGTTGCTCAGGCCTTGGCCGCACGGACTCGGCCCGGGACGGCTTCTGTGCGACCGCAGCGCCCCCGGAGAGCGTGGCGCCGCACATGAGGCAGAACTTGAAGAACGGCTCGTTGAGCTGATCGCACTGGGGGCACTGGATCACGCGGCGAACCTCCACGTCCGGCCGGACGGGCCAAGGGACCGGGACGATAACAAGACTGACGCGACGGGTCCACGCCTGCCGAGGGGGCTCGAGTGGGTGTGCGACACATGCAGCGACGAAGCGCGGATGACAGCGGCCCGGCGGGAGGTTAGCTTCGCGGCCCGGAGGACCGCATGAACGACCTGGACACGCTCTTCAAGGCAAGCACCCTGGATCTGAGGGCGATCGGCGCCGCGTTCGACGCCATGGACCCCTCGAGCCGGATCACGGCGGTGAGGTCGCTCGGCAAGTCGGCGCAGCAGCGGCTGTTCGCCGCCGCCGACGCAGGCGGGGGCCTCGACCTCGAGTACATGGTCCCCGCCGCCCGAGGCGAGCTCGCCGAGGTAATTCACTACGGGAAGAACTCCCTCCCGCTGTTCACACACTTCCAGAAGCGATTCGCGCGTGTGCCGGGGCGTCCCGACACGCTCACCGGATACAACGAGCAGACGATGCGCCCCTTCACCGGCCCGGGCTATTTCGAGGCGCGGGTGCAAGGCAAGGAGATCGCCATCGACTACACGCGGGTGCCGCGCGAGAAGTGCGCGACGTGGCCGGAGATCCTGCCGCAGACGGCGCGGCTCGGCCGCTTCGTGTACGCCGGGATGATCGACTACCTGAGGCGCGTCTCGAGCCACGTGACGATTGGGCGAGCAGTGCGCGGCGGCAAGGAGACGGAGAACTACTTCCTGCTCTGCCGCGAGGGCTGAGCGCCGCGGGCGCCACGGCGCCACCGGCCGCCAATCAGGCGTCGACGCCCTCGATGAGGTCGCGGTGGAGCGCGTCCAACGCGCGCTGGGCGTCGTCATCTCGCACCACGAACGCGATGTTGATCGCGCTGGCGCCCATGGAGATCATCTCCACGTTCACGCCCGCGCGATCCACGGACGCGAAGATGCGGGCCGCCGTGCCAGGGCGCTCGCGCATGCCGAGCCCCACCACACACACGATCGAACGCCCCGGCAGCAGCCGGACGTGGGCCACCGCCTCGAGCTCTTTGGCCGCGCGGTCTAGCGCGTCCGAGTAGCGTGGCTCCACCGTGAGGCACACGGACACCTCGCTGGTGGCGATGGTGTCCACGGAGATTCGGCACCGCGCGAGCGTCTCGAAGACGCGCGAGAGCCAACCTTCGGCCGCCAACATCCGCGTGGAGTCGAGCGTGAGGATGGTCTGGTTCTTCTTGACCGTGAGCGCAGTCACCCGACCCGCGGCCCGGCGGTCTGCCGTGCCCACGATCAGCGTTCCCGGGTGATCGGGAGCGAAGGTGTTGAGCACCCGGACCGGGATGCCGGCCTGCACGGCGGGCTCGATCGTCTTCGGGTGAATGACCTTGGCGCCGAAGAAGGCCAGCTCGGCGGCCTCCTCGAACGTGAGCTCCGGGATCGCGACGGCGCGCGGCACGAGGCGGGGATCCGTGGTGTAGATGCCGCTCACGTCGGTCCAGATCTGGATCTCTGTCGCGCGGAGCGCACGCCCGACGATAGCCGCCGAATAGTCCGAACCACCACGGCCGAGTGTGGTGCGCTCGCCGGAGGCCGTGCCGCCGAGGAATCCCGTGATCACCGGTAGGGTCGTGGCGGGGTCGGGGACGCGGCCCGCCACACGGTCCCAAGTAGCCGGGAGCACCGCGGCCGAGCCGAAGTTCTCGTCGGTGACGATCCCGGCGTCCCAGCCGTCGAGCGCGACGGAGCCGATACCGCTCTGGCGCAGAGTAGCCGCGACCATGCGGGCGGAGACCATCTCGCCGTGGCTGACGATGAAGTCTCGCGAGCGCGCCGTGAGTTCGCGGAGGAGCCAGACTCCTCGAAGCACCTCCCGCAGGCCGTCGAACGGCGCAAGGACCTCCGACTCCAGCCCGAGCGACGCGACCGCGGCTTGGTGGTGCTTGACCAGCGCATCGAGCGTGGCCTCGGGGTCGAGCGTGCGGGCGCGCGCGCCCTCGGCCAGCGCGAGGAGCCTGTCGGTGACGCCGCTCATCGCCGAGACGACCACGGCCACCGGTCCAGCGGCGCGGGCGTGCGCCACCAGCGCTACTGTCCGACGGATCGCCTCCGCGCTGCCGACGGACGTGCCACCGAACTTGAGGACTCGGAGCGCCATGTTGGGTCTAGGCGAAGGCCAACGCGCCGTAGGCGACGGCGATCGCGGCGCCAAGGGCACGCGACGTCTGCGGAGCCCCGGCAGCGACGGCCGCACCCAGCGCCGCGAGGGCGCCGGACGCGAGGACGAGGCCCGTGGCGAACGCTGCGCCGCCGCCGGCCAGCTCGGCGCCGTGGGCATGTCCGTGTACGAGGCCCACGCCCAGCACGACGGCGAGCGGGAGTCCCGCCGGAGCCCGCCACGCGGTGATGCCGGCGAGGACGACCGACACGGAGAGCGCCGCCTCGAGCGCATAACCGCCCGTGGCCGCGCCCACGAGAAGGCCGAGCGCAAGCGCGCCCACGAAGCTTGCCCACAAGGTGCGCGCGGCCGTTCCCCTGGCGAGGAGCCCGACGCACAGCGCCGCCAATAGATGATCGAGGCCCGTGAGCGGGTGGATGAGCCCATCGAGAGCGCCGTGGAGGTGGCCTTCGTGGGCCAGCGCCACCGACGGCACGAACAAGGCGAAGAGCGCGTACAGCGGGTTCATGGAGCCTCCACGGCGGCGGAGAAGAAGCGGGCCGCCTCCGAAAACTACAACAACTTCTCGATGAAGGCGCGGAGCTCCGCGGTCTCTTCCTTCTTGAAGCCGACGATCTTCCGCCGGATCACGCCCGTCTTGTCGACGATGAAGGAGGTGGGCATGGCCGCGATGTCGAACTCGGTCATGGCGGTGGCTTCCGGATCGAGGGCGACCGCGAACTTCGCGTCGGGAGCGTGCTGCTTCACGAAGCCCTCACTCTGAGATTGGGCCTGGTCTACGCCGATGGCGACGACCTGGAAGCCCCGCGCCGAGAGCTCGTCGTGCCACTTCGACACCTCTGGCAGCTCGCGCTTGCAGCTGCCGCACCAGGAGGCGAAGAACGTGACGTAGCTGACCTTGCCCTTCCACCGGCTGGCGTCGACCGTGGAGCCGTCAGCCGCTTTGATGGAGAAGTCTGGCACCGGCCGGCCCACGAGGTCGGTGGGCGCGGCGACGAGGGCCGCCTTGTCCGTGGTGGCGTTGGCGACCATGGCGTCGGCGCAGCACCGGAAGCCCGTGGTGTTGTTGCGGAGCCCTGGACCGAACATCGTGCCGCGTTGGTTGCACGCGGCGCCTTCACCGGTGCCGAAGTTGCCCCCAACCAGCGAAGCGCGGTTCTGGTCGTTGTCGATCCACTCGGACAGGTTGCCGGTGAGGTCGTAGATGCCGGCCTGGGTGACGCACGCGGTCTTCGACGCGGTGGTGGTGGGTGCGCCCGTGAGCGTCTCCTGGTCGTCGTGGCAGCTGCCTGCGTCGTAGAAGACGCCGTAGGGGTAGCGGTTGCCCTCGATCGTGTCGTCGTTGAACCAACCGTTCCCGTTGTCGTCGACCGCGGGTGTGCCGGCGCACGCGGAGACCCACTCCTCTTCGGAGCAGAGGCGCTTGCCGCCCTTTTCGCACGCCTCTTTGGCTTCGAACCAGCTGGCCTGGGTGGGCTTGACGCCCGGGAGGCTGACCGCGCGTCCCGCCGTGTCGATGGAGGCCTCGAAGCGATCGATGAAGACCTTCCCCTTCGCGGTGGTGACCTCGACCATGGCGCTCAGCTCCGCGGTGGGCGCTGCAGCGACCGGCGCGGCGACCGCGGCGGGGGCCTCGCCGGCTTTCTGCAGGTAGTACTCGATGATCGACACCGACGACGCGCCGGAGAGGAGCCGCCCGTTGATGTACATGCGGGGGGTGCCGTTGATGCCGGCGATAGCGGCGAGGCGGATGTCGTTGTTGATGCGGTTCTGGGGCGCAGGGCTCGCGAGGCACGCGTCGAAGGCCGCGAGGTCCACTCCGAGCTCACCCATGTAGCCGCGCACCTTGTCCGGCTGGTTGGCCTTCTGCATCGTGAAGAGCTTGTCGTGGGCCTCCCAGAACTTGCCTTGCTTGCCCGCGCAGTACGACGCCTTGGCGGCCGTGCATCCGTCCGGGTGCATCTTCTCGCCGCCCATCCGCGGATTGCAGTCGCCGTCCATGGGGTAGAACTTGAAGACGAAGCGCGCCTTGTCCTTCCACTTGTCTCGGATCGTGTGGATGGTCTCCGACAACATCTTGCAGTAGCCGCACTCGAAGTCGGCGAACTCCACCACCGTGATCGGCGCGTCCTCGGCCCCGAAGACGAAGTCATCGTCCGTGATGGGGACGTGGAAGATGCTCCAGCCGAGGTCGGTGAGCTTGCCGCCGGTCTTGCCGGGGCTTCCGGCGGGCACGCGGCCGGCCGGGGCGGGTGGCGGGGCCGGCATCGAGGGCTGCGCCACCGCTGGGGCCGCGACGACGGCCGGGCTCGCGGCCGGACCGGAGGGCGTGGGGGGTGGAGCGGTGGGGACGGCTGGCGAACCGGCGGCATCAGCGGGCGCAGGCGTGGGCGCCGCGGCCGACGCCGCGGGGTCCTCTCCGAACTGCCGCGCGAAGGCCTCGTCGCGAAGACGCCGCGCCTTGGCTCCGTAGGTGTCGGTGCGGTCCGTGAGCTTGCCCAAGGCGTCGATCGCCTCGGCGTACTTCTGCTCGTCCATGAGGTCGCGTACGTCGGCGATGGCCTTGTCCGAGCCGGCCACGTAGAGGTGCTGTTCCTCCCGCACGTACCAGAACAGGCCGGCGGCGGTCCCCACGCCGAACGCCACGGCGGCAGGGCCGAGCACAGCGAAGCGGCCAAAGAGCGAGCGCGCGCCCGCAGCCACGGCCCCGATCCCCTTCGGGGACGCCACGAGCGCGGCGACGAACACACCGAGCTGCGTGGCGTACATGCCGTAGCAGAACAGACACGACGCCCCGATCTGGGTCTTCTGCACGTAGGCCAGGTACACCGAATACAGGACGGTGAGGCCGGACCCGAAGGCGAGCACGTCAATGGCCGACTCTGCGTCCTCACGAGCTGCCGTGTCCTGGTCCTGCGAGCGGCGCAGGCCGACCCACGCGAGCGCGATGAACGCGCAGTAAGTGCCGATCGCCCAAACCGAGAGCGGCACGCCCAAGACCGTGGAGTGGTCGCTCCGCTGAACGGCGTCGCAGTTGACGGCCTGGCTCACGTTGCAGGAGGACTGGAAGTCGATGAAGTACAGGCCCTTGAGCTTCACCAGGGCCAGATACGCTGCTATGGCGATGCCGATCGCCATGAGCACCGGGACAGCCAGGAGCGGCTCACGGCGAAGTGGGCGGGTCGAGGAGGTCATCGGGGGGCTTGCTCGCTAGAGGTTGGGTTGGAGTTCGGGACGAAACACCACCCACCACCTCGTTATTCGGGGTTCGGGGGAGCTCGTGCACCGGAGTGGAGCCGGGCCGCGCAAGGGCGCAGGTTAATAGGGGTCGACCCGCAGTGCGTCAACCACCCTCGGGCGTAGCGTCGGCGGCGATCGCGGGCACCATGGCCAGCCCAACCACCACGAGCGGCAGGCAGAGGGCGAGGAGGTGCGTGACCCGGGTCACGAGCAGCACGGAGTCCAGGAGGCGACCCACCTGCCCGGCGTCGCCCGCCACCGCGATGGCCGGGATGTCGAGGAAGAAGGCCTTGTAGATATTGGTGGCCACATAGAGAACGCTTCCCAGCGCGGCGAGGACCAGCGCCAAGGCGGCGCGACGCGCGTCCGAACGGACGAGGCGCCCCGCGAGATACGCGACGCCGAGGAGGCCAGTCAGGGACACGACGGGGGCGGTCCAGAAGGCGCCGTTGACCACGGTGCCCCAGTAGAGCTCCTGAAAGCACAGCACGGCGAGCGAAGCCCGGGAGACGAAGGTGGCCCGGCCCACGGCGCTCCGCCTCAAGCCCGCGAGGACGGGGCCGAGGAGCACGAAGGCCACCTGCCCGCCCACCCACCACGGCCCAGTGACTCCCGCCAGCAGGGCGGCACCCGTCAGGGAGGCCCAGCGCCAGCGCCCGGACCGCAGCACGGCAAGCCCCAGCAGCGTGCCCAACACGAGGACCACCGCGGACACGGCCGCGGCGTAGCCCCACGGCCCAACCACGGTGGTGGCGGTGGTCGCGAGGCGCCGCCCCCCCGACTCGAGCCCGACCGTGTATTCGCCCTTCGCGTCCGGCCCCTTGACCACGCGCAACGCCGGTCGCCACCAGGCCTCGCCAGCGCCGGGCCGGGCCCAGATCGGGGTGAGGTCGCGCACCACGTCAGCGCCTCCAGAGACCGGCGTGAACCGGACGCTGAGCGGCAGCTTCACAAGACCCTCCGCGTCGGGCTCGCCGGCGTCGGCTCCAGCGAGCACGAACACCACCCCGTAGTGCCCCGGAGGCATGGTGTGCGGCGCCACGATCTCGCCCGAGGGCGCCGGTGCCGAGAGCAGCGCGAGCGCGATCCCCAGCATCAGTCTGGCAGCGCCTGGGGCCGTTGAATGGCGAGGCGCGTCAAGGTCTCGAGCTCGATGCCATGGACGGGCTCGACGACCGCGAGCCCGTCCCCGTCGACCCCGGTGACGCGGGTCCGGTTGGGCAGCAGCACGGATCCCGCCGCGCTTTGGAGGGGCGTGCCGACCAAGGCCCGCGGCACAGGCGCTCCCACGGCGAGCAACACGGTTGGGGCGAGGTCGGCGAGGCCAACAGGTCGCCGGATCACGCGGGGCGGGCCGAGGCCCGTGACGATGAGCGGGATACGCTCGTGCTCGACCCCCGCCCGGTAGGGACGACCGAGGGCGAGCAGCAGCTCCTCGGTGATGCCGCTGTCGTGGTCGGCGTAGACGGCGACGATCGTGTCCTCGAGCAGCCCGTGCTGTTCCAGACGGTCGTAGAGGAGCTTCACGACGCCGTCTACGTAACGAGCTGACAGGAGGTAGTCGTTGACGATCCCCCGCGCCGGTGCCCCGACCGACTCGCGGACGAACGGGAAGGGGTGGTGGTTCGTGAGCGTCATGATGTGCGCGAAGAAGGGCCGAGTGGACGCCACCATCTGCTGGACGGCCTGCTCCACCACGGAGCGATCGGAGATCCCCCAGCCGAGCTGTTCGCTGGCGTCCAGCTCGGTCATGGAGAAGGACGCGTGGTAGCCCATGCGCTGGTGGTTCGACTTCCAGCGCCAGAACTCCGCCTGATAGCCCTCGAACGACATGGAGCGGTACCCGAGCGGCGCCAGGAGCTTCGGGAGGCTGCGCACATGGGAGAGGTCGTACCGCGTGAACACCGGCTGGTTCTGGATCGGGATCTGGCTGGTGATCACGAGCACGTGCGCGTCCGAGCTGCGCCCGACGGCCGTCTGATCCAGCGCGTTCTCAAAGACCCAGCCGCGCTCTCGGAGCGCCCGCGTGAAGGGCATGACGGGCCCGCCGTCGAGCGTGGCGTCAAGCGTCGCGGCGTCCATCGACTCGAGTTGCAGGAACACGATGTTCTTCCGCCGCGCCGGCGGCTGCTCATCAAGGCTCCAGGCCGCGCGGCGGGCCTCCAGGAAGTGCGCATAGGCCGCGGGATCCACGTCGTCGAGGTGGTCGAAGAGCTGCCGCCAGGCGTGCGAGACCACGTCGTAGACCGCGTAGGGGAACAGCCCCACCTCGCGGACGATGTGGGCGTTGGTCGCGCGGTAGGAGAACACCCCCCACCACACGTCGGCCAGCGCCAGGACGAAGACGGACGCCCAGGCCGCGAGGCCGATCCGGCGCCAGGGGAGCCTCACTCGCCCCGCAGCCACTCCGCCGCCTGACGCGCGAAGTACGTGAAGATCACGTCGGCGCCCGCGCGCCGGATGGACAGGAGGCTCTCGAGGGCCGAGCGCCGCAGGTCGAGCCAGCCGTTGCGGGCGGCCGCGTGGAGCATGGCGTACTCGCCGCTCACCTGGTAGGCCGCGACGGGGAGCGTGGTGTTCTGCCGGAGCGCCGAGATCACGTCGAGATACGCGCCGGCCGGCTTGACCATGACGATGTCCGCGCCCTCTGCCTCGTCGAGCGCGAGCTCGCGGAGCGCCTCACGGAGGTTGGCGGGGTCCATCTGGTAGGTCTTCTTGTCGCCCGCGCGAGGGGCCGAGTCGAGCGCCTCGCGGAAGGGCCCGTAGAACGCCGACGCGTACTTGGCGGTATAGGCGAGGATCGACACGTCGGCG
>SXOO01000004.1 GCA_005776725.1 Pseudomonadota bacterium | reverse complement strand
GGCTTGACCAGCGGGCTCAGGTCATTGCGGCCGAGGTCCGGCAGGTACAGCGGAGTCGAGCTCTCTAGGGCGCGCCGCGTGAGAACTTGATCGTCGATCCCCACGGGAACTCGGGCTGTGATTGAGCGCACCTGCGCCGCGAGCTCTGGATCGCGATCGTAGCTGGCCACTGGGATGAGCCACTGGCAGTCGTCCGACAACAGGCGTAGGTGACAGGTCTCGGCGAGGCTCTCCGTCAGCCACTCGACGAGCGGCTCGAGCGTCTCATGGTAGTTCGCTGTGATCCCGTCGAGGCGCCGGCGGACATCCGCCCTCAACCGGAGGAGGCGCAGGAGCCGCTGTTCCGCGTTGACGGTGAGCTGATTGGCTTGGAGCTCCAACCTGAACGGCCTCTCGGGGGGCCCGCGCTCGGCCACCACACTGGGCCTCCCCTGTGTCTGAGAGTGCCCAATCCTGACAGCCCCCACAACATGTTTGCTGGTCGCCCCCGGGGTGAGTTCATGTTGGGGCCGGGGCAGCAGAGCTCCCCGGCCCGGTTCACCTCCGCGCTCTCGCGCTCCGGTGAACTTGGACCCGGCCGTGCTTCGGCGTTGGGAGCCTGGCTCACCGGTGCGCGAGGCGCCTCAGAACCGCGGCGCTGTCATAGGCGAGCTCCGGGGCCGCCACGCGCAGCAGCCGCCAGCCGCTCTCCATGAGCACGCGCATCCGGAACTGGTCCCACTCCACGGGATCGTTTGCGCGCGCATAACGCGGACCGTCCAGCACCACACCGACCGGTGGTGCGCCCGTGACGAGGTCGATGGTGAACCCTTCGGAGCTCGGGCCCCCATTGCTCGGACCCGGCAGTAGGGCCGCCAACGCCCGGGCGATCGGGTCGCGAGTGGGCTGGTTGTTGCTCGATGTGGTCGAACGGCCCTGGTCTTCGGCCCAACTCAGGTACTGGAGGAGCAGATAGGCCCCGTTCGGCTGCTCGCCGGTTGGGACCTCCGGTAGCGCGGCGTACTCGTTTCGCGGGATGGACGTGACAACATGGATCGCCTCGCGGGCCCGCGTGGCCAGGACGTTGAGCCGACGGCCCCCGCCGGGCGCCGCCAGCGGCCCGAACCGCTTGTAGAAGCGGCCCTTTGCGTCTGGCCCGTACGTGGTTGAGATCACCAGGTGATCCCGTTCGTCGCCCTGGACGTTCTCCAGGTTCTTCACGACCAGCCCCTCCGAAGAGGCGCGCCCGCGCCGCTGCCGGGCGCGCTCGAGGTTCTCCGCGAACGCGGGATCCTGTTCCGCGGCGGCCTCCAACGCGTCGTTGATGGCGTCGGCTTGTGCCCGGTTCATGCACGCGACGCCCACCGAAGGCGGCTCCGCGCGCGAGAGCAGCTCGCGGACGGCCTCCACCACAGCCTGGGCCTCTGCTGGGTTGACGCCCTTCTCGTACACCGCGCCGGCGACGTGGCGGACGTGAATCACCGGCGGCGCCGTGGGCCCTGGTGGGGGTGGGACCACTTGCAGGCGCCCTTCGTAGAACCACCGATTGGAGAAGGCGATCAGCGCCGCGTCGCGCGAGCGGTAGTGGACGTCCAGGTGTGCCGCGTCCAACTCGAGGTTGAGCGCTGCCCCGAGCAGGTCGTCCACGTCGGCCTGCTGACGCTCGAAGAGGGTCTGGTCGTCCAGCTCCACCGGGAGCGCGTCCCCCTTAGTGACAACGGCCTCGAAGAATCGTGTGGGGGGCAGCTGCTTCGGATCGCCCGCGATCACGACGCGGGTCGCCCGCGCGAGCACCGGGAGCGCGTGCTCCAGGCGGCACTGCGACGCCTCGTCGAAGATGACCACGTCGAACAGCGCTGCGCGCGGGAAGACCTGGGCCACGGTCTCTGGGCTCGCCATCCACACAGGCCTCAAGTCGAAGAGCGGGTCCCCGTCAGCGCTCCGCTGGTCCTGACCGAGCGCGATGACCTGGCGTAGGCGTAGCGCGCGCTCACCACGGAGCACGAGCCGCCTTCGGAGCTCTGCCCCCTGCGGTCCGAGACGCGACTGAGTCCCTGCCAGCAAGCGCTGCTTCTGCCGCGCGAGCCACTGCGTGAGGACGACGTCGCGGACCGCGTCGTGTCGTTGGTCGGCGAGGCGGTTCCAGCGGTCGAAACGCGACCGGTACCAGGTGTCGTCGAGTTGGCCGAGTAGCGGCTGCTCTCCGAGTCGCTTCGTGACCGCGTGGCGCAGCGCGCCCTTGAGGAGCGCGACGAACCCTTCGGGCGCCGAGGCGCCGAGCGAAGCCATCCGAGCAACCAGGGGCTGAAGTCCCGCGGGCAAAGAGAGGATCGCCTCCTGTACGCGTACGGTGGCCTCGAGCGAGCCAACGTGGTCGAGCAATGCGCGGAGGCGCGGGGCCACGGCCACGCCGCGGCGCATCGCCACGCCGAGATCGCGGAGAAACGCCGGCGTGAACAGCGGTGATGCGAGGCCCTCCTCGGCGGTTCGAATCGCAGCGGCGCGCCCCGGCGACTCCCGGAGCTCGGTCACCAGCTCCGCGTGGCGTTCCACGTCCGCCAGCGCGGCGCGAAGCCCGGGGACGGCGCACTGTACGGCCTGGACGAGCGCCTCGTAGCCGCGTACGGCCGCCGCGGCTTCTCGGGGTCCTGTGAACTCGCGGGGGTCTCGGAACACCCGGGACAGCACGTCCACGAGCACTCGCGCGGAGCGCTCGAGTCCCAGGAAGGACAAGACGCGGTCCGCGCTCTCGAGGGGGACGGCGAACCGCTCCAGCACCAGGCGCGCGGCGCGGCGTCGGCCGAAACAGAAGATGCCCCACCATCGACTCGCCACGCGCGTCCATGCCTGAAGCGCAGCGTGCCAGCGCACCACCTCGGGCAGCTGGAGGCGATCCCTGGCGATCAGCGCCAGGTCGGGCGCCGGTGGGGTCCGTTCCGCGGTGTCCAGATCCGCGCCCAGCGCGCCGACCGCCTCCGCGGCCGCCCGTAAGAGCGCCTCGTCCGCGTGCGCAGCCCAGGAGGCGATCGTGTCGGCCGGTAACGCAGCGAGCGCGGTCTCGACGTAGTGGAGCGCCTTGACCCGCTGTTCGGCCTCCGGCTCGGGGTTCCCGAGAGGCCCGTCCGCGGGCGCTCGAAAGGGCAGGGACTCCGGCGCCGGGACTGCGTCCAGGGCCTCTGCAAGGCGGATAGCGGCCGATAGCCGCTCTTGCCATCGCTGGGCGGGCTCCGCACGCAGATCCTGAAGCCGCAGCTGGGTGGCGGTGAACCACTCGTGCTCTGGAAGCGCAGCCGCCTCCGCGCGGTCCAGCGCCTCGCGCACCTCCCGCTCACGTTGGCGCACCTCCTCGATGGGCAAGGCGACCTCCTGTAGGGCGGGGTCGCGAGCGAGCACAGGGCTCACGCTCATCAGCATCCACTCGCCGACGAGGGCGTGGAGGCTCTCGGGCCCGCCGTCCACGGCGTCGTACCCGGCGCGCAGCTCGCGGTAGAGCGCGGCCAGCTCGGCGTCGAGCGCGTCGAGGCGGGTCGCCGGGGGACGATCTGGCGTCGCCCCGCCGGGCGGTTGCCGCTCCGCAAGGGCATCGAGCTGGTCTCTGACCGCGCGGTACAGGTCGCGCTGGTCGCGCCGCGCGTCGTGGACCACGGCGCAGAGCTCTCCGAGCCCCAGGCGATCGAGGCGATGGTGGACCACGTCAAGGGCAGCGCGTTTCTCGCAGACGAACAGCACCCGCTGCCCACGGACAAGGTGGTCGCCGATGATATTGGTGATCGTCTGCGACTTGCCCGTCCCCGGTGGACCATGCACCACCAGGGCGGTGGCCCCCCGCGCGAGCCGGACCGCGCGGGCCTGGCACGGGTCGGCGCGCGCGACCAGTCGCTCGTTCGCCGGGTCGTACGGCGGCGGGACCAGCGCCGGCGGGACCACGTCCGCTCGGAGGAACCGCGCTGCGGGCCCATCGCTCGGCGGGTTCTCGCCCAACGCCTTGAGGTCGGTCAGGAGGCCCTGATGCGTGACCGGGTAGAGGCCGAGCACCGCGACCGGCAGGATCCCTGCCACCTCGTCCTCGGCGCGAGGCGCTGGGATGAGCGGCACCGCCGAGCCCAGCTCTGGCGCCACGAGCTCCAGGGCGCCCGCGACCGCCGCGACGACGAGCCGGATCTCCTCCCACGTTGGGACATCCTCGGGCAGCTCGCCGAGGTGTACCGGCTGCCCGGTGACCTCTTCGAGCCACGCCAACAGCGCTTCGTTGGGCAACACCCGGTCGGCGCCGTCCCCGCGGCACGCGAGCGTGACGCGCGGCGATGGGGAGTGACGTTGGGTAATGTCGACCGGCACGAAGCACACGGGCGCGAAGATGCGCTTCGGACCGAGTCGCAGGCTCAGCATGGGGAACCCGACGAACAGCGCGTTGGCGCCCGTGTCCTGTTCGTAGCTCCGGCTGTCCTCGAAGACGTGGCGCAGGCGCGTCAACACGCCTCCGAGCGCCTCCTCGCGCTCCCATCGATCGGCTGGGGACTCGCCTGCTGGTGGCGCCAGGACGGCTTCTCCGGTGGGCCCCAGGAGGTCCGCCAGAACGGCCTCTGGGCGAACGACCGCCCACTTGCACAGCTCCGCCAGGTCGAGCCGCTGTCGGCTGGAGTGCGGGCGGCAGTTCAGCGTCGGCCCGTTGGCGAGCGAGACATAGAGCCGATCGAGGAGTCGCTGGAGGAGAGGCGGGGCGGTCATCGCGCCGGAGTCTGCCGTGAAACGTCGTGATCCAGGCGCGAAAAACGCGTTGCGTCGCTGCGTGGAAGGTGCATTCTCCGCGCCCCCCACGGCCCGGGGCACGGTCAGGAGGTTCTCCAATGCTGCACTTCACGATGGACGGTTTTGGCGGTCACCGCTCGCGCTTCGACGACATCCGGCTGGTGCACGAGCTCATGGAAGAGCTGCCCGTTCACCTGGGCGCCACTCCGGCCATGCCGCCGATGCTGCTCCCCTACTACAACGGCGTAGAGCCGGACGACTGCGGGATCTCGGCGTTCGTGTTCCTCGCTGGTGGGCACCTCACCCTCCACACATTCTCGTTCCGGGAGTGTTACTTCGTCGACCTCGTGGCCCCCCACGCCTTCGACACCCGCGAGGCCCAGGCCTACCTGCAGAACGCGTTGCCCGTGCGCAACATGAGCGTTCAGCACACTCGTCGGCCCGCGCGCTTCGGCGACGACTCCGTGCGTCCCACGGAGGACTTCGGGCCTCACCTTCTCATGAACATCGACGGCTACTCGGGCCCGGGAGACATGGACGGGCTGTTCAACCTGTTCGACCTCCTGCCCCAGCGGATCGACATGACGCCGATCATGCGGCCCTACGTGCTTCGGTCGGTCACGCCCGAGGGGCGGCGCATCATCTCGGCCATGACCATGATCGCCGAGTCGCACGTGGCGCTCCACGTCGAGGAAGAGACCGGGCGGGCCTACTTCGACATCTTCTCGTGCAAGTTCTTCGACACCGACGCGGTGATGAACGAGCTCAAGGCCGCGTTCCCGGGCAAGCGGCACGAGACCCAGCTGATCGCTCGCGGATCGTGTTACCGCACGAAGCGCACCGAGCGCGGCCCCGAGCACGCCCGAACCAAGGCGTGGCTGGACACTCGGCCCACCTGAGCGCTTGCGTTTACGGGGGGCAGGCGTCCGGGAGGGCGCTCATGTCCAGCGTGATTCCGGGCGGGCAGAGCAGGAACCTCAGGTTCTGGTTGCTGAACGCCACGATGGACTGGTTGCTCTTCATCACGTAGGGCGCCCCGCTCAGCTCACCGGTCACCTTCGCGTTCCCCTCCAGCACGATGAGGTGCGTCCCGCCGCCGCCGAAGTGGTAGGTGCCACCCGCCCGCACGAAGATCTTCCGGAAGCCGCCGCTGGCGGTGGCCTTCGCTCCTGGGCAGACGAGCGTCACGTCCCCGGGGGCGCCGCTGGTCTTCGTGATCACGGAAGCATCCGCGGGTACCGGGGGCTCGCAGCTCACCACCTCGGTGGTGGTCGTGGCGTCCGGCGCGACGTAGCTGCGGGCACAGCCCTCTGGAGTGACGGCAGTGAGCACTGGAAACTTCACGCCGTCGGTCGCGAACTCCACGGGAACGACCGGCGTGGTCGCCGTCTTTGGGGTGGCGTCCGGGCCGAAGTCCCAGGTCAACGACGAGCCCCCCGCGTTTACTGCAGTGAAGACCGTGGTCTCGTCCAGGTTCAAGAACTGCCGCGAGGCCGTGTAGGTGACGTTGGCCGGCGTCGAGATCGCGAACGGCTCGGACACGCCGATGACCTCCGGCCCCTCGGAGACCACCCGGACCCGGTAGGCGGTGCCCGTGGGGCCTGACAATGACGCCGTGAAGCGGTCGTCCGGCGCGTCTCCTGCGCTGTCGTCCAGAGTGTCCAGAACCACCGGGTTCGCGAAGCTCCCATTGGCGTCCGAGAGCTCGAGGCGGAACGTGGCGTCGATCGCGAAGAGCCCGGCGCGGGTCATGCCCAACTCGACCGTGGTGCCATCACACACGTTGGGTGGCGTCTCCACGGTGAGCGCGTGCGGCACGACCTCATAGGGGGGACAGGCGGCCTCCTCGCCGTGGAGCGAGAGGCCCGGGCACTCCAGAATCCTCGCCGCGCCCACGTTCATGAGGATCCCCCCTGGTTCCGTGAGGATCACCCCTTGGAAAGACTCCGAGGCCACGAGCGCGGCGTTCGCCGGCACCACGAAGAGCTGATCGACTGCCTCGCCAGTCACGGCCACCGAGGCGCCCGGCGCCAGCACCGTGTCGGCCGTGGGCGCGGTGAGCGAGGCAACAGCCCCTCCACACACCGTGGTCGCCTCTGACGGGCCGTCCAGGCTCACCGCCCCGGTGATCGTGACGCCGGGCAGGGTCACGTCGCAGCCGAGCACGCGCACCGTGTCGGGCATCGTGAGCGTATCGGTACACCCGTCAGGGCCGGTGACGGTGAGGGACACGTCCTCGAGGCCAGGTGACAGCCAGCTCGCCGTGATCTGGGAGTCCGACACGGAAGACTGCTGCACGTCCCCGCTCAGGGCCCAGACCAACGACTCTACGTCGTTGGTCAAGTTGGTGAACACCATGTCCTCGCCCACGAGGACCAGCTTCGCGCTCTGGTGAAAGGTGGCGGGGAGCGGTGACCGGATCATGAAGGGAGCGCTAGGCGGGCTGAGGGTTGGCGGATCCGACGCGATCGCGCGAAAGCGGTAGGTCTCTCCCGAGACCAGCCCCGGCAGCTCCACGTTCACGCCGGCGGCGCTCTGCCCCGAGAGCGTCCCGACCGTCTTGGGGTTCGCGAACTCGCCACCCGGGTCGGAGACCTGGATGACGAAGGTGTTCTTTCCGCCCGCAGGCCCGGTCTGCGCCAGCGGCACGAAGAAGCTCCCCTCAGGGCATAGGGCTTCTGGGAGCGCCCCTACCGTCAGCGCGAGGGGCTCGACTCCAGGCGTGACGCAGCCGGTCGTGAGCTCGGTGTGCACGGTGATAGCGGCGCAGGTGAAGGGAGCTGGGCACGCGACGAGGCTGGCGCCCGCCTCGGCCACCACATAGGTCGGGACGCCGCCGCAGTCGAGGCTGCCACCCGACTTGACGTACACCGTGAGCGCCCCCTCGTCGCCGGGAGGGCTGGCCGTAGGGCTGGGTGTGATGACCACCCCTCCACCCGGTTCCACCGTCAGGATCGGGGTGCCGCCGCTGGCTGCCAGCTTCCCGCCGCCACATACCCAGGCCTGCGCGTTCTGGCCGACGAGGCTGGCGTCACCGGAGACGCTGAGCGTGCCCTCCGCGATCTCCATCTCACACCCGAGGACCCAAGGCGCGTTGAGCACCCCCACGGCCTTCGCGCTGGCCGGGCAACCGCCGAGCCCCGCTACTTGAACCGAGACCGGCTTCGACCCGGGTGTGCTCCAGGACACCGTCGGTGTCGCGGTGTCGCCGCCAGTCACCGTAGCGTCTGGCCCGAAGTCCCACGCGAAGCTCACGGGTGCGCTCGGCGTCGCGGTGACCGTGTGCCCCTCCCCGGGAAGGAGACGGACCCCGCGTTGGTCGTCGAGCGTCACGGTCGGGTAGGGGTGGAGCGCGAACGGCTGCGACTCGACGAACGCGCCGCCCGCGAGAGGGGTGGCCCTCAAACGGAAGCTGGTGCCAACGAGGGTCGGCTCGAACGGCCGAGTCACCGTAGTCTCGCCGGGGCCGAGGGTGAGCACCTCGATGACGGGCGCCGAGCTGAAGTCACCGTTCGCGTCAGACAGCGTGAGCTCGACGTCGCCAGCGCCCTTCGAGACGTTCACGGTGATCTCGAGTGCTGCCCCGGCGCACGGAGCGTCCGGGATCGCCTTCATGCTGCCCAGGACGAACGCCGGCCCCGCGTCGACCCAGGCGTCCGGCGGTACCACGTCGACCCACGTGTCATCCGAAGCCGGCAGCTCACCCGGTGCGTCGTCCGGGGGAAGACCCGCCGGGACGTCCGCGGCGATGTCCGAGGGGGCGTCGAGATCGTGCGAGGCCGCGTCTTCGCCGCCGTCTCGCTCGTGTGTGTCCAGCGGCTCGGGGAGGTCGGGGGGAGGAGAGCCGAAGTCGAGGACGGTCGCGTCCGGATCGGCGTTCGTGCCGGCGTCGGTACCGGCGTCCGTGGAAGCAGACAAGCTCTCGGCGGTGCATGCCGCCAATACCACGATCAGTAGCACCCCTCGAAGCACGCTGCGCCGCCCCCTGTGGCCTCTCCCGGACGGGACGGAGCCTAACGGCCTCGCTTAGCGCGCGCAACGAGACGGTCCCGAAGCGTGCGCGGCTGGTGCTTGGGAGCGGCTCCAGAGCGCTAGCTCGCCGCGCGCTCTCTGGGAGGTCTCAGCGCTCCGTGAGCACCTCGCGGACAGGCACCCGCGCTCGGGCCCGGCAGCATTAACCCGGCGAGCGACGACGGGTCCATCGCGGAGGGGCGCTGGGGCAGCCCCGGCACCGCGGGCAGGGTTCGTGGCACGGTCATCATGAACGAGTCGAGCTCCTTGTAGAGTCCGCCGGCGATGATCGACGACGGCAGCTCGCGGTGGCTTCCAACTAAGGCGGGAGTCCGTCAGGCGTCGGCTCGAGTCGGAGCCAAGCGGAGGTGACATATGCTGCGTAGTCTAATTGGAGATCACACGCCGCCCGCCTGGCTGCCGGTGGGTCATCTCTGGAGGTGCCACCCGGGCGTGGCGGGAGGTCCACGAGCGGGGACGGCGCACGCCGGATGCTACCGAACCCCTAACGGAGCTCGAGGCTGGGGTTTTCCTTGGGTCGACCGCTCTCTCCGTTCGTGTTACGTTTTCCCCCAACTGCTATTTGAGCGCCCACGTGGCGAGAGGTTCGTTTGAGCCCCAACCTGTACTCCGACACCGCGCGTGATCGTTACGAGCGCCGCGAGCGCCGCTATCGGCGCTGGGTATGGCCACGCCACTTCGGGGTGCGTTCCTGCGCTGGCTGGTGGCGCGGGGCGTCCTCGAGTCCACCACCCGCTCGCACGCCCCAAGGGAGCCCGTGGTGGCCCGCCGTCAATGCTGACCTCATCACCGCGTCCGGGCGCCTCGCCGACGCGCAACTCCTCATCGAGGGAGCCAGCCAACTGCGCCGCATCGGCGAACTGGTCGCAGACCCGCAATTCATCGCGGCCGAGGTGCTGCAGCCCGTGAACTACTCGCACAATCGACCGATCGGGTCCGGTGTGGGTATCGGGTCATGTCTGTGCTGCCGTCATAAGCCTCACTCAGAGGGTGGCACCTTCGGGACTGGCAGCGACGAGTAGTGACCCGCATCCTCGGCCATGGAACGCACACGGTGGTTCACTCGGGAACTGAGCCCGAGCGCGTGGTCAAGTCCCTGCGCAAGGGGGTCTCGCGCGAGCATGTGGTGACGCTCGATACGGAGCTCGAGGTCACACGGGATCTCGCCATCACGGGCGTTCGCCGCGCGTTGGCGCGGGTGCGAACGCCTCTAGGCCCTTCGCTGGAGCTCAAGGCGGCGCCGGGGGCTCCGCTCCGTCCCGGACTGGCGACTACGGCGGATGGCGTTCAGCTCGTCCTCGAGATCGCGCTGCAGCTCAGCCGCGTCCTGGTTGACCTCCACGACGCGGGCGTGGCCCACCTGGATCTCCGCCCCGCCAACGTGTTCTACGAAGCGGCTAGCCAGAGGCTCACGCTCATCGGCTTCGACCGCGCCCTCGTCCTCGAGCGCACCGCCAACCAGCTCCGCGTGCCCTGGGGCTCTCGACTCCACCTCCACTACATCGCGCCCGAACAGACTGGGCGCCTATCGTACGGGGTCGACCGTCGCACGGATCTCTACGGTCTCGGCGCCACCTTGTATTCGCTGCTGACTGGACGCCCGCCGTTCGCCTCGGACGACCCCGCGACGCTGCTCCACGCGCACCTCGCCCGCCGGCCTACCGAGCCTGCCGAGCTGAACCCCCTCGTCCCGCCGGGGCTCAGCCGCATCGTGATGCGGCTACTGGCCAAGGACCCCGGCGCCCGGTACGCCTCGGCACGCGGCGTGCTGGCGGATCTCCAGTGGTGCGCCGCGGGCCTCGCCTCGGGCGACGGTGACGCGCCCCGGCAGCTCGGGGGGCGCGATGTCAGCCCGCAGCTTCAGCTGCCTACCGCGCTCTTTGGCCGCGAGGTCGAGCTCGGGCGGCTTGCAGACGCCTGGACTCGCGCGGGGACGGGTGTCCCGGTCTTCCAGGTCGTCGCCGGCGCGGCAGGCGTGGGTAAGTCCTCCCTCATGGAGGCTCACATCGCGTTGGTGAGCGCTTCTGGGGGCGCCATCGGGCGTGGAAGGTGCGACGCCGTCCGCTCGGGAGAGCCGTACTTCGTCCTACGGCAGGCGCTCGGCGCGCTGATGTCCTCCGGCACTCTGGGGGACGACCCTAGGGCGCCGGCTCTGGACGGCGGCGCCTCCGCGCTGCCGTACTCGGGCGACACGGGGCCCCTCGGGCTCCTCGGCGCGGAGGACGTTCGGCACCCCGGACGGCCGGGAGAAGGCGTGACGTCCGAGTCGGGAGCTCGGCGCCGCGTGGAGCGAATCCTCGGCGTCCCCGAGGATGCGGAGGTGTCCGCGGGCCAGGAGCACGAGACAAGGCTCCTGCACTCCGTGGCTGAGGCCGTGAGATCCGTCGCGCGCCCGGGCCTAGCCTCGCTGCTGGTGGTCGACGACGCCCAATGGCTCGACGCAGCGTCCCTCCGCGTGCTGCGCCACCTCTCAGGAGCACTGCCCGATCTCGGGTTGCAGCTCGTGCTGGGGCTCCGGTCCGACGAGGTGCCTGCGGTCGGGGTGCTCGCAAGGTGGATGGCCGAGTCGCAGTTAGAGATGCTCGAAATTCGCGAGCTCAGCACCGGCGACGTGCAGAGCTACTTTGCAGTGGCGCTGTCGGCGGCGGCTGACGAGGTGCGGGAGCTAGCGGAAGAGGTCCGAAGGAAGACCCACGGCAACCCGCTCTTCTTGCGCGAGTTCATCAACTCGGTGGCCACCCGGGGTTTCCTCAAGTTCGACGGCGCCGAGCAGCGCTGGACCTGGTCGATCGACGAGATCTCCGCCATGGACGCAACGGCCAACGTGGTCGAGCTGCTCTTCGGGACTCTGCGGGGGCTGCCCGCGGAGACTGGCGCGGTTCTCAGCACCGCAGCCACCCTCGGCGGCCGGTTCAGCGCGCGCGTGGTGTCGGGCGTACATGATCGCGCCCTCGCGGAGATCGTTCGAGCCCTGGTCCCGGCGCGCACGGCCGGCCTGATCCGGCCGCTCGACGCCTCGTTCGACCAGATCCGCCTCGGGCGTCCCCCCGCCGACACGGGGCTTGAAGACTCCGTCGTGATGCCCCTGTCTGCTTGGGTACCCATGGAGTTCGTCCACGACAGGATCCATCACGCAGCGCGCACGCTGGTTTCCGCGGAGGAACTGCCCGCCCTGCATGCGCGATGCGGGCAGTGGCTGCTCGACGGCGCCGGCCCGAAGCCTGTGGGCTCGGTCTTCGACGTCGTCGACCACCTCCGAAAGGGACTCCCGCACTTGTCCGCGTCCACCCGGGCTCGCCTCGTCGGGCTGTGTACGTCGGCTGCGCGAGAGGCGGCCCGTCAAGCGGCGTGGGAGGTCGCTCTGGACCTGTTCGAGGCCGCGTTGGAAAGCCTCCAGGCAGGCGAGACAGCAGAACGTGGCGAGCTCCACGCTTGGGCCGCCTGGTCGGGCGCGCTGGCTGCCAACTTCCCGGCGGCGGCGAAGCACGGCCGAGCCGTGTTCGAGCTCGGGGCCCCGCAAGACGCACGCGCGCGCGCCTTCGACTCGCTCCTCATGGCCGCCAACGCCGAGGACCGTGTCGACGAGGTCTTGAGGCTCGGGCGCGAGGCCCTTGCGCCATACGGGATCCACTTCCCCGAGAAGCCGGGCACACGACACATCATCCTGGCCTTGCTCAGGACCAAGCTGGCGCTGCGCGGCCGTACGCCCGAGGCGCTGGTAGAGCTTCCAGAGATGACGGACCCGGCGATCATCGCCAGCATGCAGGTGATCGAACGGATGGTGCCGGCGGCCTTTCGCATGGCGAGCCCGCTCTTTCCCCTGCTCGTGTTTTCGATGGTCCGTCTGTCGCTCCAGCACGGGAACATGCCCGTCTCGTGCTTTGGTTATGCGGCGTATGCAATCACACTGAGCGGTGTCCTCGGCGATACCGCGGCCGGGTTCCGCTTCGGAAGGGCCGCGCTGAAGCTCGTAGACGTGCTCGGGGCCGAGAGCCACCGGCCCCAAGTTCTCTTTGTGCTCGAGAACTTCTTGCGCCCCTGGCAAGAGCCGCTACGCGAGAGCCTCCCTGGGTTGCGGACGGCGTACGAAGTGGGGCCCAGCGTCGGGAACGTCTTCGACGCCATGTGGGCGGGCACCTACCACCTCGTGGTGCGTTTCCTGGCGGGCGACCCGCTGCCTGCCCTCAGCGCTGCTTCCGCTGCGGCCCGCCCCCACCTGCGGAAGGAGGTTGGAGCGTACGCGCTCTCCGGTCTGATCACCGAGGTAGTGGAGGTCTACCGGCGGCGCGAGCGCGACGGCTTTACGCTGGTGGGCGACGCGTTCGACGAACGCGCGGCGCTCGAGCGATACCAGTCCCTGGCCGAGCGCACCGAGGCGTGCGTCTATCACACCCTCAAGGTGCAGCTGGCCGTCATCATGGACGAGCCTGCGCGCGGCCTGGTGCACCTCGAGGCAGCGGAGCGCCTGGGCGAGGCGATCCTCGGGCTCCCCTATCTCCCGGTCCTCACCTTCTTCGGCGGCCTCCTCCGGCTGCGGCTCGTCGGACGCGGAGCCGACAAGTCGCTGAGACCCGTGACGGCGGCGCTTGGGAAGCTCCGCAAGTGGGCGGCCGCCTGCCCGCGAAACCAGCTGCACCGCCAGCTCGCGCTGGAGGCCGAGCTGGCCCGCGTTCGTGGGCGGCACCTGCACGCGCTCGACCTCCACGGTCAGGCGATCGAGGCAGCGCGAAGCGCTGGGTTTCTGCACGAGGAGGCGCTGCTCTGCGAGCTTGCGTCCCGGGCAAGCCACGAGGCTTCGCGGCCGGTCCAGGCGGGGCTCTGGCTGCGCGAGGCGCTCAACGCGTACTCCGAGTGGGGGGCCGAGGCGAAAGTCGCCCGGCTTTCAGGAGCAGCGCTCGGCGCCGCGTTGCCTGGGCCCGAGGCCCAGGCCTCCGTGGGCACCCTGGCCGCAGTAGACATCGCCGCCATGACCAACGCGATCGCCGCCATCGCGTCGGAGATCGTGAGCGACAAGCTGGTATCGCGCCTCATCGAGCTCCTCATGCACAACGCGGGCGCCACTACGGTCACTCTCGTCCTGGTGCGTGACGGCGCCCCCCGTGTGGTGGCCGTTGGCGACGCCAGCGGCATTCGTGCGCTCGACGTCCCGCTCCGCGGCAACGCCGATTTGTGCGTGCGCGTGCTCGAGCGCTCGCTGGAGCTCGGCTCCGCCGTCGTGGTGCACGACGCGAAGGAGGACGTCCGCCTTCGCGACGATCCCCGAACGCTCGCCGGCGCGCGGTCCATGCTCGCCTTCGCGCTGAAGCACCAGGGCCAGCTGCGCGGGGCGGTCTACGTCGAGAACCGCGAAATCGCGGGCGCGTTCAACCGGGAGCGACTCGTCGTGCTCGACGTGCTCGGCACACACGCAGCCGCGGCGCTCGAGAACGCCCGCCTCTATGGCGAGCTGGAGGCTGCGCTGGCGGCCCAGACCGCTATTGCGCGTGCGCACGACCGATTCGTGCCCCGGGAGTTCCTGCTCAACTTCGGGCGGCAGGGCATACAAGACATCGTCTTGGGAGACAGTGTGCAGAAGGAGCTCACGGTGCTCTTCTGCGACGTCCGCGGCTTCACCAGCCTGGCGGAGCGGCTCAGCTCCAGCGAGACCGTCCAGTTCCTGAATCGCCTCTTGACGTACCTCGAGCCGCACGTATTCGAGAACGGCGGGTTCGTCGACAGCTACGTGGGTGACTCGGTGGTGGCGCTCTTCGAGCGTCCTGCGGCGGCGATTCAGTGCGCGCTGGGTATGCTCGACGGCCTGCGAGAGTTCAATCTGGACGCTGTGGCGCAGGGAAAAGCGCCCACTCTGCTCGGCATTGGTATCAACACCGGGATGTTGACAATGGCTACGCTCGGCGGCGCCAACCGCGTCAAGTGCACGGTCATCGGCGACAGCGTGAATCTGGCCTCGCGGGTCGAGGACCTCACGCGGTCATACAGCCTTCCCTTGCTGGTCACCCACCACACGTGGGACGCGCTCGGTTCTGACCACGGATTCCATGGGAGGCTCGTTGACCGTGTCCGCGTGAGGGGGCGCGTTCAGCCTGTCGGCCTCTACGAGGTCCTGGATCACGAGCCAGCGATGCTCATCGAGGTGCGAATCTCCACGAGCGACAACTTCGAGGCCGGGCGGGCCGCCTACGAACGGGGGGATCTCGCCCTGGCGGCGATCTACTTCGCACGCTGTGTCGCGGTCGACCCGACCGACCCGATCGCGCAGCTGTATCAGGCGCGCTGTGGGGCGCCCGGAGGATTTCCTACGGATCCGAGCGCCGGCCGGCCATCCAAGAGCGGTGTCACCATCCGCTAGGGCGGTGGGTGGTCTTCGGCGCCTGGCGGGGACCACCCACGGCTTCTCGTGAGCTGGACTCACCAGGTGACCGGCCGACAGAGTATGTGCATTCGCACACTAGGTTGAGCCCCGCCCGCTGTCCGGCAAGGGCCAGTCGATTGTGAGCGCCACGTGAACGAGACCCACGTCGCGGACCGTGATGCGTGCCGCGGGTGCGGTGGTCCGCACCAGCTCTTCGAGCGTGGAGAAGTCGGCCGCGCGTCCGATGTCGCGCTTCCCATCAAATCGGACTTCTGGGCCTCGTAGAGATTGGTCATCCCGACGCCCTCATGCGCACCGGCGCCGGCGACTCGTCCGCGAGACGCCCGACCGCGCGGCGTCTCTGCCAGTCGAAGTACGTGCTTCGCGTCAGTCCGAGCGCCGTCAGAATGGGGTCGAGCATCCATCCCGACCGCACCCGCGTCTTCGCCACCAGGTCCGACACGCCCACCTCTACTTCCTCCGAGAACCGCGCGGTCTAGCCGAGCCTCAGCTCATTTTTCAACTCGAGGTTCTCCGCAGTGACCTCGCTCACGACGGCCCGCAGCCGGTCGAGCTCGCCGCGCAGAAGCGCTAGCTCGGAGTCCGGCCTGGGTCCGTCAACCATGGTCCGTGGGAGGAAAGCCAGCGGCAGTGTCGATGACTCGTCGTCACGAACGGAAGGAGTGCCGAAATTTCGACACGGCGAACACCCATGATTCCAGGCCTACATCGATTCATCCGGCTTGGCGCGAGTCTTGATAAGGCCCCTTGGACATCGCCCCAGGATGACCATCGCCCGCGTGCCAATCAGTCCACCTACGGACAAGACAGCGAGGGACCGCGCTCTTGTCACCCAAAACCACAACACGACCGACGAGAAGAGCCCATGCAACCTAGACACATCCGAGTGAACCCCATCTGGTTCGCAGCGGCCATGCTCTGGGGGATCTCCCAACGTTGCTGGAGCTGCTGTACCATGTACCGTCCGTCTGGAACCTCGATAGACGAGCTCCGGCGGCTCCCAAATGAGGAGCGTTCTGATACGCGCCCCGTTGCGGGGCGGCTCGCATTCGTCATAGGGCTCGTGTTAAAACGCCATACGGCTGGAACTTTGCGACCTGAGGCCACTGTGGGCCACGAGGTACCGCGCATCCGCGAGGCTTCGGCCCCAGCGGACTTGTTCGGCAGACATGGGGGGCTCGGATGAGGCTGAAGCAAGGGTTGTTGATGGTAGCGGTGCTCGGGGCCTGCGGAGCCGAAGAGGCGGCCGCGCCGGCGGGCGCCACGGGTCCGGTGGACTCCGGCTTCCGTCCCGGCAACCACGGCTTTCAGTTCGAGAACTTTGGCGGGTCAAAACACAACTCCGAGCTCACCGGCACCGAGGTGAGGCGGCTCTTCGGCGATTCTGCGTGCGCGTCCCTCACGGGCGACGAGTGCAAGCTCTCGCCCGTGGGCAAGTCGTGGATGAAGCAGGTCAACAAGTCCATGAAGGGGGGACGCTGCGAGGGCTTCGCTGTGCTGTCGCAGATCCTCTACCTCGGGCTCGCGGGCGAGACGCCGGGCTCCTTCGGGGGGGACATCACGTTCGGCCTGAAGATCGAGGACAACGAGAAGCTGGCGCGGGAGATCGCCTACTGGTTCGCCACGCAGAGCCTTCAGGAGGTCATGGCGGAAACCACCGTCACGATCGACGGGAAGGAGGCGCTCGCGTTCCTCGCCGAGGTCTTCACGGCCAAAGTCGACCTCTACCGGATGGGCATCGTGAAGGTCGGCCCTGGTGGGGCTCCCGAGGGCGGCCACGCCATCACGCCGTACGCCATCGACATCGATCCCTCAGACGCTTCCCGCCGTCGCATCCTGGTCTATGACAACAACCACCCCGGCCAAGAGCGTTACGTCACGGTAGACCCGGCGTCCGGGCGTTGGGAGTATCGCGCCGCAACGAACCCAGAGGCCGAAGAGGGCGTCTATTACGGCGATCCTGAGAACCAGAATCCGATCTACTTCACGCCGACGAAGCCGCGCCTCGGGACACACACCTGCCCGTTCTGCGTAGAGGGCGGGGGAAAGCCCGGCCACAAGCCGTCGTTTCCGATGGCCCGCGAGCTCCGGCAGACCGGCGGCGCCGAGCTCCTCGCCACCGACCCCTACGGCTACCGGGTGGGTTACGTGAACGGGGCGCCCATCGCAGAGATGCCGGGCAGCCGCGTGCTGTTCACCTTCTCCGATGACACGCTGTTCCAGGACGACCCGCCCGCCATGATCCTGGTGCCGCAGGGCCCCGAGATCGACGTGGCCGTCGACACCACCACCGCTGACGAGGCTGCAGACGTCGGCCTCATCGGCCCGGGCTATACCCTGGGCGCGGAGGGCGTCGAAACGGGCAAGGCGGGGGATGTGCTGTCCGCCTCGGGCGACGGCTCGGGCCTCTCCTACGCGGTAGGCGACGGTGAGGCGCCCACCGTCTTCGCTGGCGCCGACCTCCCGTCCGGTGAAGCGGTGTTCACCACGGCCAAGGTGCCGGAAGGCGCAGGCGTGGACGGCGTTCAGCTCGGCGTGGACCCGGCGACCGGCGACGTCCAGGTCGCCGTCGACTCGGAGACGCCGATTGAGGTCGAGATCGAGGTAACGAAGGCCACGGCCGAGAACCCCGAGGGTGAGAGCTTCGCCGCCGTGGTCGAGGTCGATCCCGAGGGCAGCACCACCTTGCAGGTGTCGGACTGGACGGGTGGGGACACCGCGATGCCAGTGGCCGTCGACACGGACGGCGATGGGAGCGCCGACAAGGCGGGAGACATCTCGGGGTGCGGCGACACGTGTGACTTCGGCCTCAACGACAACGACGGCGTGCCAACCCCGCTCGACAACTGCCCTGAGGCGCCGAACACCGACCAGGCTGACGCGGATGGCAACGGCGTCGGCGACGCTTGCTCGGACGACGACGACGGGGACGGGATCGCCGACGCCGGTGACAACTGCTCGATCGTGGCGAACGCGGGTCAGGAAGACCTCGATGGCGACACCGTGGGCGACGTCTGCGACTCGGACGATGACGGCGACGGCGTCGATGACGCCGTGGACCGGTGCCCCGTAGCGCCGGATCCCGACAACCTCGACAGCGACTCGGACGGCGCGGGCGACGTCTGCGATGACGACGACGACAACGACCTCGTGCTCGACGTGGACGACAACTGTCCGTTCACCTCCAACCCCGACCAGACCGACTCGAACGGCAACGGCCAGGGCGACGCCTGCGACGGCGACGACGACGGTGACGGCACGGCAGACGAAGGCGACAACTGCCCGACCACGCCGAACGCGGACCAAGCCGACACGGACGGCGACACCTTGGGCGACGTCTGCGACAGCGACGACGACGATGACGGGGTGGCCGACGCGCAGGATCTCTGCGATCTGGTCGCGGATCCGGCTCAGGTCGACACGGACGGCGACGGCGCGGGCGACGCGTGCGACGAAGACGACGACGACGACGGTGTGCTCGACGTGGACGACAACTGCACGCTCGTGGCCAACGCGGGTCAGGCGGATGACGACGCAGACAACATCGGCGAGGCCTGCGACGACGACGACGGCGACACCGTGCCGAACGCCATCGACAATTGCCCATTCGACCCGAACCTCGATCAGGCGGACACCGACGGCGACTCCGCAGGTGACGCGTGCGACCTCGATCAGGACGCAGACGGTGTGGCGGACGCGGCCGACAACTGCCCCGCCGACTCTAACGCCGGTCAGGAAGACCAGGACGGAGACACCGCGGGCGACGCTTGCGACCCCGACCTCGACGGCGACGGCGCCCCCAACGAGACTGACAACTGCCCCGCCGTGGACAACGCCGACCAGGCAGACGCAGATGGCGACAGTACGGGAGACCTCTGCGACTCCGACGCGGATGGCGACACGGTGCCGGATGGCGCGGACAACTGCCCGGCCGCGTCGAACCCCGACCAGGCGGACCTCGACGAGGACGGCACAGGCGACGCGTGCGACGACGACGACGACGGCGACGGCGTCCCGGACGGTAGCGACAACTGCACCTTCGCTCCGAACGCCACCCAGGAAGACCTCGACGGCGACCTCGTGGGCGACGCGTGCGACGACGACGACGACGGCGACTTCGTGTCGGACGACATCGACAACTGTCCGGCCGTGCCGAACGCCGACCAGACCGACACCGACCTCGACGGGATCGGCGACGCATGCGACCCGTAGTCGGAGCAGACCCCACGTTCGCGGCGCTGCCCCCGGAGCGGCCCGGGCGCCCGCGCGAGGGGCGGTACGCCGTGGGGCGGCCGGCAGCGTGCTGCTGGAGCCTCACGGTGATCGCCGCGCTGCTCAGCGGGGTGGCGTGGGCCGCCCCGGTGTCGCTCACGACCACGCCCGGCACGTGGTCCACGGGGGCTCACTGGTCGGGTGGGGCGATTCCCGGGGCGGCAGACGCTGTCTCGATCGGGACCGCCTCACTGACGCCCGCGCAGTGTACGCTCACCAACAGCGCGTCAGTGAGCAGTGTGACACTCGCCGGCTCCTCCTCCTCTGTCGGGCAGTTGACCGTGGCGAGTGGCGGGGACTTGACGATCACCTCCGCCTTGCAAATCTGCGGTGGGTCCGCCTCGCAGGGCACGCTGACCGTCGACGGCGGCGTGGTCACTCTCAGCGGCGCCAACGCAGACATCGCTGCCAGCGCCTGTACGGCGAACCTGACGTTGCTGAACGGCGGGATCCTGACGAGCGCAACGGCCCAGTTATTCTTGGGGCAGCAGCACTTCGCGGGCGGAGTGGCGAACCTGAGCGTAGACGGCACGTCGCGGATCGCCGTCGGCCGCCTGCTCGTTCGCGGGTCGAACAAGTACAACGGCGTGGATCAGCCGCTGCTGCCCCTCGCGACGACCCCGGGCCCCGGCCGGCTCTCGTTCACTGAAGGCCTCTACGTGGCCGACACCAACGACAACAACGCGGCAGTCGTCATCAAGGCCGGCGCCGCCGCGTCGACTCTGGTGGCGACCGGAGAGCTCTCTATTGGTTCCGGTAGCAACGCGACGGGGGCCGTGACCGTGGATGGCGTCAGCGCCACGTTCGGCCCCTATATCGTCCTAGGCCTCGGGGCTGGGACCGCGAATGGGACGCTCCAGGCCATCAACGGCGGGGTGGTCGCCAATACGGGGTTCGACTTGCACCTCGGAGCGGTGCATGCGGACTCGGGCGTCGCGAATATCAGCGTGGATGGCACATCGCAGATCAATGTCAACCGAAGCATCGTCGTGCGTGGCTCCAACAAGTACGACGGCGTGAACCAGCCGCTATTGCCCCTGGCGACGACGCCCGGTCCCGGCCGGATCTCGTTCAAGAGCGCCCTGACGTTGGCAGATACCAACAACAACGACGTGGCCGTGGTGCTCAAGGCTGGGACGGCCGCCCCCACTCTGGCCGCGACCGGGGACCTCACCCTCGGCGCCGGGGTCAATGCAAAGGGGAGTTTGACCGTTGACGGGGGCACCGCCACTTTCGCGGGGTCCATCAACCTCGGAACGGGCTCGCCGACCGCGAGCGGCACCCTTCAGGCCATCAACGGCGGGGTGGTCGGCACCACGCTGCTGGACCTAGCCGTTGGGACGGGCGCCGGTGGGGCAGCTGTGTCGACGCTCAGCGTCGACAGCGCCTCGCAGATCAACATCAACGGCAGCCTCCTTCTGCGTGGCTCCACGAAGTACGACGGGGTGAGCCAGCCGCTGTTGCCCCTGGCGACCACGGCCGGTGCAGGGCGGATCTCGTTCAAAGCCGGACTCAACGTGGCTGATTCCCCCAGCAACAACGCGGCTCTAGTTCTCACGGCAGGGACTGCGTCTCTCACTCTGTCGGCGACCGGAGCGCTCAACGTCGCCTCGGGGACCAGCGCCACCGGACGGCTTGCGGTTGATGGTGTCTCCCTCTCGATGGGTGGCGCTGCGAATGTCGCCGTGGGCGTCGGGTCGACCTCCACGGTCGAGCTGCGCTCGGGCGGCACGCTGTCGACCGGCGGTGTATTCACGACTCGGCTCGCACAAAATTCGACCTCGTCGACGATCCGGGGCGCCGGCACGCTGTCCATCGGCGGCACCTTCACCCACAACGGACGGGTCATCGCGGATGGCGGGGTCCTGAGAGTCACATGGGCCTCCCTCGCGCAGACCGCGGGGCGCACACTGACCCAAGCTGACGGTACGCAGGCCGGCTGGACGGCGGTCAGCACCGGGAAGCTGCGCCTGGCCAACCTGGTGGTGTCGGGCAACACGAACTGGGGCGAGCCGAACACCGACACGGCGCCCGACCTCGTCAACGGTTTGCGCCTGTCCAACCTGACGGGGCTCACCGCAGACACGCTCTCCCTGTCGCTCCTCGCGCCAGATCACTCCAGCGTGTCCTCGGGCTTGGTCGACGCCGTCTCGATTCACGAGCTCGGGAGCTGCGGCTCGGCGCTGGCCTTCTCGGGTGTGGACGTCACTATCCGTTACGACAACCAGCGCGCGGCCGCGCTCGGGCTCGCGGAGGGCGACCTCAAGGTCTTTGTCGCCACCACCACGGCCGGGTGGACCCAGGTCGCCGCCACGGTGAACACCACCGGCAAGACGATTACGGCGACCGGCGTGGCCAACCTGTTGCCAGCCTCCCAGATCGCTATCGCCCGCAGCGCAACGTCCAGCGGTGCCCTCGTTGCAGACAACGACGGGGATGCAGTGTGCAACGCCTTGGACGTGTGCACCGGCAACGACGCGTCCGGCGACGTCGACGGTGACATGCTCTGCACTGACGTCGATCCCTGCCCGACCGTGCCGGCGGCGGAGACCTGCCAGGTCGGAGGGGTGTGCCTCGGCCAGGGCCAGTCGGTGTGCGATGGGACCGGTACCCAGAAGGTGTGCCTCGGCGCGGCCATCGTCTCCTCCGCCTGCAGCGCCAACGGGGCTTGCGCCGGGTCCGAGCCCTCCGGATTGTGCGCCTGCTCGGCCGGCTACAGCGGCAACGGGATCACCTGCACAGACATCGACGAGTGCGCGGCGAACACCGACAATTGCCACGCCAACGCGGTCTGCACGAACACGTCGGGGGCGTTTACGTGCGCCTGCGCGTCCGGTTTCACGGGGAACGGCACGAGCTGCACGGACATCGACGAGTGCGCGGCGGGCACCCACAACTGCAACGCAGCCACCACCTGCGCCAATGCGCCGGGGTCCTTCATCTGCAATTGCCTCACCGGCACGTACGGCAACGGCGTGACGTGTGCGCCGTGCGCGACGGTCTCCAGCGGTCAGTATGTGCTCACGGCCTGCACGCCCACCGCGAACACGACCTTCGGGGCGTGCCACGGTTCATGCTCGAGCAGCGAGTGCATTGGGGCGGGCGCGGGTGACTGTTGCCCAGCGGGCCAGCGCAACGAGGGCGGCGCGTGCGCCAACGGTAGGCGCTGGGTGTGGGGCGGCGGCGCCCACGGTTGGGGGAACACGGACCCCACCGGGTGGAACGGCTCGCCGGATCTCTCGCCCACCACGGTCGATGTCTTCGAGCTCGGCTCGGGCACGGTCATCGCGGACAATAACGCCAAGTTCTTTGGCAGGCTCACGGTCAAGACGGGCGGGACAGCGGCGTCCGCCAACCTCGCGGACTTCAACGAGCTTCGATTGGCAGGGGGCACGCTCCGAGGCTCCGGCGGCCACTCTGTCGTCGGAGTGGTTCACGTGGACCACGCGTCCACACTCGACACCGCGGACGCCGCGGGATGGACCCTCTATGCGGCGCTGAACGGCGGCGCGACCAAGACGCTCACCTACGCGCCAAGTGTGGCGTCGCGCGAGCTGGGGCTCGCGGCCAACAACTCCGGTTGGCAGGGGACGTTCCAGGTCACCTCGGGCGTCCTCGTGGCCACCGAGCTGGGCGGCAACGACGCGGCGGCGCTGGGCGGTGGCCGCGTTACGCTGGGCACCACGGGCAAGTTGCGACTCACGGATCCCACCTCCGGGACTGCCCGGACATTGAGCCACGACGTCTCCGGGAGTGGGACGATCGAGGCCACCGGCACCACGTCCATTACGCTGAGGCGGTCGACCGCCAACACCGCGGGGCGTCTGGCGCCCGGCGTGGGCGCAGGGACGCTGACGGTAGCCTCGGACCTGGCGTTCGCGAAGAACGCCGCGGGTGACCGGGCCGTGGTCGACATCGAAGTCACCGGAGCAGGCGGCGTCGTCGGCACCGACTACGACCGATTGGCCGTTACCGGAAGCCTCACGCAGCTGGCGAACGCGCGACTGAACGTGACGCTCGACGCAACGCTCGACACAGGGGCTCTGGCAGGCCAAACGCTCACCATCGTGACCGCTGGTAACGACCTCACGGGTCAGGCGTTCGGCGAGGTGGTCTTCTCGGGATTCGTGGTGGCAAAAGTCACCTACGGCGTCGGGACGGTCACGCTGTCCAACTTCGGCGCGCCCGAGGGGACGGCGTGCACGCTGGCGGCGCAGTGCCGGAGCCGCGCCTGCACGGACGGGTTCTGCTGCGATCTGCCCTGCGACGGCAGCTGCGACAGCTGCGCGGTCGCAGGCAGCGAAGGCGCGTGTAGCGCTGTGGCCACTCCGTGCACAGTGGGCGCGAGCTGTGGCGCGAATGCCACCGGCCTCAGCTGCTCGTGTCCCGTCGGCTCCTCCGGGGACGGCACGACCGCCGGCACTGGCTGCACGGTCGTCGCGTGTCCTGCCAACAGCACCGGCGGCAGCGGGACTTGCACCTGCAGCGCGGGCTACTCGGGGACCATCGCGTGGAACAGCGGAAGCCAAGCCTACACGGGCAGCTGCACGTCGGTCACTTGTCCCGCCAACAGCACGGGGTCCAACGGGACCTGCACGTGTGCCGCCGGCTACTCCGGGACGATCTCCTGGAACGCCGGCGGGCAGAGTTGGGACGGGGCGTGTAGCGACGTCGACGAGTGCCTGGGAGTCCAGGCGGCTGCGTTCGAGATCGCGCTGCCAGCGAATTGCCTAGACGTCGACACCGGGACGACGCTCTCGGGCGGATGCGGCACCACGGGAGAGATCACCTCCGACGGGCCGCATGGCAACCAGATCAACATCAGCGCCAAGGACAACCTCCAGGCGCCCCCGTGCCTCGTTGTGAAGCCCTTCGCGGCAGTGACAAGCGCGGATCTGCTCAGCTGCAACGCTGGTTACGGCGACCAGTTCACCAACCTCAGCGGAGGTGCCGGCCTCGACGTCGGGGAGAAGACCCTGGTGGTGCTCAGCTCAGAAGGGGTGCGGTTCAAGATCGGGACCACGGCCACGAACCCGACCGCGAAGCTCAGGGTCCAGGCGTTGTCGCTCACTCTTCCCTGCAACACGAATGCGAGCTGCACCAACACGCCCGGGAGCTTCTCGTGTGCGTGCAATCCGGGCTTCGCCGGAGATGGCACTACGTGCTCCGCCGTCGCGTGTCCTGCCAACAGCACGGGGTCCAACGGGACCTGCGCCTGTGGCGCCGGCTATTCCGGTTCGATCGCGTGGAACGGGGGGAGCCAGGCCTACACCGGGAGCTGCACGGCCGTGGCCTGTCCTTCGAACAGCACGGGGGGCGCGGGGACTTGCGCTTGCGACGCGGGTTACTCCGGGTCCATCGCGTGGAACGGCGGGAGCCAGGCCTACACCGGGAGCTGTACGGCCGTGGCCTGTCCCTCAAACAGCACGGGGGGCGCGGGGACCTGCGCTTGCGACGCGGGTTACTCCGGGTCGATCGCGTGGAACGGCGGGAGCCAGGCCTACATGGGCAGCTGCACGGCAGTCGCGTGTCCCGCCAACAGCGCCGGGTCCAACGGGACGTGCAGCTGCGGCGCGGGCTTCTCCGGGACCATCGCGTGGAATGGCGGCTCGCAGGCCTATACGGGGAGCTGCACGACGGTCGCTTGTCCGACCCACAGCACCGGGTCCAACGGGACTTGCCTTTGTGACGCCGGCTATTCCGGGTCCGTCGCGTGGAGCGCCGGTAGCCAGAGCTACTCTGGCACCTGCTCAGCCGTCGCCTGCCCGGCCCACAGCGCGGGTGGGGACGGCGCCTGCACCTGCGAGCCCGGCTTCGGTGGCACGCTGGAGTGGGAGCCGAGCTCCCAGACCTACACCGGAGCGTGCCTCGAGGGCGCATGCCCGGCGCACAGCACCGGGGGCGGGTCTGGAGCGACCTGTTCCTGCGATCCCGGCTACGCAGGGACCATTGGCTGGAACGGGAACGCCTACGTTGGCAGCTGTGTCGAGGTCGGTTGCCCCGAGAACAGCAGCGGCGGCGACGGCACGTGCACCTGCGTTCAGGGCTATGCTGGCGCCATCAGCTGGAGCGGAACGGCCTACGACGGCGCCTGTGCGCTGGTCCCATGCCCCGCGGACAGCGCGGGTGGGCCCGCAGGTTGCCTCTGCGGCACCGGCTTCGCGGGCACGATCACCTGGGGCGCGGGCGCGTGGGAGGGCGGGTGCGACCAGGTTCCGTGCCCCCCGAACAGCACCGGAGGCCCGGTCGACGGGTGTGCCTGTAACAGCGGCTACGCGGGGTTGATCAGCTGGGGGGCGTCGGCCTGGACCGGGGTATGCGCAAACGTCGACGAGTGCGCGACGGGCGCCGACGACTGCGCGACGGACGCGACGTGTACGGACACGAACGGCGGCTTCACCTGCAAATGCCACCAAGGCTTCGCTGGAAACGGCAAGGCGTGCGCGGACATCGACGAGTGCATCGCAGGGACCGCCGGCTGCGATCCGGCCGCGATCTGCACGAACACCGTCGGGAGTTTCACCTGTGACTGCGCCGGCGGCACGCTGGGTGACGGCTTCACCTGTACCACCCCGGTTGACTGCGTGCAGGAGAACGGGGGTTGCGCGGAAGACGCCGGCTGCTCCGTCGTGGGCGGAGCCCGCGTGTGCGTCTGCAACTCGGGGTATTCCGGCGACGGGCTCGTCTGCACCGACGTGAACGAGTGCCAGACCGGCAACGGTGGCTGTGATCCCGCCGCGCTGTGTACGAACCTCCCCGGCTCGGTGGCCTGCGCGTGCCCGCCCGGCTGGACCGGGGACGGGCTCGTCTGCACAGACATCGACGAGTGCAAGACCGCCTACGGTGGCTGTGACTATCACGCGCTGTGCACGAACATTCCGGGGTCACACACCTGCGTCTGCGACACCGGATACTCCGGAGACGGGACGACCTGCGTGCCCGAGGACGAGTGTGACCCGAACCCGTGCGACGGCGGCGCCCCCTGTACCGATGGGGTCGGTGACTTCATGTGCGCTTGCCCGGCCGGACGCGCCGGTAAGACGTGCCAGCTCGTCCTCACCGAGGACTGTACGGACGGCTCCGACAATGACGCCAACGGCCGCATCGACTGCAAAGACGCGGTGTGCGGCGGTCAGGCGACCTGTCTGCAGGTCGACTCGGACGGCGATGGGGTCATCGGCGCGTTCGAGGCGGCGTGTGGGACCGATCCGACGGTGCCCACATCCACGCCCAGCGCCACGGACGCGGCCGATCCGGACTCCGACGGTGTGCCCGCGTGCACGGACACCGACGATGACGGCGACGGGGCGCCCGATGTCGTGGACGCGTTCCCGCTCGATCCCTCCGACTGGAAGGACTCGGACGACGATGGGGTCGGGGACAACACCGATCCGTTCCCGCTGAACGGCGCCGAGAGCGAGGACACGGACGGCGACGGGAAGGGTGACCAGGCCGACTTGGACGACGACGGCGACAGTATCCCCGACGCGGAGGATGGCTGTCCGAAGGTCGCCGGCGCCGAGCTCGACACCGACCACGACGGGCTCCCTGACGCGTGCGACCCGGACGACGACAGCGACGGCAAGCCCGACGCCGCCGACAACTGTCCGCTCGCGGCGAACCCGACCCAGCTCGACACGGACGGGGACGGCCTTGGCAACGCCTGTGATCCGGACGACGACAACGACGGGGCCCTGGACCTCGCGGACACCTGCCGGACGGTCGGCAACCCCGCGCAGCTCGACACCGACAAAGATGGCGCGGGCGACGCCTGCGACAGCGACGATGACGGCGACGGCGTGCCCGACGCCACGGACAACTGTCCCACGGTCAAAGGTTCGCAGACCGATACGGACGGCGACGGCGCTGGGAACCCGTGCGACACGGACGACGACGATGACGGCACGCTCGATGTCTCCGACGCGTTCCCGCGCGACCCGGCCGAGACCATAGACACGGACGGCGACGGCGTGGGTGACAACGGCGATGCGTTCCCCAGCAACAAGCAGGAGTCCGCGGACACGGATGGCGACGGGGTGGGCGACAACGCGGACACGGACGACGACGGGGACGGGACCCCAGACACGGCAGATGCGTTCCCGCTCGACGAGGGCAAGAGCGCGGACGCCGACGGGGACGGCGTGGCTGACTCGGAGGACGCGTTCCCGAACGACGCGTCGGAATCCAAGGACACCGATGGCAACGGCATCGGCGACAACGCGGACACCGACGATGACGGCGACGGAGTCCCCGACGTGGACGATCCGGCGCCGCTCGACGAGCTGCTCTCCAGCGACGGGGACGGCGATGGGGTGGCCGACGAGGTCGACCTGTTCCCGAGCAACGCCTCGGAGTCGAAGGACACCGATGGCGATGGGATTGGCGACAACGCCGACGCGGATGATGACGGGGATGGCGTGCCTGACACCAAAGACGCGTTCCCGGCCGACGCCTCCGAGTCGAAGGACACCGACGGGGACGGCACGGGGGACACGGCGGACTCGGACGACGACGCGGACGGCATCCCGGACGCGCAAGACACCTGCCCAATCGCCAAGAACACCGTCCAGACGGACCTCGATGGGGACGGCATCGGAGACGCGTGCGATCCCGACGACGACAGCGACGGCGTCCCCGATGCGGCCGACAACTGCCCGCTGAAGGCGAACCCGAGCCAGGTCGACACGGATCACGACAGCATCGGAAACGCGTGCGATGACGATGACGACGGGGACGGCGTGCTCGACACCAAGGACGCCTGCGTGCTGATCGCGAACCCGACGCAGCTCGACAGCGATCTCGATGGCCTCGGAGACGCGTGCGACCCGGACGACGACGGCGATGGCGTCCCCGATGGCTCCGACAATTGCCCGGGAGTGAAGTCGAAGAAGATCACGGACACCGACGGCGACGGGCTCGGCGACGTCTGCGACGGCGACGACGATGGCGACGGCGTGGCGGACGCGGCAGACGCGCTGCCGCTGGACCCCACCGAGGTCAAGGACACCGACAAGGACGGCGTCGGCGATGGGAAGGACGCGTTCCCGACCAACTCGGCCGAGTCGGTGGACTCCGACGGCGACGGCATCGGGGACAACGCGGACCCGGACGACGACGGCGACGGCGTGTCCGACAGCCAGGACGCCTTCCCGACCAACCCGACGGCGTCTTCCGACTCGGACGGCGACGGCGTGGCCGACGGTGAGGACGCTCTCCCACAGGACGCCACCGAGACGAAGGACTCGGACGGCGACGGCATCGGCGACAACGCCGACACAGACGACGATGGCGACGGCGGTCCGGACGCGAGCGACCCTCTGCCGCTCGACGGCGACGAGACCGTGGACTCGGACGGAGACGGCGTCGGTGACGGCAAGGACCCCTTCCCGACCAACGGCGCGGAGTGGCAGGACACGGACGGCGACGGCCTCGGTGACAACAAGGACGCCGACGACGACGGCGACGGCGTGCCGGATGGGCTGGACGCGGCCCCGAAAGATCCCGGTGAGTCGAAGGACACCGACAAGGACGGCATCGGCGACATCGCGGACACGGATGACGATGGCGACTCGGCGCCCGACGGCGCAGACAACTGCCCCTCTGCCGTGAACGTGGTGCAAACGGACCTCGACAAGGACGGACTCGGTGACGCCTGCGATCCGGACGTGGACGGGGACGGCATCACGAACGTCGCGGACTCGTGCCCCAGCGTCCCGAACCCGAAGCAGAGCGACACGGACGGCGACGGCCACGGCAACGCGTGCGACGCGGACGACGACGGCGACGGCGTAACAGATGCCGCCGACAACTGCGTGCTGTCGGCCAATTCAGGCCAGGCGGACTTCGACGGCGATGGCCTTGGCGACGCGTGTGATCTGGACGACGACGGCGACGGGGTCCCAGACGCAGGGGACACCTGCTTGGGCTTCGCGGCGGCCTCGCAGGTCGACACGGACGGCGACGGCCTCGGCGACGCGTGCGACGCAGACGACGACGGCGACGGCGTCCCAGACGCGATCGACGCCTTCCCCACCGACCGGACCGAGTACAAGGACACGGACGGCGACGGTCGCGGCGACGCGAAAGACGCGTTCCCGAAGGACCCGGCCGAGTGGGCGGACACGGACCACGACGGGCTCGGAGACAAGAGCGACTCCGATGACGACGGCGACGGGACACCCGACTCACAGGACGCTTTCCCGACCAACGCCACGGAGAGCACTGACAGCGATGGTGACGGCGTCGGCGATGCGTTGGACGCGTTCCCGGCCGATCCGAAGAAGAGCGCGGACGCCGACGGCGACGGACTCGACGACAGCGAGGACCTCGACGACGACGGTGATAGCGTGAACGACGTGGACGACGCGTTCCCGAATGACCCGTCCGAGACGGCTGACGCGGACGGCGATGGGGTGGGTGACAACGGCGATCTCTGGCCGAACGACGCCACCGAGGGGACGGACAGCGACGGCGACGGCTTCGGAGACAACGAGGATCCCGATGACGACAACGACGGCGCGCCGGACGTGAACGACGCGTTCCCGAAAGACCCCGCGGAGGCGCTCGACACTGACTCGGACGGCCTCGGGAACAACGCGGATCCGGACGACGACAACGACGGCGCCGCCGACGGCATGGACGCGTTCCCGCGCGATCCCCTCGAGCAGAAGGACACCGACGACGACGGCACGGGCGACAACGCCGATGAAGACGACGACGACGACGGATCGCTCGACGTGCACGAGCAGCAGTGCGGCACGAGCCCGTCCGACCCCAACAGCTTCGCGCCGGGGGGCGACCTGGACGGCGACGGGCTGGCGGACTGCGTGGACGCCGACGATGACGGAGACGCCTGGACCGATGTGGACGAGGAGGCCTGCAGCACCGCTGCTGGCGGCACTCCCGTCGACACGGACGAGGACGGCGCCTGCGACGCGGTCGACTTGGATGACGACGGCGACGGGTGGTCCGACGCGGACGAAGCGCTATGTGGGACTGGCGCGGCGGCGACACCGTCTGACGTGGACCACGACGGCGTGTGTGACGTGCTCGACGAGGACGACGACGGCGACGGCTACACCGACGCCTTCGAGGCGGCGTGCGGGACCGAAGGGTCCAGCGCGCTCAGCACACCCGATGGTCTCGACGTCAACGACCTGGACGGCGACCTCATCCCGTCGTGCCGCGACGACGACGACGACGGCGACGGCCTCCCGGACGCAGCGGAGAGTAAGCTCGGCACCGATCCCGCCCTCGCGGACACGGACGGCGACGGACTCAGCGATGGAGCGGAAGACGCCAACAAGAACGCCAAGCGGGATCCGGAGGAGACCGACGCCCTCGTCGCAGACACGGACGCAGACGGCCTCGGAGACGGGCTCGAGGTCACGGCGTGCGCTCGCGGTGGCGATAGCGCAGCGGCCTGCGCAGGCACGAACCCGCTCGAGCCCGACACCGACGGTGACGGCCTCGAAGACGGCGCGGAGGACGCGGACCGCGATGGCGAGCACGACGAGGGCGAGACCTCGCCCGTGCTGGCAGACACGGATCACGACGACTGGACCGACGGCGACGAGGTGGCGTGCAGCTCCGATCCGCTGGACGGCAAGGACGTCCCTGCCGACGCCGACAAGAACGGCGTCTGCGATGGGCTGACCGAAGACAGCGACGGCGACGGCGTCGCCGACCCGCTAGAGCGGCTCTGCGGCAACGACGAGGAGGACGCGACCGACACCCCCCCGAAGGGCGACCTCGCCGACACCGACGGCGATACGCGCATCGACTGCGTCGACTCGGATGACGACGGCGACGGGTGGTCGGACGTCGACGAGGTGCTGTGCGGCCACTCCCCGATAGCGGCGGCGGACCGCCCCGAGGTGATCGAGCTCGAAGACACGGACGAAGACGGCGTCGTCAACTGCCTCGACGACGACGACGACGACGACGGCTCCTTCGACGACCTCGAGTTGCTCTTCGGCTCCTCCCAGTACTCGGGTGGCGGGCCGGTCCCGCCGGCCTCCAAGCCGCCCTCGGCTCCCGACTGTTCCGCCGGCGGAGCGCCGGGTGCCGGGTCGACTTGGCTCACGCTGCTGGGGCTCTTCACGGCGTTGCTGCTCGCGCGGAGTGGTCGAGCACGCGTCCGTAGTCGTGGCCGGGGCTGAAAGCACCTCAGGGGGCGCACGCGGCCGAGCGCTCCATGGCGACGGCCCGTCGTCATTTCTCGGGCGGTGACGGCAGTTCGTCACGGCCATCCTGCGTTACCGGCCGCTCCCGTCGGGGGGCGGGCGTCAGCCAGACGTCGAGTCGTCTAGGGTTGTTCCCGGGCCTGGAATTCATGTTGGGGCCGGGGCAGCAGAGCTCCCCGGCCGGGTTCACCTCCGCGCTCCGCGCTCCGGTGAATTACCCCGGACGCGATTGGCCCCGCCGGCCCGGCATTGGCACGCATGTTGTACTCGAACCGGATAACGTGTTGCTTTAGATTGGCGCTTGTCGGGGCGCGCTTTGCGTTCCCCGAGCATCCCCGTTGAGGTCTACTTCGCAATGGTGACCGTCCAAGAGCCGCAGATGCTGACTGCGCCGCGCATGTGGCAGGCTCTGGAGGAGCTCGTCCTGCGCCTGGAGTCTCCCGGCACGGTGGAAGAGCGCCTTGGCTCGTGCCTCGAGCTGCTCGTGGAGACCTTGTCTGCCGACAGGGGGCTCCTGGTCCTCGTGCGCGGATCGGCGCGTCACGTCGTGACGGCGCGGGCTAGCGCCACGGTGCTGACCACCGCGGAGTGGTCCGAAGCCAGCCGAAGCATCATCGACGAGGCGATCCTCAGCGGCGAGGCGGTTGTGCGCTCGGGCCTGATAGGCCAGCGCTCCCAGAGCATGGTGGACCTGGACATCGCCCTCGCCATGGCGGCCCCCGTTCGGAGCGGCGCCCGGTCCGCGCTCGAGAGGGCGGTGTTCTATGTGGATTTCCGGACCACAGACCGCCACATCTCCCGGAACCACGTCGACCTCTTCAAGGGGGCGTGCCGCGTGATCTCGCTCGCGCTCTTGCGCGACGACGAGCCCGCCGTTCCGGCACCCGCCGAGTCCCGTCGCACAGGTCGACCCCAGCTCGACGAGATCCTCTCGCCTCCGAGCCTCGCGCATCTGCGCGCCGAGGTCCGCTCGCTCGTTCGCGGCGTGTCACCAGTGCTCGTGCTCGGGGAGTCGGGGACCGGCAAGACGCTGCTGGCCACCGCGCTCGCCGAGGCCTCGGCGAGGGGCCCGGTCGTTCGCGCCACGCTGGGGTCCAGCGACGACCTCAACACCATCACTTCCGAGCTCTTCGGGCACGAGCGCGGCGCCTTCTCGGGCGCCATAGGGAAGCGCATTGGGCTCGTGGAGTACGCCCACGGGGGCACGCTGATCTTCGACGAGATCCTGAACCTCCCCCCGCTCGCGCAGCAGCTCCTCTTGGACTTCACGCAGTTCGGGACCTATCGCCCGCTCGGGTACGCTGGACGAGAGCCCCGTCG
This sequence comes from Pseudomonadota bacterium, assembly GCA_005776725.1. Classification (GTDB taxonomy): domain Bacteria; phylum Myxococcota_A; class UBA9042; genus SXOO01. The sequence goes on along the minus strand of SXOO01000004.1, from coordinate 16,034 downwards.
TGCGGACGTCCGCTTAATCTCGGCCACGAATGGCGACCTCGACGCTGCTATGGAGGCCGGACGGTTTCGCCGTGACCTCTACTACCGGTTATCAGCGACCACGCTCCTGGTGCCCCCGCTGCGCGAGCGACGGCAGGACATCGTCCCCATGGCGGAGGCCTTCTTGAGAGCCCTCGATCCGGAGCGCCCTTGGGCGCTGACAGTGGCCGCTCGCCGGCTCCTCACCTCCCCCGAAGCCGCTTGGCCCGGCAACGTTCGAGAGCTGGAGAGCCGCGTGGCGCGTGCGCGCGAACGGGCGCTTGCTGACGACCCAGCGGCGTTGGTCCTTGACGGTCATCACCTCCAGCCCGGCCGACGCCACGCTCCGGCTTCCATCCCGTCGCGCTCGGCCAACCACGCCTCGGCCAAGCCGACAGACTGGCTCCACGAGTGGAACCAGCTCCAGGCTGCGCGGAGCGAGCTCGAGAACCGCGAGCTCTCGTTCCTCGAGGCGCTCGTGTCTGCTTTTGGCGGCGTGCACGCGAGAGCGGCTCGCGCAATTGACCTTCCGAGGACCACGCTGGTCTCCCGTCTCGGTGCGCCTCCCGTCCCACGTCGGGCAGCCGGCTGATGGCAGCGAACACCCAGTCATCTCGGCCGCCGCTCTTCACGTCGGGTGAGCGCGTTCGCGAGGCCTACATCGTGGAGGCCTGCCTGGGCGCCGGCGCGCAGGGCGAAGTGTACCGGGTCCGCGACGTCCTCCTCGATCGACCCGTGGCGCTCAAGGTGTTGTCGCCGTCGGCGCGCAATCGGCTCTCGGTGGACCAGGCCGCGCTCGGGGAGGCGCGGGCGTTGTCCCGACTGCAGCACCCAAACGTCGTGCAGGTCTTCGGGTTCGGCACCCACGGGCAGCACTGGTTCGTGGTGATGGAGTACATCGCGGGGGGCACGCTCCAGCAGCGGATGCGTCAGACCTCGTTCACCGAGGTCGAGGCGCTGCACGTCATCGATCAGATCGCGCGAGGGCTCACCCACGCTCACGAGCGCGGCGTCGTGCACGGCGACGTGAAGCCGGCGAACGTGCTGGTTACCACGCTCGACGGCGACTCCCTCCACTTGAAGGTCGCCGACTTTGGCCTCGCTACGCACGACGAGGGGGGCACGGCAGCGCCGGACGCCTCGCAAGGCCAGTCCGCTGGCGCCACGGGATTCACTCCGCTCTACGCCGCACCGGAGGTCATCGCCGGGGGCCGCGCGGGTCCGGCCGCAGACACCTACGCGCTTGGAGTGCTGGCATACGAGCTGCTCGCCGGGCGTCACCCGTTCTCGGAACGCTCTGACCTCTCCATCCTCTGGGCACACCGCAACGAGAAGCCCAAGATCCTCGAGGGGGCCTACGGCGAGGCGCTCGACCGCGCGTTGCGAAAGGACCCGGCGGACCGCTTCAAGACGCCGAGCGAGTTCGCCCGAGCGCTCTTGGCCGGGTCGCAAGGCTCCCGGGCGGCTTCCGGAGAGACCGAGCCCGCTCGAGCACAGCGCGCCGACGCCCAGGCGAACGACGACCTTGGCGCCACGGCCAGCGTGTTCCGCAGCACGGCGATCGCCGGTGACGAGTCGGTGTGGGTCGAGGGAGCCGCCCTCGTCGCCGATGTGAAGCTCCAGCACGCTTCGGGTCGCGAGCTCTATCGAGGCGAGACCGCGCTGGTGGCGGAGACGTTCGCCCGGGGCGCTGGGCAACAGGTCCTGGCGCTTGGCGGCACCACCGTGTCGTGGGTTGGCGGGCGGCTCGTCACGTTGTTCTCGCGCCGCGACGGACTCGACGGCGAGCGCGCCGTCGACGCAGGGCTGGGGCTCCAGGCGCTGGCCCGCTCCATCGAGGCAGACCCGACGTTACCGGTCCGAAGCGTTGTCGCGGTCCGGGCGGCTGTCGATGTGGGCGAGATGATGCGGCCGCTGGATTGGCTCGGTGCGCCGGTCGTTGGCGGGGGCGCGCTAGACGTGGCCGCAGCCGACGCTGCCTCCGCCGCACCGAGCGGTGTGGTGGTGACCCCCGCGGCCTTGCGACGCTCCGCGGGTCTGTTCGACGTGCGAGGGATCGGAGGGCATCGGCACGTAACGCAGCGAAGGCCCTTCGGCCACGAGTTCGCGAGCGACCGCGGGCCGTGGGTCGGACGCGAGCTGGAGCTGGCGCTGATCCGGCGCAGCCTCTCTTCGGCCGCCGAGCAACGGCTACAGCACCTGGTCACGCTGGGCGCCCCCGGCGGCTTCGGGAAGTCACGGATCGTGGAGGAGCTGGCGTCCGAGGCCGCCGCGGACGGCCGGCTCAGCCTGTTCAGCGGGCGTTGCTCGCCCGAGGGCGTGGGTCTTGCCCATGAGCCGTTCGTACAGGCGATCCTGGCTCCTCTCGCCCGTGAGCCGGGCGCGCTCCACGAGCGGATCGCGCGGTACCTGGACCACCTCGAGCCCGAAGGCAGCCCGGTGGACCACGAGCGCGACGGCACCCTGATCGCCCGGCTTGCCGGGGGCAACGAGCTCGCCGCAGACGAGCGTGCGGGGGCGCGCGACGCCGAGCGCACCGCCACGGTCCGCGCCCTGGCGCACCTCATCCGGCTCCAGTCGCGCCTGCCATTCACCGCTGCCGAACAAGCGTTCGAGCAGAACGAGCGTCCCGTCCTGCTGCACATCGACGATTTTCAGTGGTCGCGTCCGGCCACCCGGGACCTGGTCTCGGCGCTCATGGCGGAGCTCGAGCAGGATCCGGTCGTCTGGCTCCTGGCGCACCGCCCTGACCCCGGCTTCGACGTCGCCGCTGTGTGGCGTGGCCCGTCGGAGCGGAAGCTGTCCCTGACCCTTGGGCCGCTCAGCGCAGGAGAGTCGCGGCAGCTGGCGTCCGCGCTCAGTGGCGGCGTCGTGCCTCCCGAGCTCGGCCGGGCTATCGCGGAGGGAGCCGGTGGGATCCCGCTCCTCATCGAAGAGGCCGTCTTCGGCGGAGCGCGTGGCATCGAGGCGCTCGACTCACTGTTGTTGGGACGTCTGGCGACGCTCCCGCCCGATGTGGTGGCGGCGCTGGAGACCATGGCCGCAGCGGGAGCGTCCGGCTGGGTACCCATGCCGGGTGTTCCGGACAACGCCGTTCCCGGGCTCCTGGCGACTGGCTTCTTCGCCGAGGGACGGCCTAGCCGGGTCGGCGGAGCGCGCGAGTTCCTTTGGCGAAGCGAGCTGAAGCGGCAGGTCGTCTATCGGAACCTGGATCCGCGCGTCTGCAAGGCGGCCCATCGCAGCATCGCCATCTGGCTGGAGTCGCGGGCGGCCGGCCTAGAAGATCTGGCGCGCCACCACTTCGAGCGGGGCGGAGAGCTGGCGAGCGCTGCCCGTTGCGCTGTTCGCGCGGGGCGGCAGGCGCTGGGCTCGCTGGCGGCCAGCGACGCCGCGGCGGTGTTCGAGGACGCGCTCCGACTGGCGGCGCTCTCGGACGCTTCGCCAGAGCCGGTCTCCGCGAGCGTCCGTGAGGACGCTTGGCTCGGGTTGGCGCTGGCTCAGGTGCTCGCCGGCAGTACAGACGAGGCGCTCCGGACGTTGGATCGCGCCGCCGAGACCGCGAACGCGGCGTTCCGGGCCCGGTTGGCCGCGCGGCGAGCTGGGGTGCTCGAGCAGCTTGGCCGGACGGACGACGCGCTCCTGGCGCTCGACGTGCCGGACGCGGTCGGCGCCGGTCTCATCGAGCTGGCGGCGCGCCGGGCTATGATCCTCTCGCGCAGAGGCCGATTCGCTGAGGCCCGCCATGTGGCGCAGCAGACCATTCGGAGTCTCCAGGGCGCCCCAGAGCCCGCCTCTCACGAGACTCTCGGGACCCTATATGGCGCGCTCGGACACGCCGCCAGCCGGCTCGGCGACCGCGAGCTTGGCGAACAGGCCTATGGTGAGGCGGTGAAGCACTGGGAGGCCACCGGTTTCGCTGCGGCTCGGGCAACTGCGCTGCTGGCGCTCGGCAACGCGACGTGGTGGCGCGACGACCTCCATGGAGCGGCTGCGCACTGGGAGCGGGCGCTCGCGTGCGCGCGGAAAGCGGGTTTCCTCCACGGAACGGCCGTGGCGTCCGTGAACCTGGCCGAATACGCCGTGAGGACCAAGCGACCGGAGGAAGGCCTCCGCTACGCCGAGGAAGGCGAGGGCGCGCTGAGGGCGCTCGGATCGCGGGACCAGCTCGCTGAGGCGCTGCGGGTCCAGGCAGAGGCGCTGCTCGCGCTCGAACACCTCGACCGCGCCGAGGCTCGCGCACGTGATGCGCTCGCGGAGGCCACCGGCGGGGCAGGAGCGACGTCCGGGCTGGCAGCCCCCGCGCTTCGGACGCTGGCGCGAGTTCAGCGGGCTTGCCAGCGCGGCGACGCATGGGCGACCTACCAGATGGCAATCGATGGCTTCGCGGCTGCTGGTCAGCAGCTCGAGGTCGAACGAACGAAGCAGGAGCAGAGCAATGGTTAGCCCATATCGACGAATTGCTGTCCTAGGCACCTCCGTGTGGCTAACGGCGTGCGGAGCGTCCGGGTCCTTGCCCGCTTGCTCGTTGCCGGAGGGGGTGCCCGCCGACGCCCGCGTGGTCTCGTCGCTGGCGTGCGACGGCGGAGGGCGGGGCGTTTTCAGCGCTATCGGGGCGGCGCTCACAGACGCGCCTCCGGGCGGCACGGTCGTCGTCACCGCGGGCACCTGGCGCGAGGCGGTCGTGCTCGATCGCGACGTGTCGCTCGTCGGCTCCGGAGCCGCCACCACGATCATCTCGCCTCCACCGAGCGCCTCGGGCGTCCGCGTGAAGGGCGCGGTGGCCGTTCGGGTGTCGAACCTCTCTGTCGAGAAGGCCACGGCGGCCGGTATCCGTGTGGACGGTGGCGAGCTCACCCTCCAGGACGTAGACGTGCGCGCCACCTCGAAGACCGCGTTCAACGCGTCGCCAGACCCCCTCGATCTCCCGCGCCCGGCGGAGCTGGACGAGGGCCACGGCGTCCAGGTGGTCGAGGGGGCCTCGCTGAAGATCTCGGGCGGGCGAATCGAAGGCAACCAGGGCGTCGGCATCTATATCTCCGGCGGTCGCGCGATCATCGACCCGACCTTCCTCGTGGCCAACGGGTCCGGCGGGATCGCCATCATCGATCCCACGTTCCACGAGGGCGACACGGTCTCCGTCACCGGCGCCACCCTCGACGGAAACTCGCTCGTCGGCGTCGCGCTCTATGGGGAGGCGCGGGCGACGCTCTCTGGGGTCTCCGTCACCGGCACGCTCGAGCGCTCGGGCGAGGGTGGAGACGGCCTGCTCGTCGTCGACGCCGCAAATCTCGAGGTCGACAGCGCCAGCTCCGTCGAGGGCTCGGCGCGGGCCGGCGTGCTGGCGTCCGGCTCTTCCTCCGTCACCTTCGGCGGCGCGTCGAATGGCAACGGCCTCGCGGGGCTCTGGGCCCAGCTCGGGGCCTCGGCCACTGTGGTGGGGTCGGCGCTGCTCGACGCCAACCAAGTGTACGGCCTGGCGGCCACCTCGGGCAGCACGCTCACGGTCGATGGCGCCACGGTATCGGGGACTACGGGCGCCGCCGACTCCCCGGGGGACGCGGTGCTGGCCGCCAGCGGCGCGGCGCTGACGATCACCGGGGCCACGCTCTCCGGCAACGCGCGGGCCGGGATCTTCGCGGACTCCCCCAGCCCCCAGACGTTCACCGTCACCGACGTCTCCGTGACCGGGAGCCAGCACGGGCTCGTGCTTCAGAATCAACCCGACGGCGCCGCTTGGGAGACGCCCACGGCGTCCTCGTTCACGGCGCAAAAGGTGAGCGGAGACTCGATCCTGCTCGACGCAGGCCTCGGATTCCGCGCTTCGGTGTGTGCGTCGGGAGACTGTATCCCGAGGTGAGCGGTGGCGCCTGCCGTCGAGCTGGGTGGGTAGGACCACACTGATCAGGCGGGGCAGGGGAGCCGAGGTCAGATGGCCTCGACCGCCTTCGCCGGGACCCAGCCCTCGCGGCCGTTCGAGAGCCTGATCTGGGTCTCGGCCGGATCCGAAGTGTCGAGGATTCGCACCTCGAGCCCCTCGGGCACGTCCGACTCGGTGGCGCCCGCGCCGCGCCCCTCCTGCAACCGCACGTTGTCTTTCACCACCACGCCTCGCACAACGGCCTCGCTCGTGATCACGTTGCCCAGGAACAGGGTGGTCGCCAGCGCCCAGGGGATGGCGGTGATCACGGCCGCGGTTCGCGCGAAGGCGAGACGGCGACGCAACGCGATGAGCCCGAGGAGCCCGACCCAGAGGCCGGCCATTGCCCAGCCGGAGAGGGCAGGGCTCACGAGATGGAAGACGCTGTAGAGGGCGCCGTGGGTCTCGTCGAGCACCGTGACCGCCCGATCCTGGTCCTTCCGGTGTCGCTCGACGATCGCGGCTGTAGCGGACTCGAGGTTGGCGCGGATCCCACGCTCCAGGTCGGGGCTGGGTGAGAGCGTCAGCGCGCGTTTGTACGCCAGGATCGCTCGACCGATGTGCTCCAGCTCGAACTCGGCGTTCCCGAGGTTGTACTGCACAGCGGCGGCCCGAACGCCGAAGCGCTCGATTAGCACCTCGTACGCGGCCCGCGCTTCGTTGAAGCGCTTCTTCTGGTAGAGGCTGTTCGCGGCTGCGAACCGCTCCTCCAGGGTCTCCGCGCGGACCGCGGGCGCGGCGAGCACGCTGAGCGCCACGAGCCAGCGGATCATCGTTCGCCCTCCAGCGTTTCGAGGAGCGCCTTCATTCGAGTTCGGGCGCCCTCGAGCTCTCCCGTATCACCCGATGGCGCGAACCGAGCGCCATCGCAGGCGTCGAGCTCGCGCAGCACGGCCTCGACCGAGGCCTCGGTGTGCCCTCGGCGCGCGAGCTCCGTTCGCAGCGTCGCCTCGACCACGCCCGCCATCGCGATGCCGTGCCGGTCCTCGAGGTAGCCCCGGAGCGCGCGAGCGAGATCCCCGTAGAACTCCGCGGCGCTGCCGGAGCGGGCGGATCTCACCCGATCCACCGCCGTAGGCATGGCCCGCTTCGGGCGATTCTGGGCCCCCTCGCTGGCGCGTCGCCGCATCCAGACAAAGAGCTCGGCGCCCAGGAAGAGGCCCAGTGAGCCGCCCAGCAGGCCCAGGAAGACGGGCTGCCGATGCAGGTCGGGCGGCGCCGGGGCGGCGATGGTGACGGAGGTCTCGATGGGCTGGAGCCGCGCCCGGGCCTCGAATGTGGGCCGCTCTGGATCGGTGCGCTTCACGGCGGCCACGCCACCGCTGGCGTCGTATTGGGCCGGTTCGGTGCGCGCCGACTCGAAGGTGGCCGTGTCGGGGTTGAACCAGTGGAGCTCCAGAGACGGGAGCTGGACCACCCCGGCGCGCTGCGGGTTCACGAGGTACTGGAAGACGCGCTTCCCGGTCACCCCGTTCGCCGTGACCGTCACCGAGTCCTGGTCGTCCGACGGGAGCGCCTCCACCGTGGCGCCGGCCACCGCGGGGATCGTGGGGGGGTCCAGGGTCTCGAGGCTGCCCTCGCCGGTGATGACCACCTCGAAGACCGCTCGCGACCGGGCCTGGTCCGGTGTGAGCGTGGCAGCCACGGTGAACTGGCCGACGGCGCCTTCCCGGTAGCCGGCCGGACGCCCAGCCGACGGCACTGGCTTCACCTCGAGCTCGAGGGGCAGCGCCTTCACCTTGGCCTGCTGCGCCATGAAGCCGCGCCCCGGCACCTCGATCACCGCCTTGAGCGACGGCACGCTGACCGTCTCCGGGCGGAGAAGGACCCAGATCTCCTGAAACAACACGATCCGGTTGTACTGTTGACCCCCGAACGATCGCTGACCGTCCTCCCGGAAGCGCTCCGAGAGCACCGGGCGGCGCTGCGCCTGTTCGGGGAACTTCGCTTCTTGGACCGACACGTCGTTCACTCGGATGCCGGCCTTCAAGTAGAGCGCCGCGGTCACGAGGAACGGCTCGCCGACGAACACGGCGTCTCGGTCGATCTCGGTGATGAAGAACGCGTCGTCGCCGGGAGACCCCTTCTTCGCCTCGCTCGGTTTTACGATGGCTTCGCCGCGGACCACCACGTCGACTGGCTGCGACTGGGCCACCACCTGACCGCCGCGCACCAGTTGGGCGGCGCCGATCCGGAGCGTGCCGGTGCGAGTGGGGATGAGCACGAACGTGGCCGTGAGCGAGCGCTCCACGCGACCATTCAACATCGAGATGCTCGTGCTGTTGCTCTGCCCGGCCACGGTCCAGTCGGGCTCGAAGCTGGGCACCTGCTGGTCGCCGGAGCCGGAGAACTCGAACGAGACCTGGACGTCGTCTCCGTCGGCGATCGAGCGTGACGCGACCTGCACCTTCACGGAGTCCATGGCCGCCGCGGCGTTCGCCACCAGCAGCATCGCCAGCACCGCGCGCATCACCAGTCCTTGACCGGCGGGGCCTTCAAGCGGTCCCGCATCCGGGCCTTCATGGCCTCGAGGTTCTGGTCCTGCTTGTCGTCGGCCTCCATCTGCTTCTCGAGCGTGGCCTTGTCGGGTTTCGGCTCTTGGGGCTCCTGCTCCTCGGGCTCCTTCGGTTCGCTCTGCTGTTCGTCGTCCTTCGGCTCCTGCTGGTCGTTCGACTCACCGTCGTTGCCGTCCTTGCCCGAAGGCGGCAGCGGTCGCAGCGTGAGGACGTAGAAGTTCTCGACCTCGGGCCCCGCGCCCTCGATTCGAATCAGGTAGTCCGTGGGATCGGGCACGCGGACGTCCGGCGGAGGTACCACCACGGCCTCGATGTTCGTGGTGGCTGCTGACGGCGCGGCCTCCTGCACCACGGTCTCGCCGTCGGCGTCCAGCTCCGTGAGCGTGAGGTCGCCCTTCTCGTGCACGAACTCGATGGAGGCCACGAGCAGCTGTGACTCGGGCGTGACGCCGATACGGAACCAGTCCACGTCGCCGGGGCAGATGCGGAGCAGCTTCGTGATCGGCTCGGGCTGGCCCCCACCCTCCGGGGCGGCTCCCTGCGGGACCTGGGATGGGTCCGGCTGTCCGAGCGCCAGTGCCTTGGCGCGGTCGGGGTCGTCGTTCTGCTCCTCGGTGTCATTACCCTCGGGGCAAGCCGGCATCACCTGGATCTCGAGGTCGTACTCTGCGTCTGCGTCCCCCGTGACCTCCACGTAATACGTGCCTTCGCCTGGGTTCAGCCCCATCGCCAGGATCCCGTCCTTCAGGGGGAATCCCTCGCCCAACACCTGCGTCGCGCCGTCCGTGACCGTGAGCTTCGGGGTGCCGTGGATCGGCTTCGCCACGAGGTGCGCGATTACCGACTCGCCTGGCTTCACGCTCACCGAGTACACGTCCGCGTCCCCCGGGCAGAGCTGGCGCTCCTCCACCTTGGTGGGTCCGAGCGCGGACGCGGCCGCGCTGGAGTCGTTGTCTTCGTTGTCGTCTTCGCGCTCGGCGCAGGGCGGGATCCGGGCAGCGGTCAGCGCGTAGACCGCCTCGGTCCCCGGTCCTGCCGGATCGGCGGCTGCTTCGCCCACCACGTGCACGAACACCTGACCTGCCGTGGGGGTATAGGCCAGGGCGGTGAGGGTGTCCTTCTCGCCGGGCTTCGCCTCCGCCAGGACAGCGCCCGAAGCGTCCTCGAGCGTCAGCTTCACCTTGCCCGACTGGACCCGGGTCTGCGCGGTGACCTCGAGCGACTCGCCCGCCGGGACGTCGACCACGAACCAGTCCTCGTTGCCGGGGCAGAGGCGCGCCACCGTGGGCTGGGGCTCTCCCGGCGCACCCGTGGGCGGGCTCGGCTCGGCGGGCCCCGGCGGCGGGGCCCCGGGCGGGGCGGGTGGGGCCTGCGCGGCGGCCTTCGGGTCCTTCCGCGTGGAGGGGAGCGGCTTGGCTGCGGCGCGGGTGTCGTTCGGCTCCTCGGGGCCCTCGGTCCGCTCGCACGCGGGCCGCACGGTGACCTCGAGCGTGCCCTTGGAGTCGTCGCCATTGGGGTCGCTGATGAGCAGCCGGTATTCGCCCGCGTCCTTGACCCCGGTGAGGCTCACGTCGCGCACGGGCACCCGCTTCCCGGTGGGGTCGGGCTCCTCGGACGGCGCGCCGCCGAGACGCGCCTTCCCGTCCAGCGACCACGCCGAGACCTGCAGCGACGCGTGGTCCGGCCCGGCGGTCTTCTGGACCTTGGCGATCAGGCGATCGCCGGCCTCGAGCGGCACCTTGAACCAGTCCTGGTCGTCGGGGCAGATCGCGATCTCTGCCTTGGCGCGCCGCTCGCCGGGCGCGGCCTTCTCGTCCTCGGCCGCGGCCAGCTCGAGGGAAGCGCCTACCGCGAACGTGTTGTTGGGCTCTTTGGCGTCGTTGCGGAGGTGGCACGGAGGGTCCACGCGGAGCAGCGCCAGCTCGAGCTGCGTCTTCGCGTCTTGGAGCGACGGGTCCAGCGTGAGCGCGTTCTCGAACGCGTCGACCGCGGACTCCCACGTCGCCTTGGCCTCCTCGGCTTTCTGTTGGCCCTCGAGCGCCAGCCCCTTCCGGACATGGGCGTTACCCGCATGGAGCCACGCGAGCGCCTTCATGCCGGGGTCTTTGGAGCCTCTGGCTTCGTCGAAGGCCGTGATCGCCTCGTCCCACTTGTCGAGGCCGAACAGCGCCAGGCCGCGATTGAAGGCGACGCGCGGATTCGTGGACTCGAGCGCGTCGTACGCCTCGAGCGCGTCGGCGAAGCGGCCCGCCGCCAGCAGCGCGTTGGCGTCGTCCACGTCGCCTCGCGCTGCGATGAACGCGTCGCTGGAGCAGCCGATCACGAGGCACGTTGCGTAGAGGCGGGCCAACACCGCCCGCGATGAGAGCGCTTGTCTCACGCGAGGCTCCTGCGCGTGGTTCGCTTACGGTCGGTGAGCAGCGTCTCGAGCACCAGCAGCAAGAACGCTGGGATGAGCACGAACTGGAAGCGGTCTTCCTTCAGGTCCTGGAACTGGCGCTCGTACTCCTGCTTCTCGAGCGTATCGAGGGACGCCGTGATCGTGCCCGCCACGTCGTCCTGGCCGTAGACCGTGGCCACACCCGAGGTCGCGTCGGCGATGTCGCGGAGCAGCGCCACGTTCAGGTCCGAGAACACCTTCTGGTTCTTCTCGTTGGCCACCCAACCGACCCGGGTCCCGTCCTCGGAGATCTGGGGGATGGGCGCGCCGCTGTTCTGGCTGCCGATGCCGATGGTGTAGATGCGGATGTTCCGCGAGTGCGCGAGCTGGGCCGCCGCCAGCGCGTCCGCGTCGTGGTCCTCGCCGTCGGTGACGAGAATGATCGCCTTGTAGTGCGATGGTTCGATCTGCTCGAGGCCCTCGAGGTCTTCGTCTTTCTCGTCTTCGGCCGTGAGCTTCGTCTCGAACAGGTCGAGCGCGTGGCGCAGCGCCACCCCAATACGCGTGCCGCCGACCGGCATGTCCTCGACGCGGAGCTCGGACAGGTACCCCGAGATCGCCGAGAAGTCCGTGGTGAGCGCGCACTGGGTGAACGCCGTACCCGCGAACGGCACCAACGCGACACGCCCACCCGGCAGGCTGTCGAGCACCTTCTGGATCTCGGTGGCGGCGGCTCGGAGACGATTCGGCGCGACGTCCTGGACCATCATGGACTTCGAGAGATCCACTGCGAGCACGATGTCGATGCCGCGGTTCTTGAGCTCGGCCTCGCGGGTCCCGTGTTGAGGGCGCAGGGCCCCGGTGGCGATGAGGAGGATCCCGAGGACCACCAGCGCCCACTTGAGCCACTGCTTGGCCACGGACGTGCTCGCCGTCATCCGCTGAATGAATGCGGCTTGTCCGAGCCGCGAGATCAGCTGGGAGCGCAGCCTCATGTGCAGTAAGACGAGGGCCAACACGCCGAGCGAGCCGAGCAGCAGCCACCAGAGGTGACCGTCGGACCAAGTGAGCTCCGTGGCGCTCATGGGAACTTCCTCAACACCGTGAGCCGCAGCAGCGCCTCGAGCACCAGGAGCCCGAGCGCGGCGTACGCGAAGAGCATGAACTTCTCGTCCGGGAAGTCCTCGATAGTGCGCGTGTACACCGACTTCTCGAAGCTCTTGAACTGCTCGCGAAAGCTCTCTTCGTCGTAGCTCTGCGCTGCGACGCCGCCCGTGAGCTGGGCGATCTCGTTGAGAAGCGTGGGGTTCACCTCGAACGCCCCGGTGGGCAGCGCCTGGTAACGGATGAGGCCGCGCGCGTCGCGGGAGATGTCGCCGGTTCGGCGCGAGATGTCGGGCGCGGCCGCGTTGGGCCCGCCGCCCACGAGGAAGGTGTAGACCCGGACCGGACGCCGAGGTTTCCCGGTCTTGGCGTCGACCTCCTTCGACCAGTCCCGGATGTACTCCGCGACGTACTTGGGAGCCATCTCGGAGCCCTTGTCGGCGCCGTCCGTGATCAGGATCACCGTCTTCTCGCGGCCCGTGCTGTCGCGGAGCCGCAGGAACGCGCGCTTCAGCGCGTCGCCGATGCGCGTCTCGGCGCCCGAGATCGTGCAGTCGTTCTTGCAGACCTCCTGCGCGTCTTGGTCGCGGACCCCGCTGTCGAGGACCAGGTCCTTGATGTCTTTGATCGCGCGGCGGTAGTCCGTGGTGAGCGGGAACTTGAGGTAGGCGCCCTCGCCGAAGAGGACCAAGCCCACGCGGTCGCCCGCCTCCGCGCGATTGCGAATGAACGCGATGAGCAGCTCTCGGGCCACGTTGAAGCGGTTGTTGGGGTTCTTCCCACCGGCCTGGATCGTGGCGATCTCGCCGAGCCCCTTGTCGACCGCGTTCATGGACGCGCTCATGTCGAGGGCGATCATCACGTCCACTCCCTCGGAGGTGATCACCTTCCGATTCGGCTTCTGTGGCCGGGCTATCGCCACCACGAGGGCGACGAGGGCCAGGACCCGGAGGACCGCGGGCACCCAGAAGATGGCGCCGAGCGCCCCGGACGACACCTCGCGTAGCGTGTGGGTGTTGCCATAGACGAAGGTGCCCGTCCGGCGTCGCTGGTACCAGAGCTGACCGAAGACCGCCGCAGGCACCAGCGCGAGCAGCGCGAACGCCCAAGGACTATGAAACTGGAGGTCTGACCCGAACATCAGGCCACGCCTCCGCTGGTCTTCCACCACCAGAGCGGCAGGGCGGCAAGGGCGGCCGCCGCAGCGAGCGCGAACACGGCCAGCACTAGGAAGCTGTACTCCGACGCGTCAGGGCGCCGGTCGAGCACGCGCGTGCGGGCCCAGCGGTCTCCCACCCGGCGGCCATCCGCGGCGTACACCATCACCACGAGCTCCATGGTGTGGCCGGCGATGGGCAGCAACAACGGGACGTTGCGCAGCACGCGAGCGCCGATGTCCAGCGCAGCAGACCGCGTGTCGTCGAGAGGCGCCACGCCCAGGCCAGAGAGCACCTTGCCGGGGCTGCCCTCGCCGGCGACGTCTCGGAGCAGGAAGAGCACCGCGAGGAGGCCCAGATCGACCCAAGCGAGCCAGGTCCAGCCGGTCTTGTGGGCGGCGTAGAGGATCCCCGTGGAGAGCGCCGCCAGGGCTAGCAGATCTACGGAGACCGCGAAGAGGCGCTTGAACGGGTGCGCCGGCTTCTCCAGGCGGCGGCGCAGCTCTTCCTTCGCCCGCATGCCGGCCACCTCGACCTCGGACTCGCGAGTGGCCGCGATGATCTTCTCGATCGTCTCGAGCGTGCGGTCCGCTTCGCCGTGGGTGGGCGGCAGGTTCGCGAACTTGATGAGGTCGGTGCCCTCGAGGAAGGCCTCGAGCTCGTACATCGACAAGCCCTTCGGCGCGAGGCGCTTCATCTCGTCGAGCAGCTCGGAGGAGGTGCGCTCGAGCGCGTCGATTCGATAGCGGTTGCCGATGTACTCGCGCACGATCTCGCTGGTGCGGAAGACGAACTCCTTGAGGTGGCCCTTGGGGAGGAGCTGCTCCGCCCGAAGCGCCGCGATCCGATCCGCCGCCAGCTCGTGTGCCGGGCGAGGCAGTGGGGGCGGGGGACCTCGCGGCGCAAGGCGCGCCACGTAGCGCGCGGCGACCAGGGTGATCCCCGCCGTGACGGTGACCACAGCCAGCGCGATCAGCGCGATGATGAGCGCCCAGTTCTTGTCGAAGACCTGGAACGGCGCGGCGTTGGCCGCGACCGGGTGCTCCTTGGCGGAGAGGTCGAGGGCGCCATCTACGGACACACGCACGGGCGGCGTCATGACCGTGCCGACCTGGCCGTTCCCCGCCTCGTAGCTGATCGCGAACGGCGCCACCCGCCGCTTACCGAGCCGGAGCGTCTGAACGGACAGCCGCCAGGTCTCCACGACCGACTCACCCTCCATCACCCGCTCTGGGCCCGCGGTGGAGAGCACGCGGAAAGGTCGGAACTCGGGCTCCGCCGGGAAGTAGAGCTTCACGTCGGTGCCGTGCCGCGCGGTGACCACCAGCGTGATCGCGTCGCCCAGCTTCACGTTCTCCGGCTCCGCCGTGGCCGTCAGCTCGACGGGCGGAGGCGCCGACGGCGCTGGCGCGGCGGGAGGCGCGGGGACGGGTGGCGCGGTGGCGACCGCCGGGTCTGCCGCCAGGAGCAACGTGGTGAGCAGCGCCAACATCAGTGACGCCTCGCGCGCAGCCGGAAGTACTGCATGAGCGCCTGCGTGTACGGCTCGCCCGTTCGCAGGGAGATGAAGTCGAGCTTCATCCGCCGGAAGGCTTTCTCGCGCGCCTGGCGGTTGTCGGCGGCGCGCTTCTTGAACCGCGACAGGAAGCCCCCGCCAGTGTGCCGCCAGAGGACCTCGCCCGACTTCGGGTCTTCGAAGGCCACGAGCCCGGCTCCTCGCAGCTCATCCTCGAGCGGGTCGGTGACCATCACCGGGACCAGGTCGTGACGCCGCCTCGCGATACGCACGGCGGGCTCCCATCCCGCTGCGTAGAAGTCGGACAGCATGAAGACCACGGACTTCCGCCGCGCGATGTGGCCGAGGAAGTCGAGGCCCGCTTCGATGCGTTTGCCGCGCCCCTGGGGCTCGAACGTGAGGATGTCGCGGATCACGCGGAGCACGTGGCTCTTGCCCTTCTTCGGGGGCACGAAGTGCTCCACCACGTCGGAGAAGAGCACGAGCCCGACGCGGTCGTTGTTGGTGATCGCGCTGAACGCGAGCAGCGCTCCCACCTCGGCCGCCACGTCGGCCTTCAGACGGTCACGCGTGCCGAACTGTCCGTCTCGGCTCACGTCGACCAGGAGCATCACCGTGAGCTCGCGCTCCTCGACGTAGGTCTTGACGTACGTGTCGTCGGAGCGGGCGCTGACGTTCCAGTCGATGCTGCGGATGTCGTCGCCCGCCTGATAGAGGCGCACGTCGTCGAAGTTCATCCCGCGGCCCTTGAAGACAGAGTGGTACGACCCCGCGAGCTGCTCGTTGACGAGCCGGCGCGTGACGATCTCGATCTTCCGGATCCGCTTCAGGATCTCTTTCGGGTCGCGGGCTTCGGTCACGGGGGCGACCTGTCTCTCAGGGGATGTCGACGGCGTCGAAGATCTGCTGGACGATCTTCTCGGAGGTGAGCTCTTCGGCCTCGGCCTCGTAGCTCAGAAGGACGCGGTGGCGGAGCACGTCCATGCCCACGGCTTTGATGTCCTCAGGGATCACGTAGCCGCGGTGACGCAGGAAGGCGTGCGCGCGCGCCGCGAGGTTGAGCGCGATGGTGGCGCGCGGCGAGGCGCCGAAGGAGATGAGGTCGGTGAGCTTGCCGAGCCCGAACGCCTGGGGCTCGCGCGTGGCGAACACGATGTTGACGATGTACTGCTTCAGCTTGTCGTCGATGTAGACCTTCCGGACCGTGTCGCGCGACCGCAGGATCTGCGCAACGTCGACCACGGCGCGTGGCTCCTGGTAGGTGCCCTCGGTCTGGTTGTCCATGATCTTCCGCTCCTCCTCGCGGGTGGGGTAGCCCACCTTCACGTGGAACATCAAACTCATGCTCAGTTCCGGCTGGCCGGCGCGGCCGACCGGCCAGCATCCGACGCGCCACGCATGGCATCAAGGGACGCAGGCAGAGTCG
>SXOO01000133.1 GCA_005776725.1 Pseudomonadota bacterium | reverse complement strand
GCCCTTCTCCAGGTCCCCGGACCGGCCCGTCGGCCGCCCCTCGCCCTGGCCGGGGGCCGTCGACCGGCCCCCTCGCGGCCAGCCGGAGACCCACCGATGCCAGGTAACCAGAGCGGAATTCGATCGGAGCGCCTATCCGCTCGGCGTACTGTTCCGCGCTTGCCTCCACGGCGAGGCCGACCCCGCGCTCGTCCGAGTCGGCCCCCTCGAGCCCTACGCACGACGGGATCTCTGGCTCCTGACGCTGCCGGAGCTGCGCAACAATCCGCGGGTGCGCGCGTTCATCGACTTCATGGAGCCTCGGATCCGGGCCTGGCTCGCGGGACCTGGGACCGCGGGCTGATCGCGGCCGTCTCCGTCCCGTCATGGGGTGCGAAAAAGCGCCTTCGAGGCCACCCATTCGGTGAATGGGCGGCCTCTGCCGCCTGGGCCGTCGGGGGCACGCGTGAGCCGGCCGCAGGTACAGCGCCTTAGGCCGAGGGCGAGGCAAGCTTCAAGGCGGCTCGGCGAGCGCTTCCAGGAAGCGGTCGAACACCTGCAAATCCGCGCGGACGTCGCCCCACACTGATTGCAGTCGCAGCAGCACTTCGGAGAGGCGACCGGCATCGAAGCCGACGGCGTACGCGTGGCGGACGAAGTGCCGGAACTTCAGTATGGGGATGAGTGCGCTCGAGGTCCCCGGCCGCAGGACGGCCGGACGCACCGTCGGCAGGTCGAGCGCCATATCTCGGAGGAGGGCGCGGTGCGAGTCGGAGCCACCCGGAAGGCTCCCTTCGAACTGCCGCGCGATCCGCTCAAAGCCGGTCTCAAGCGCCGTGTAGATCTGGTGGAGAGTGACGGCGACGTAGCCGAGCGGGACCGGATCCGTAAGCCCCCGCAATCGTTCCTCGAAGCCAGACAGGGCCGCGACGAGCTGGGCTGCCGCGTCGAGGTCTGCCGAGAGCTCACGACGGAGCCGGACGATGGCACCTCGGTCGTTCAAGGGAGGATCTGGCCCTCTTGTTCAAGGTGAAGGCGGAGGCCGGGTTGGCTAACGCCCTGCTGCGCGCCCCGGAGTTCCACGAGATCGACCGAGCGGCCGAGCATCGCTTCGAGCGCGACGACAGCCTCGAAGTAACGCCCCTCGGCGATGCGGTCGACGAAGAGGTCCACGTCACTGTCGGGCCTCAGCATGCCGGTGAGGAAGGAGCCGAAGACGCCTACGGTCGTCGCTCCGAACTCGGAGCGAAGGAGCCGAGCCGCTGCCGACAGCTTGGGCGCGAGGTCGCGCGCCGCTTGTGACTCGGCAGCTCGTTCGGCGGCTTGGCGGGCACGCCAGCCCAGTCGATAACTCTCGAGGTCGGTCGCTGTCTCGTCCACTCCGGGCACGGTACCGGTGTTGCAGCGCGCCACCAAGCGGAAGGTGTCCGTCACCGTCCAGTTCTACAAAGCGACCAGCAACGGCGCGCTCGCCAGCGCCGACGTGGCGTCCATCAAGGCCCAGGTGCAGCGCGTCTACAAGGAGGCGGACTACGTCGGGAGCCTGATGACGCAGGGCTTACATGCCTGAAACGTTCGGCCGCAGCGGCTCCGACACGGTCGTGGTGGAGTAGGCGCCCGTCTAGCGAGGTTGCGTAACGTTCTCAACGCGCCGCAACGCCGCGCGCGAAGGCGGGCGTGGGGCCGCGGGCCGCGCCTTCGCTACTTACCCCCCGCCGGTGGCCGCCAGGCGGGGTCGTTGCGCGGGTTCCAGAGCTTGCCTTTGTCTCCCTTGATGTTCGCGGCAGGCTTCACGTTGGCCCCGCTCTTTGCCTTCTCGAAGAGCCCCTCGGAGTCGCGCACCCCGTTGGCCCACCAGGTCTGCCGGACGGCGTGAACGCCGGTCGCCTGCAGGTTGTGGGCGTCGGCCCCGCCGAAGGGGCCGTCATAGTCCATGTAGAGCACGTCGGCGTCCTTATCGCGGTTGGTGCCACTCAGACCGAGCTCGCCGCCGCCCGGCAGCTTCTTGTGGGTAAGGTCGTCTTCGCGGTCGGCCCAGGCGACGTAGCGCGGGCCCTTTGGCAAGTCGGCGACCACGTTGCCATGAAGCTCCACGAAAAGGTGCTTGCGGAGCAGGGCGTCCACCGCCTTCTCGGCCGCGGCCTTCCCCTCGCCTTTGCCCACGCGGGCCTTGATCATCTGCTGGCGCACGATCGCGATGGCCTTGCTGCCGGCGATCGTGGAGTCGCTGTAGAGGATGGCGTGCACATCCTGCGGCTCTGCCCCCGAGAGCGCGCTCTTGAGCAGCGTGACCATTCCGTCGATGAGCGGCGTCCTCCGGTCCGTATTCCGCGTGGCCATGGAGGTGGCGTAGTCGATGTTCTCGGAGCTCGGCACCGACGCGTCCATGTTGGTGCCGTTGTGGAGGTGCAGCATCGGCTGGTTGAGCTTGTCGGCGTAGTAGGCGGTGCGCTTCGACGCCACGGGCTCGGGCGTGTTGAGGCCCGGCGAGAAGATGCGCAGGGTGCGATCGGCCTCGGTGGGGTTGCTCGGCTTGAAGGCGTAACGGCCCATCAGCCACTCGCCGAAGGTCTTGCCCTGGGTCTTTGCCTCGGCCATCGCGCGCTCGAGAGGCACCGGGGCACCGCCGTTCGGGTCGGTCAGCGTGCCCTCTCGGCGCATGTCGGCGCTGCCCTTGCCCTGCACGCTATTCACCACGTGGCCCCCGAGGCGCGCCGCGCCCTGGGCAGTGTCGACCACGGTCTGTTGCGCGCCTCTGAGGCGGTCCAGCATCGATTCGTTAGACGCCCCGGCAGGGGCGCGGCCGTCCTTCGGGGCTGGGCTGTTCCCCTGACTTACAGTGCTCGCGCTCGGCCTCAGCAGTTGTTGCTGTTCTGCCAGTCCAAGCCCCCGGAGCCGGCTGTGCAGCGGCGTGCTCGAGGGCGGTTGTGGTGTCGATGTGCCTTGGCCGGACGCTGGAGTGGACTGACGGTGGCGCTCGTCGGGCTTCAGAATCGTGGGCGGCATCGAGGTCCTCACCTGGGGGGCAGCGGCCATGGCGCCACTCCGACCCTTCAGATGGCGCGCCGCGTGACACGCAACGTCCGTACCACTCTATTGAGGCAGCCGTCTGGGACTCGAATCCGTACCTCCCTGCGGGAGCCCAACCGCGGAGCAGACGCTTGCCGAGGGTGTCGCCGGGGATTCGTGGCTCGGGAATAGCGCAACGCGATGCGGGTCGGGTACCGGCGGGTGACAGAACGACCGCGGCCCCGACGGGCCCACTTCGGTTCAACCGTGGGGTCCGCCGACCCGGGGTCGATGCCCCCCGGTTTACAGCGTGGTGTGGCGCCGCCGTCCCCGCGTGATCCACGACAGGTTTCCCGTCACGAGCTCCGGCCGAAACGCTTTCAACCACACGACAAACGACCGCTCGCGCGTCGTGGGCGTGACCACGAACTCGAGACTGCGACTGAATGAGTCATTTTGCTGCAGATACGCGTAGATGTAGTCCAGATCACTGATGGCAGCCGGCAGCAGCCGTGGGTCCGATCGGGCCGCGCCGAGCCGCACGGACAGCGCCCGCCGCGCTCGCCCGATGAGGCCGCAATCCTCCGACCCGTCGTAACGTAGCGCGCAGTCCCGAGCGGCTGGTAACCGGGCGGACACGGGCCGCGCACCGGCCCGCGGCCGGACTGGAGGCGAACCCACGGGGGAAACGGCGGGTATCCGAGGTCGTGGGTCCACCACCAGCAACTGGGCGTCTCGTAGATCGCTGACATAGCAGGGCGCGACGAAGCCCGCATCGCACGCCCCGCACACATAGTGAACCGAGATTTCGACATCGGCTGCCGGCGTGACAGGGTTGCCATGATGGTAGTCCACTCGGCGCGCGGACAGGGCCACAGCACGACATTGCGGACAGGGAACGGAGTTATCTACCATCGCGTCGGGCTCTTGAACGGCGTGTCGGTCCCACGCCAGGTCACGTCAGGGCCGGGGACACTTGGGCCGAGGGTTCTTCCAACGAGGATTCTTCGATCGAAGAATCCGTGAGCGAGACTCCCTGAGCGAGGACTCGAATGGAGCGGTGGTGATTCGGAGGTTGAAGGGACCCCGCTCGCGGCGGAGTCGCTCATGCGGTGGGCACGTCACATGGGATCGGCCCCACTGGACGATCCGACTAGCCTTGAAAGCTCAGGGGGCCGAGGTAGTCGCGTTTGCCGATCTTGACGCCGGTGTGGCGCAGGATGGCGTAGGTGGTGGTGAGGTGGAAATAGAAGTTCGGGACGGCGTGCTCGACGAAGTAATTCGCCCCCGTCATGGTCTTGCCTTCCCATCGCGGCTGCGACACGACACGGGACGCGGCGCCGGCAAGGTCGGCCTCCGTGATCGAGTCGAGGTACTCGAGCACCGAGGTGATGCGACCGCGCAGGTCAGCGAGGGACTTTTCGTTGTCCTCGTGCTTGGGCGCGTCCTTGCCGGTGAGGCGCGAGGCCGCCAGCTTCGCTGTGTCGCAGGCGATCTGCACCTGACGAGCGAACGCGAACTGGTCTGGAGCCAGCCGAAAGCCGAGGTAGAGGTCCGCGTCGAACCCTCGCTCCGTGGCGTGTGCTGCAGCAGCCACGAGCCAGGTGTCGAGTTGTCGGAGCTGCTTCTTCATCTGATTGAAAAGGGTGTTGTACATGGCGGCGAAGCTACTCCTTGCGAGCGCGCTGCCGCCACTCAAATCTGAAGGGCTGGGGTGCAAGCTCCCGCGACAGGGCGCTCACTCGAAGCGTTTGGCTTCTAGGTTGCGAACGCCGTCCGCCTGAAACTCGCTGTGAAAGCCCCAGAGCTGGTCGCAGTTACCTACGAGCTGCGAGTCGAAGGTGCCGAGAGTCGGCTGGTCGTTGAGCGCGCTCCCGAGCAGCTTCCAGCCATCCGGATCCACACGCGCCACAAAGAGGTGGTTCGGCCACGCCTCGCTGGCCGACTTCCCGATCCCGAACTGCCACCAGCTCACTACCGGGGCCCCGTCGATGACGATGATGTCTCCATGCTCGGAGCCGAAACCGGTGGGCGGCGGAGGCGCGGTCAAGCCACCGCCGAGCTGGGTCACCGTGGTGCCCTCGAGCATGGCGACGCGGGGAGAGGGCACAGGGACGGCCGTCGTGGTCTCCCAGTAGAGGATGAAGAGCCGCTCTCCGTCGGCAGCCACGTAGTACTCGCTGAACTCGCCGTCAGGCAGCGCCCCGAGATCCGGGGTGACCTCCGTCCAGACGGGGTCGTCCCAACGCACGACCCGGCCGGCGAGCCCGTCCCGGAAGACCGCGTGGAGCTGACCCTTCCAGAGGACGGGTATCGGTCCAGCCAACGAGCTCGGGGTCGCACCCGCGATCGGCGTGGAGATCGCACTCCAGGCGCCTCCGGTCCATCGCCCGGCGCGTCCGTAAACGACGCCGCCCTCGATGCTGCGCCAGGTAGCCACGATCTCCCCGGAGCTGGGCATGTCGACCGACGCCCGAGCGACCGTCGGGCCCAGCGCAGCTCCGAGGCTGACCCAAGAGCCCCCATCCCACCGCACGAGAGAGAGAGTCCGAGCGCCAGGACTTCCCTGGTCCAGCGCCACCACGGGGCCGTCCGGGCGGACGACCAGCCCGAGCCCGTACCCTTTCGCGGCATTGGCCTTGACCTCGGGGAGCGTGCTGAACGAGCCGCCCTCGCGGCGAGTGACGAAGCTCCCCGTCTGGAAGGTGACCGCCTCTTGCTCGGCGTAGAGCAGCCACGGACTTCCGCCGGCGTCCAGCACCGCGTGCAGCACGTTCGAGAACTGAGAGCCGGCGTTGAGCTTGTCGGTGTCTGGCACCCAGGTCACCCGATCGAAGACGTCACAGCTGTCGCTCTCGCACTGCCCGCCCACGCAGGACTGGCCCGGCGGACACTCGTCGTCCGCGACGCAGCACCCCGGGATCGGGTCGTTCGTGCACGAGCCGTCGCAAACGTCGGTCGTACACGGATCGCCGTCGGAGCAGTCCTCTGCACCCTGGCAGCCGCAGCTGGGAGCCTCGGCGAGCCCGGTCACGTAGCCCTTTGCGTGGCCCTCGGCGTAGCCCGCGGCCTGGCCCTCGGCGTAGCCCGCGGAGTGGCCCTCGGCGTAGCCCGCGGCCTGGCCCTCGGCGTAGCCCGCGGCCTGGCCCTCGGCGTAGCCCGCGGCGTAGCCCGCGGCGTGTCCAGACTCCTCTGCCTGGGCCAGCGCGGCCTGCACCGCCTCGGAGCTGAGGTCCAGCTCGCAGCCGGCCCCGTCCGCGGACAGCTTCGTGCCAGCGCCACAAACCGGAGCTGGCTGCGGACACTCTGGGCAGGCGTCCGAAGCGAGTAAGCACCCATTCTCGCTCCCGTTCGGCACGGTCCCGTCGCCGCACACGAGTGGCGGACACACGTCGCACTCGTCGCAGACATCACACACCGGACACTGTGTGCACGGGGCACAAGCGTCGGGGGCGAGGCGGCAGCCCGTCTGATCGGTGTTCTCGACCGTCCCTTCCTCGCACAGCGGGACAACAGGCGCGCACTCGGGCGATTCGGCGTCGTCCCCCGTGGTGACATCGGCCGGGCCGGAGTTGGGGAGGTCACTCCCGCCAGCCGCGTCCACCCTTGCTAGTGGCTCAGCGGCATCCTGTGGCCCACAATGCTCGGCCGCTGTCGAGGTGCTGCCCGCCGGTTCGCAGGCCGTCAGCGTTAGCGTGGCCGCGACAGTGATGGCGAGCCGCAACACCCGGGAGTTGTACGCTTCGTTTCCTTCGGCCCGCAATGTTCACCTCCGTGTGGACCGAGATGATGCCACGACCGGTGCGAGCGGCGCTAATCCGTAAGCGGACTCCAAAACGGCGCCCCGCCCCTCGGTGGCAAGGGCTACGTCATGGCTCACCCAGGGTGAGCCTAGCCACGCTCGTAGGACCGTTCATCGTCGCAGGAGAATGCTTAGTGGGCTGGTGGACCGCCGGCACACAGTCATCGCCCGACTCGGCAGCGTGACCCAGTTCTCGAAGGCCCGAAGTACGGAGTCGGTTGACGGCGCGAGTGGCACAGCTGGGTCCTCGCCGATCGCGGGCGCGAGGTGCGCCAGCTCACGGACTCAGTATCGACGATACCACGGTCGCGGCGTGATGCGCTCCCGCTACAGCGCGCCGTACACCGAGATCTGGTAGGGCCAGGGGCCGAAGTCCGTCGACGGGTTCTTGCCTACCACCTCGATGATCCACTCCTTCGAGCCCGAAGGGAGGCTGGGGCACGGGTTGGTCCAGTCGCAGTCCAGCGACGCCGTGCTCCCGGTGCCCAGGTCGTCGAAGGTGGCGAGGTAGGTGGCGCCGCCGTTGTTGAACACGTGGAGCCGAAGGTCGTAGTCGACGGAGTCGCCGAAGAGCTCCGAGAGATCCACGCGGATCCGCGTGCCGGTGGCACGGTAGAAGTCGCGGTCTCCGCGGCTCCCGAGGGTGGCGCGCAGCTGCCGGAGGACTCCCGAGCTCGAGTTGTACTGATCCGCGAAGCCGCGAATGCGCACGGCGCGAGACTGCGCCGCGGTGGCGCCGGGGCCGGCCACGAACGGCACAGCCCGCCGGTCGTTCGGCTCGAAGGGGTCGAACGAGCCCGTGCGCAGGTTCATGCCGCCGATCCCGTCGATGTGTCCGTTCGTGAGGATGCGGTTCGCCTTGGCCGTGCCCTGTCCCAGGGAGTAGCAGTGGAGCTCGGCCGACGACGAGCCAACGAAGAGGATGTCGAGGCGCCCATCTCGGTTGATGTCGCCGACCACGGGCGCCTCGGCGTTGGTGGCCACGGGATAACCATCCATCACCACACCAGCTCGCAGGATGTTGAGCCCGGAGCCGCCCTGGACCACCTCGAACACGCCGTCCTCGTCCAGGTCCACCACAGCCCCGCCGACCACCGCGAGCGCGCGATCGCTCGCCAGCTTCCCGTCCTTCTTGATGGGGGCGAGGTGAGGGGCTGAGCCCGAGATGGCCGGGGTGACCGGCTGGCCCGCGGTGGTCCAAGCGAGCGACACCGCGGGGCCATCGGTGCCGAATGAGTGAAACACGTCCTCATCCCCGTCGTTGTCCACGTCGACGAACATTGGCCAGGGTCCGCCGGCGTAGCTGATGGACGGGTTGGGCACCACGAAGCTCGTGGTCGGGTCGAACTTCGGCGTGCCAGTCACCGGATCCACCACCAAGACCATCCCCTTGCACGCGGGCTGCCCCGGGTCGTTGCAGGTGTAGTACCCGGTGCCCACGATCACCTCGGCGATGCCGTCCCCGTCGAGATCAGCCACCAGGGGAACGTCGGCCGGGAACGTGGCGCCCGCGGGCGGCGGCACCTTGTGGATGACCTTCGCGCCGCCGGTGCCGTTGCGCAGCACGATCGTGAGGAAGTCGTTGGTAGCACCCACGAGGTCGAGGTGACCGTCGTCGTCGAGGTCGAAGGTGATCCCCTGGCGCGCCCCCGTGACGCGTACGTTGGTGCCGGAGTGGGTCTCGAGGAGGCCACCGCCGTTTCCGTTGAACACTCGGATGAGGTTGTTCTCGAAGGCCACGACGTCGAGGGTGCCGTCGAGGTTCACGTCCGCGAGCGTGGGGTACGAGTAGCTGATCGAGGCGCTCGTGGACCACAGCTGCGTCCCCTCCGCGTCCAGGACCTGGAGCGGCCCCGTGCCCTGGACCACCACCTCGTAGTTGTTCGTGCCGTCCAGCTGTGCGATCGCTGGGAAACCCACGGTGGCGCTGATGGCCACGGGCCAAGAGCCGGGGCACACCGTGGGACAGTGGAAGTCGGCCACTTTGCCGTTGCAGTTGTTGAGCTGGCCGTCGCAGAGCTCCGGAGCCGCCGGGTAGACCGTGGAGGCCGAGTCGTTGCAGTCGGAGGCAGCCAGGGCGTAACCCTTCGGCGGCGCCTCGGGGGTCCCGTTGCCGTCGTCGTCGAACAAGCAGCTCTTGGCGCCCGCGGTGTTCTTCGCGCCGTACCCGTCGCCGTCGAGATCGACGTAGACGGTCACGAGCGGCAGACCTTCGTCGCTCTGCCCGTCGCAGTCGTCGTCGATGAGGTTGCAGGCCTCGGCGCGGTCCGGAGCGATCTTCGGGTTGAAGTCGTTGCAGTCGCCGCCGGCCTCCGTGTAGTTCGGAGGCGTCGCGCACGCCTCCTTGGTGTTGTAGGCCGCCCCGAAGCCGTCGCCGTCGTTGTCGAGGTAGAACGTGGACTTCACCTCCTCGTCGATCTGGCCGTTGCAGCCGTTGTCTTTGCCGTCACAAACCTCCGGCAGCCCCGGGGCCCGCGCGGCGTCGTTGTCGTCGCAGTCCCCGCTGTCGGGCGCGGTGTAGAGGCCGGCGGCGGCGCACAGACACTTGCTCTGCCCGGTCCCGGCGCCGTCAGTGTCTTTGTCGACGTAGTAGCCCTGGCAGCCGAGGGCGCCCTCTTCGTCCACGAGCTGGTCGCAGTCGTCGTCAGCGCCGTTGCACTGCTCGAGTTGGCCCGGTTTCACGGCCGGCGAGGTGTCGTCGCAGTCGCCGGCCAGCGGAGCCAGCCCAGGCGTGCCGGGGCAGGCGCAGACCGACGGGCCCGCGCCGAACCCATCGTTGTCGCCATCCGAATAGCCCGTGGTGCACCCGAAGGCGCCGAGCCCGTCAATGAGCGTGTCACAGTCGTCGTCTTTGCCGTTGCAGGTCTCGGTGGCGTTGGGGAACACCTGGGCGTTCTTGTCGTCGCAGTCCCCGGACGTTGGCGCCGTGAACGGGGGAACGCCGTCGCAGAGGCAACGCGACACCGCGGCGTTGCCGAAGCCGTCCCCGTCCTCGTTCAGGAAGAACGTGGTGCACCCGTCGGCGTTCTCTTCGTCCACCGCTTGGTCGCAGTCGTCGTCTTTGTCATTGCACACCTCGACCCCGCCGGGGTGAACCGCCGGGTCCATGGGGGCGCAGTCGGCTGCGTCTGACGAGGCGTCGCCGTCGTCGTCGTCGTCGCACACGTCGCCCTTCCCGTCGCCGTCCAGATCCGCCTGGCCCGGGTTGGGGGTGACCGGACACTTGTCGTCCGCGTCCAGCACGCCGTCGTCGTCGTCGTCGGGGTCGAGACAGCTCGCCAGGCCGTCCTGGTCCGGATCGGGGAAACCCTCGTCCGCGATGCCGTTGCAGTTGTCGTCCAGATCGTTGCACTGCTCTTCGGCGCCGTGGTGGATCGTGGGGTCGGCCTTCTGGCAGTCGGTCACGTCCGGATCGAGGTCGCCATCGAGGTCTTCCTCACAGACGTCGCCGATCCCGTCGCCGTCGCTGTCGCCCTGCCCGGGGTTGGAGGTGACCGGGCAGTTGTCCACGACGTCGTCGATCGTGTCGCCGTCGGCGTCGGGGTCGATGCAGTCCGCCGCACCGTCGCCGTCGAGGTCCGCGAAGCCCTCGTCCACGAGGCCCTCGCAGCTCTGGTCGGCGCCGTCGCAGCTCTCGGTAGCCCCCGGGTAAACGGTGGCGTCGAGCGGCGCGCAGTCTTGCGCGTCGAGCCAGGTGTCGCCGTCGTCGTCTTTGTCGCAGGCGTCGCCCGCGGCATCGGCGTCGAAGTCGGCCTGCGCCGGGTCCGGCACCAGCGGGCACACGTCGTCGGCGTTCGGGATGCCGTCACCGTCCGCGTCCGTCTCGAGACAGTCGGCCTGACCGTCGCTGTCGGAGTCGGGGAAGCCCGCGTCCGTGGTGCCGTCGCAGTCGTTGTCGAGGCCGTCACACACGTCCGCGGCGGGAGGCGGCGCGGAGCAGATCAGGCTGCCGTCAACGCACGCACGGTCGCCGGGGCAGGTACCCAGGGCGTTCGTGAACTCGCACGGCGCGGGCGCGATGGCGTCGTCCACGAGGCCATTGCAGTCGTCGTCTTCGTTGTCGCACTGCTCCGGTGTGGCGGCGGGCGCGTCGCACGCCGAGAGACCGGCAGGGGTGCAGAGACGCTGCCCAGCGCAGGTGCCCAGCTCATTCGACGCGGTGCACGGGGTGCTGGCCTTCTCGGCGACCCACTGCGGCCGGCAGGCGCACACGCCGGAGTCCGGGGAGCACTGCTTGTCTTCTCCGCAGGTGTAGCCCTCGGGGCACTCAGAGGCCGAGCAGTCGCCGCCGCAGAAGCTCCCCTCTGGACCGAACGAGACGCAGCGGTCGAGGCCCACCTCCACCTGGCCGCGGCAGTCCGCGTCGGTGGCGCAAGGGCGGCAGAGCTTCGGGAAGCGGGGGACGCAGACGAACGCGACGTCCGCGCCGGCGCTGGCGATGCCCTTGCAGGCGTAGTCGGCGGGGCACGAGTCCACGCAGGGATCGGCGCACTCGTTCTCCACGCAGTGCCCCGAGGCGCAGTCGGCGTTCTCGGTGCAGAACGTGGGCGCTGCGGCTCCGGGCGTCTCGAACGCGACGTCGGGGGCAGGCGGCGACCCGCTGTCCGGGTCGTCGTCCCCCACGTCCACGGTTCCGCCGGAGACGGTGTCTCCGGTGAGCACATTGTCGCTGAGCGTGCCCGTGGACTCTGATCCACAAGCGAGGAGCAGGACGAGGAGGGTGAGGCGTCGCATCCGCCCACTCTACAGTTCTCGTACCTGGGGGGCGACCCCCAGACCCCCGGGGCGGCCGGGCTGGGAGTCCGGCCGCGGGGAGTGCCTGGGGGGCGACCCCCAGACGGGCTGGGCACGGGCCCGCTGGATGCGCTAGGGTCCGCCCCATGAAAGAGAAACACGTCCGCATTCGCATCGAGCAGTGCCTCGCCCTCGCCAAAGCGTCGAACTGCCCGCGGCGTACGTTCGGAGCCCTGCTGCTGGATCCGCAGCGCAACGTGGTGCTCATGGACGGCTACAACGGCGGGCCTCGGGGCGGCGGGAGACTCTGTGGTGGAGAGGTCTGTCTGCGCGACACCCTCGGCATCCAGAGCGGGACGCGCATGGAGGTGGGATGCCACCACGCCGAGATGAACGTGGTCTGCAACTCGGCGGCGTCCGGGGTGCGCACGCAAGGCGCGTGGCTCATCGTCACGGGGGAGCCCTGCGTCATGTGCGCGAAGCTCCTGCATCACGCGGGCGTGGCGAAGGTGATCGTGGTCGGCGGCGGTTACGCCGGTGAGAACGGCGTGTCCTACCTCCTGGCGCACGGTGTGGAGGTCGAGTGCGTCGACGGGCCCCAGGATCCCCGGCTCCTCAGCATCGCCCCGGGCGCGGGGGAAGCGCCTCGCGCCGAGCCCGGGTGAGCCGCCCCGTCACCGAGGCCGACGTGGCGAGCCTGGTCGCCCGCCTCAGCGACGAGCTCCGTGGATTTCGAATCGCCTACAAGGACGAGTCGAGCGTCCAGCGCACCCTCGGGGCGCTGGTGAGGCTCTGGAATCCCCGCTACCTCAGCGACTACACCACGGTGCTCGGCCGCACGGTCTGGCTGCCGTCGCGGGCCTGGCGAGCGGCCCAGTCGCCCCGCGCGCTCTACCTGCTGCTACGCCACGAGGCGGTCCACCTCCACGACATGCGCCGCTTCCCCGGCGTGTTTCAGCTGAGCTACGCGCTGCTGTTGCCCGCCGTGGTCACCCTCCGCGCCTACTGGGAGCTGCGGGCATACGACGAGTCGGTCCGCGCCGTGGTGGAGCTGGACGGCCACGTCGAGGACGCCTACCTCGAGCACATCGTGAGCCGCTTCACCGGCCCAGACTACCTCTTCATGTTCCCGTTCCCCGGCGTGCTCCGGCGGCACCTGCGGAGGGTAGCGGCGGAGGCGACTAAGGACCTGCGACGCAAGGCGGCGTGAGACTCTGATCCGCGCCGCCCGGACGAGCTCCCCGCTTGGGGCGCCCCCGAGGGCCCTTGGCGGGCGGGCCGAAGTTCCCGCTGGGGCCGGGGCAGCAGCGCCCCCCAAGCCGGTTCACCTCCGCGCTCCCGCGCTCCGGTGAAATTGCCCGGATGGGCGCCGTCGCACAGGATGCACGCGCATGACCTTCCTCGGTGTCCTCTACGCGGCGTTGGCCTGGACCTGGCTCCAGTACCTCCCCGGCCACTTCGTGAGCCGTCTCTTTGTCCCGGATGCGCGCGGGATCGAGCGCCTCGGGCTCGCGATGTTGTGCGGCTTCTCCACGTTCCCCCTGGCGGTCTTCCTCGTCACGGTGGGCGCCGGAATTCCGATGGACGCCCAGGTCGTCGGGGTGGCCGCGACGGCGGTGAACCTTGTCGGCCTGTTGGCCCTGGGCCGCGAAGCGCCAAGCGACTTCGACCTCCGCGGCCTGGCCGCGATCGGCGGCTGCGCGGTGCTCTGCGGCCTCTTCCTGGCCTTCGGGATCCGCTCGCTCGACGGGGGCGACGTGTTCTCCACGGTGCATCACTGCCTCTACGTCATCGTGATGCACACGATCGGCAACGACTCGAGCGCCGCGATCCCGCTCTACGACGGGCTGTCCCAGGGGACCATGAACTACCTGGTGAGCCACCCCACAACGGAGTTCAACGGGCTGGCCCCGCTCTTCTTCGAGCAGCGCCTCGGGAACGCGCCGATCCTCGCGCCAGCCGTGGCCGCGCTCGGCACGGCCGGGTGGTTCACCACCGCGGTCTTCGCGTCCGTCGCCGCCGGCCTCTTCGTGGCGCTGGCGGCGCGTGAGCTGGGCGTCCGGTGGGCGCCCGCGATCGTGGCCAGTGCTTTGTTCGTCTACGGCATGCGCACGTTCTGCATGTACTTCATCAACGAGAACAACTTCGCGGTGACCCTGGTGGCGTTCCTGTGTTGGGGGGCGCTCCGCGGGCAGGTCCTCCCAGGAGGCGCTCGAACGTCCCTGAGCGG
Source organism: Pseudomonadota bacterium (assembly GCA_005776725.1). GTDB lineage: Bacteria > Myxococcota_A > UBA9042 > SXOO01. Next base: position 54,692 of record SXOO01000133.1, on the reverse strand, counting down.
CGGGCTCGGCTGGGTGGCGCTGATGGGGATCACCTGCGGGCACCTCGTGGGGGTGCGCTACACCTCGAGCCTCTTCTGGCCCGCCGTCGCCTTGGCGGTGCTCTGGCACTCCGATCCGCTCCGGGACCGGCTTCGACGCTTCGCGGTGGGCGCGCCGCTCGCGGTGCTGGCGCTCCTGCCCTGGCTCTACGTGAACAAGATCATGCTGGGCAAGGCGTTCACCCACCCCAAGGTGCACTCCGAGTTCGCCAGCCGGATCGTGGAGAACACGCTCTTTGGGCACACGTTCGAGTTCCGCGCCCTCAACTGGCCGGTGGCCGATGAGCTCCTGCGCACGGCGTGGAACCCGTTCCCCACGTGGATCTGGCTCCCGCTGTGGGCCCTGGTCGCCTGGGGTCAGAGCGCCGGTGCGCTCGGGGTCTTGGGTCTTGGGCGCCTCCTCGCCCAGCGGCGCAACCTCGTGGCCTTACTCGTCTTCGCGCTGCCCCACTCGCTGGCGATCGGCGTGCTCGAGACCCTCGACTGGGAGCAGCTGACCTATGCGGCCCCCGGCTTCGTGCCGTTCGGCGTGATCCTGGCCGTGGGCCTGGACGCGTTGTGGCCCACCACCGCGGGCTGGGGCGCATATCTGGCCGCCACTCGCCGCTCCTGGGCGATCGCCCTGGTGGCGCTGATCGCCATCGTCGCGGGGGCGCGCGCCTTTCGCGGCTCGGAGTGGCCGGTGGACACCCGCACGCTGGTGGCCGCGGACTGGCCCAGTCCACCCCCCGCCGACCGGGGCACAGAGGCCGTGGGCAACTGGCTCACCGGCGTGGCACTCCTGCCCTTCGCGCCGGTGTGGCGGTCGGAGTTCGCGGGCTTCACGGCAGACGCCTTCGCGCACCTGCTCCGGCCCGAGCCCGAGACCGTACGGGACGGCCTCCGCGTCTATCCCAGCGGGCGCGTGGCCATCCTGTCGGGGTATTCGCCGCCGTCGCCCATGCAATACGACTTCGTGCTCGAGGGAGCGCCGGCGCGCGCGCCGGGCACACCGCTCCGCGCGAGCCTGGGCCTCCACACGGTGGCCCTCACCTTCCGCGCCGAGCGCCTGCGGATGCACGTAGCGAGCGAGCAGGGTCACTACCGGGTGGACGTGCTCCCCGAGGGCGAAGCGAGCGAGCCGCGAGACTTCACGCTGTATCTCCACCCGTGGAACCCGCCGATGCGCTCCATCGGCCTCACCACGAAGAAGCGACCGTTGACCTCCTCCGAGGTCCGCGTGCTCACCTACGGGGGAGCGGTGGAAGACGGCGAGGCGCGCTTCATCGCCACCAACTACCCACCCGAGGTCATCGACGTGCAGGAGATCCCGTACACCGTGGACCTGAACGGAGAGCGGACGACCTGCGGCCTCTTCCTCTTCCTCACGGGCGTGGACGCGAGCCGGGTGGAGACGCTGGTGCTCGCGGGCGGCCACGACGCCGCCTGGAAGGGCCAGCGCGAGGGCGTGTTGAAGGTCCCGAAGCCGTTCCTGGCGGACGGCCTGGTCCTGTTCAGCGAGCCGTATTGCTCCGACCATGTCCCCCAGTACGGGGACCGCTACGGCGTGGCGACGGGCCCGTTCCAAGCCGACAAGCCGCTCCGGCTCACGCTGGATCAGCAATGGTGAAACCAATGACCCGGAGAGGGCGCGTGACGAGAACCGCAGGACTGGCCGCCGTGATCGTTCTGGGCGTGATGGCGGGCTGCTCTCGAAGCCCGGAAGCCGCCCCGCCGCCCGCCAATGCAGGGCCCAAGTCGAACCCTGAGTTCGGCGTGGAGCCCGGGGTTCCCGATCCGGACGGCCGACCGCGGACCATGGGCCCCCGCTCGCGCTCGGTCTGCGTGCGGCAGGCGGGCTCTGCTTCGGGGAGCGCGCTACAACGGTACGCCGGCAGCGTTCAGCTGGCGCCCGACGTACGCACCGGGAAGACCGGCGTCACCACCGTCGTGGCGACCGACGTGGCGGTCACGGGCTGGCACCAGGCGTCGCGCGTGCAGCTGTTCGAGAGCGTGTTCACGCGAGGGGCAACGTTCGAGGTCAACGTGCGCGCCGCGCCCCGGCCGTTGAAGCTCTGCGCGATCCGCACCGAGGACTACCAGGGCTTCGCGTACGTCCACGCCGCGGGCTGCGTGGAGCTCCCGGCGGCTGGCGCCAGCGGCCTCGCGTTGATCCTCTCCGAGCTCGAGCAGCCGCTGGAGCTCATCGGCTTTCACGGCCTGGTCCCGGCAGCCGCGTGGCCGGGCTCTCAAGAGCGGCGGGTGAGCGGACGCGTCACGCTCGAGGGGTCCGCGGGGGGCGCGTTCCTGGTCGCGCTGGCGGACTTCCCGATCCTGGACAACCCGGACGCGGAGTCCAACCCCAGCGCGCTAGCGGTCACGGCCCCCGACGGGCTCTTCGACGTGCGTTTCCTGAGCCGCCCGGACGCGGCGCTGCATGTCTGTGCGCTCGGGTTCCCGGCCCCGGGGGTCGACATCCGCACGCTCGCGCAGCTCCGTGGAAGCGCCTGCGTGAAGGTGCCGGTGCCTGCCGACGCGGGCCAGTCGGCGCGGATGGCGGACGTCAGTGTGGCCCTGGACGGAAAGCGGACGCTGGAGCTCACCCATCACGAGCAGGAGCACTTCGACTACCTGGCCCGCTGCCTCTCCGACTGGGGATCACCCGCCGGGAAGTGACGGTCACCACCAGCGGGTCTGAGCGTCGGCGGACTGAACCCCGCGTCCGACCACACGCTCATCACGCAAACGCCACGGCAGGCCGTCGATGGTGGAGCGGAGCCCGGTGGCTGGGCTTGCGCGCTCTAGGCCCGGCGTCACGCTTGCCAATTGGGGGGCGCGTCCAGAGACTACGCGCGATGCGCCGCTTCGCACTCACCTGGATCGCCGCGCTCGCCGCGTGCGCCGAGCAAGAGGAGGCCCCCGCCCCGCCGCCGGCCTCGCCGCTGCCGGGCGTGATCCTGGGGAGCATCACGGTGAGCCCCGAGGTCGCGCTCCCCGGCGCCACGGTCCGGGTCACCGCGCGTTTTCCGGCCGGGACGCCCGACGTCCCGCTCTGCCTGATCCGACCGGACGCCGGTGGGGCGGAGTTCGGGGTTTGGCGCGGCGAGGGCAACGAGCGCGTGGCCGAGGTGGAGGTGGCGCTCGCGTCCAACTGGGGACTGCAAGCGCTGGCCGTCCAGGCCTGCACCGAGGGTGAGGTGGTATTGGCCGCGTGGGGCTCGGTGATCGCGTCCACCCACCCCGCGTGTCCCGCGGGCGAGGTCCTTGACGGCGGCGCGTGCCACCCGAAGGCCGACGGGCACGCGCTGGTCGTTCAAGCGTTCGCCCAGGTCTCGGCCGGGCACCCCACGGGCACAGCGCCGGACGACACCGTCCGCACCATGCTGCACCCACGCCAGCTGGTGCGCCTCGGGAACGCCACGGTGGGCTGCCACAGCGACCACATCGGGATCGTGTGGCTCGGCGACTTTGCGGCTGCCGGCGTCACCCCGCCGCGCGTCGAGGGCGACTCCGAGGACGGCGTCACGCCGCGGACCGAGACGCTGTTCGCCGACGTGCACGCCGAGCTGGCGTACTGCGAGAACTTCGCGCTCGTCCGGCACGCATCGCCCATCGGGGTCACCGCGCATCGCGGCACCGACAAGAAGCTCGGGGGCCTCGCGACCTGGCGGATCCCCGACGTCACCACGCCGCTCTGCAACCCGTGCACCGCGCGCTTCGACGCGCCGGAGCTCATGGATCTGGAGCTCGACGCCAACGGGTTCGAGGGCGTCCTGGCCGACGGCGATGTGCTCTACGCGGCCAAGAAGCCGAATCGGCTCGCGATCTTCCGCGTGGAGACCTCAGGCTCCCTCACCGCCCTGGCCGACCTCGAGGTGCCCGAGCTCCGGAGCGCGTGGAACCTCGCGAAGGACGGCAGCACCCTCTACCTGTCGGATCCGTCGGCTTACACGACTGGCGTGCTCACCGAGGGCCCCGACGGGACGGCGCACTACGCGCACCTCCATGAGCCGGCCGACGGCCGCCTGTTCACGATCGACGTGTCCGACCCCGCGCTTCCGGTGCCGCTGGGCTGGGGCGCCACCAGCGGCGCCTCCAAGACCCTGGCCGTGCTGCCGGAGAAGCACGTGGCCGTGGCGAACGGGGCGGCGGGTGTGGAGCTGTTCGACGCGTCAGACCCCGCCCAGCCCGTGGCAGCGCCGGACGGGAGCGTCGACACCCCGGGCGCCGCGACGGACCTCTCGTATGCGGCGGGCCACCTGCTCGTGGCGGACTGGGACAACATCCGCCTGTACGACGCGAGCCAACGCGGCGTGCTGCGGCTCCTGGACGCGTGTGACCTCTCGGACTTCGGGTCGGTGATCCTGGAGGCCGAGCGGGCCGCCATGGGTCCCGGGCCGCTGAACGAGGACGATCTACCCACCTTTGGCGCGCCGATCGCGATGGCCTTCGCCCAGCTCCAGCCGGACGGCAGCTTCTTCGCGAACGACCTCGATCGGATCTTCGTGGGGCAGGTGCGCCGGGGCGCGGCGGCACCGCGCCTCCTGGTGCAGGACTCGCGCATCAGCGTAAAGAGCGGCCCGGGGAGCCCGGAGGCGAGCATCTCCATTCGCGTCGCGAACGGCGGGGCCACCCAGACGTGGGTGATGCTCGAGACCTCCGACACGGTGCTGGCGCCGGAGGGTGGGCTGGTGCTGGGACCGGGGCACACGGGGGAGCTCAAAGGGACCCTGCTCGGCCTGGACCAAGCCGTCCCCGAGGAGATCGCGCTGGTCACCAGCGATCCCTTCCCCGCCCGGCGGACCGTGCAGATCCACTCGGTGCAGGGCCAGTACAACGTAGGAGACCCAGCGCCTCGTATCTCTGTGCCGGCGATCAACTGGTGCACGGGAGGCTCCTGCGAGCTGGAGGCTCGGTGTGTGGACACGTACGCCGAGCCGGAGAAGAACCGCCCGATCCTCATGGCGGTGTTCACCTCGTGGTGACCCGTCTGCGGTCTGGAGGTTCCAGACCTCATGTCGGCGGTGAAGGGGGCGTTCCCGAACGGAGAGGTCGGGATCTACGGCGTGAACTGGCAGGAGGACCGCGAGACCGTCGAGGACTATCTCGCGGACAGCGGGCTGTCCGTGCCGGTGATCATGGACAACCCGGCCTTCGCCTCGGAGGAGACCCCGGGGTGCTACGTGGTTCCCGAAGGCGGAGAGACCGTCACGAATGTGCTCTGGCAGAAGGTCGGTGAAGACGCGATCGACCCGCCGTTCCCCCTGCACGTGATCATCGCCCCGGACGGGACCTTCGCGTATCTGGCGCGAAACCACGCCCCGGACCGGGTGATCGAGGTGCTGAGGCGCCTCGTGGAACAAGCGAAGTAGAGCGGGTCGGAGCCCTCCGCTGGCGCAAGAAGAGCGCCGCGAGGAGCAGGAGCGCTACAGGGACGAACCGCTGCGGGGTCGGGGCCGGCGAACAGCTCCCAGGAGAAGTGGACACTCCGACGTCGTCCCCATCAGGGGCGTCGACCTTGGGCCAGGGGACCGCGTTGGGTCCATGCAGCGCGCAGTACCCGGCGATGTCGTCCTCATGGAGGCTTCGGTCGGCCACGTCGCCGAGCGAGACGCTCTCGTTCATCGTGGCCTCGCCGACGGGCGTGTGGTCAAGCCCGAGGACGTGCCCGATCTCGTGGGTCACGGCGTTCTGCAGGTCGTAGGTAGTCGAGTCGGGCGCGTCCAGGACCCAGCGGTGGTGCGCGGCGTTGAGCTCCAGGTCGGCGTCGAGGATCTCCCCGGTGGCGGGGTCAGCGGTGACGTTCGTGTTGGCGATCGAGTAGTCGCCGTAGGGCCACGCGGCCTTGTCGTGGACCCAGGAGATCCGGTGAACGCAGCTAGCGGGATCCGCGGTCGCGGCGTCGAGCACCACGAACTCGAAGGGGGTGGGGACTCCGTCGCAGTCCAGGGCGGACCACGCCGCGGCGCTCGCTTCTATGGCGCTCCTGAAGTCTGCGCCGTCGATGCCGGCCGGGAGCGCTCCGGCGTCCAGACACAGCGCGACGCTGCGCTTCGCCCAGCGGCGGGGGATGTCGGTGCCTTCGATCACCTCGAGGACGTAGGAGCGCGCCGGCACGGCTGCGAGGGCGGCGAGGAGCAGGGCGACCAGACCGAACCGTGGTTGCGTCTTCATGTGTGCGAGGGTCCCCTGCCGGATAGCGTCTGCCGCGTCGATGGAAGCGGACCCCGATCGCGGTGTCATGGGCACGAACCTCCACACCCGTCGACGACCCCAGGCGCGCGATCGAGCACGCGAAAGACGTGCAAAGAGTCTCCAAGGGCGCTCGTAACGAACGCCGAAGCGCCATCCGGCGAGAGCGCGACGCCATTCGGCCAGCGCGCAGCCGGTCCGCCGTCCCAGAGGTGCGAGGCCGTGAGCGACCCTCCCGGCGAGAGGCGCAGGACGGCAACCGCGTCCCACATTCGCAGCGTGACCACCGCCGTGTCGCCTCGCGGCCCAATCGCGATCCGCCCCGGGTTGGCCGGGCGATCAGAGAGCGGTGGGCCGGGCAGCAGGTCTGTGATGAGGGCGTCGAATGCGACGCTCAGCTCACCCGACGGCGCGCGGCTCAGGACGATCACGCGATCCGTGACCGGGCTGACCACGACCAGGCGCCCGCCGTCGGGCGTGAACGCGCCGGCCTCGATGCCATGCAATAGCTCTGGGCGGTCCGCCGGCCGGTACGCGGCGTCGAAGGTGAGCGCGGTGGCGGCGACGGTGAAGCGCGCAACGGCCGCGTCGCGGTACGAGACCACGTAGACGTGCCGACCGTCGGGAGACGGAACGGCGTCCTCGGCCCCGTACAGGCCGTCGACTCCGGCGACGCCGTCCACGAACACCTCCGCCGAGCCGAGCCCGCCATCGGCCCCACGCGGAAACGCGACCAGCGTGTCCGCGTCGAAGTCACAGGCGTAGACGAAGCGTCCGTCGCTGGCGACCGAGACCCCGACCAGCAGCTCGAGCGGCAGCTCATCGCCCACTGAGTTGCGCCACGTGAGCGCCCCCGAGGCTTCGTCGCGGTCGTAGACGTGAACGCGGTTGAACTCATCGTCGATCGCGTAGAGCTGCGCCCCGTCAGGCGCCACGGCCACATCGGGCGTGCCGTAGTCGAGGGGCCGGACCGGCGCGTCTGGGCTGGCGCTGGGCTCGAGGCCCTCGGGGGTCACGGTCCAGCCGGCCGGATCGGGGACGTTCCAAGCGCCCGTGTACACATGCCGCCCGTCGGGGGAGACAACGGCGGTGTAGGCGCCGGCCAGCGACAGCACGCCGCCTTGCCCCTGCTGCACGGCGCCGCCGTCGCTGTGGAGCACGCTGCGCCAGAGCGACGACATGAGCCAGACGCCCTCGCCGTCCACCACGAGGCGCGCCTGCCGGGTGGACTTGGTGGGGTCGACGCCCATGCCGATCCCGAAGCTATCCTCGTCGTAATCGTCGTTGCTCACGAGGGGCTGCACCGGCAGCACCACGGGCGAGAGCAGCTCCGTGCCCGACCGGTCCCACCGCATCAGGTAGCCGCCGAAGAGCGTGGTGGCGTAGACGGCGCCCTCGCGCACCGCGACGTCGTGGACGGTGGCGGGCGACTCGTCGGCCCAACCGCGCTCGATCCCGTGAGGTGCGGGGAGCGCCACCTCACCCAGCGGCTCGGGGGCCTCGCCATCGCGCCACCGGAGACGATGGAGCCCACGCGCGCCAACCACGATCAGCGCGGACTCTCGGTCCACGGCCTCGGCGTGCGCGAGAGCCTCGAAGCCGGGGGTGGAGGCGTCGACGCGGCCCCAGAGCTTCGTGTGGGGGGCGCGGTAAGCCAGCGCCCCCTCGGGACGCGACACGGCCAGGGCGGCGTCGGTGGAGAGGTCGGTGATCTCTGCGAGCCCCGTGCTCTCGGCGCCGTCGGTCTCGTGAAACACCACGCCGCCCGTGGCCCCCCAGACCTTGCCGTCGCGGAGGCCCAGGGCGTGAACGCGCCCAGGGACCGGCGACGCGCTGCCGCCGCCCACGGGGCCCACGCCCGAGGCGTCGGAGGCCCACAACCTGCCGCCGGTCCACACCAGCGCCGTCGCGGGGCTCGACAGCGCGATGATTTGCTCGGTGTCGATGGACGCCGTGGGCCCATCGCGGCGAATGGGGACGATCGTCTCCCCCGTGAGCACCCACGCGGTGCCGGTCGCGGGGTCCACGGCGAGATCGAGCACCGCGGGCAGGGCGAGCAGCCCGTCGTCGCCTTGGCGGACGGCCTGGACTGGGGCGAGGGTCCCAGCGCCGCACAACGCGGTGCAGCTCTGTGGCGCCGGCTCGGGCTCCGGTGAGGCGCAGGCAGCCCCGAAGAGGGCGGCCGCGACGGCGCACCAGACGCGCTGCGTGATGCGGCCACCGGGTCGGCGAGCCGTCATCTGGGGGCCGGCGCCGATGCTTCAGGTTTGTTCGCGCCGACTGGGCTCGCGGCCCCCTGAGCGTCATACGCGCAGCGGATGCCCACCAGCGTGTCGGGGACGTCGTCCGCGAGGTAGGGATCGCGGATCGAGCAGCGGACGTAGCGCGGAAACCCGGCATAGCTGCCGCCGCGGGCCACGTAGTACTCGCCGGTCTCGGGCCCGGGGGGCGAAGCGGCTGGGCTCACGGCGTAGTAGTCGGCGCCGTGCCAGTCGGAGACCCACTCGAGCACGTTGCCCGCCATGTCGAGGGCGCCATAGGCGCTGGCCCCCGCCGGCAGGCTCCCGACGGGGATGGTGCCGCCATGACAGCCGCTGAAGTTGGTGCGGTCGCAGTCCGGCGGGGCGTTGCCCCACGGGTAGACCCGCAGATCGCTGCCCCGCGCCGCCTTCTCCCACTCCGCCTCTGTTGGGAGCCGGCCGCCCACCGCCGCGCAGTACGCGGCGGCCTGGGCTCGATTGACGCAGTTCATCGGGTGGGCGTCGCGCTCCGGCCCACCCCGGGAGTTGCAGTCGGCCCACGAGACGATGGGCTCGGTGCAAGCCCCGGCTTTGACGCAGGCCCGGTACTGCGCGACCGCGACCTCGGTGCGGTCGAGGTGGAACTCGGGGAGCGTCACCTCATGGGGCGGGCGTTCGTCGGCGTCGCACTGGTCGTCCAGGGCCTCGTTGCAGCCCATGGTGAACGGACCCGCTGCCACCACGATCCGATGACAGCCTGCGTCGACGCACTGGAGCGGGTTCGTCGGGACCGGTTCGTCGCCCGCGCCGCTACAGGCGACAAGGACGGAGGCGGCCAGTAGGTCGCGGGCGAGCATGCGCCCGAGTCTACTGTAGCCGCGATCCGGCTGCACGGACCGACCGGCACCGCCTGGGGGCTGCCTCGGTCTGCGGCCGCTGACTACGGGGCGGGCGGAGGCGCTTCGTCGGGGCGAACGTCGGGTGGCGGAGCGGGCTCGGCGGGGAGCGGCTCCAGCCGCTCGGACACGATACGGGACTTCGGGCCGGGCGCCGGTGTGGGCGCAGGGGCCGCCGCGGGGGGCGAGGCCGCAGGCGTGGTGGGTGCTGGCGCGGCAACCGTGGGGGCGACGACTGGCGCCAAGACGGGCGCGATCGTCGGCAGGGCGACCGGCTCCTTGGCCGGCGGCTTGGCGGGGCTCTTGGCAGGCGCGGCCTCTGGAGCCGCCGTGGCCTTCGCGGGGCCTACCTCCTTGGGAGGGGCGGCCTTCTCGCCCCCCTTGGCCGGCGCGGGCTTCGTCGGCGGGGCATCGAGCCCCTCGGCGCCCGCGAAGCCGAAGCCACCGCCCAGATCGGCGCCGGCCCCGACCACCGCGTTCAGCAGGGCCTCGGCGGCGGCCAGGTCGCCGTCGGCCGTCAGCTCGTCGGCCCGGGCGATGAGGCGGGTCAACCGGGTCCGTGCTTCAGGCGAACGTTCGCCCTTGGCCGCGGCGGTTGCGGCGTCGCGTAGAGGCGAGATCCGCCGCGCCACCTGGGCCGCCAGCAAGGCATCGCAGCGCTTGAGGCGCTCCGCAGCGATCGCGACGGGGGCGTCACCCCCCCCCGGATCGCCGGCCAGGCGGCGCTGCTCGGCCTGCTTCAGCAACGCGTCGGCCGCGTCCACGTCCGGGACGCAGCCTGCCGCGCCCGCGCTCAATCGCGCGCGTGCTGCTTTGACCGTCGCCTCGACGTAGGCGCGACTCGGCGCGGGAAGCGGACGCCCAGCCGGCGCCGCGGCCGCCTCCTCGCGGGCTGCGGCCTTCCCTTCCGGGCCACGGGACAAGCGCACGAGCTCGAACACGACGAGCGCGCGGTCCGCCAGCTGCTCCGCCCGCGTCCACGAGCCACGCTCGAGGGCCCGCTGGGAGGTCTGGAGGAGGGCCTCGGCCTCTGGCCAACGCCAATCGTCCTGCCCTCCGGTGACGACGAGGCGCAGTCGTGCGTCTTCCGCGTTCTGTACCGCGCGGGTGGCGACGCGCTTCGAGGGGCCATCCGCCGGTGCCGCCTCGGGGGCGGGGGGCGCGTCGACTCGGGGCTCACCGGGCCCTGCCGCGCGCTCTTCCACCGGCGCCGCCACCGGCTCGGACGCCGCTTCGAGCGCCGCTGCGCGACTCAGCGCGTCGAGGTTGTCGGCCACTCGCAGCCGTTGCCAGGCGAGCCACGCGTTGAGCGCGGCGCCCTCGGTGTCTCCGGCGCGCCACGCCTTCCACGCAGCGTCTCGGCGGAGACGCGCCTCTCCGATGGCCCCCGGCTGAGTCTCGGCCAGCTCGGACACCTCGCCGCGTGCGAGCTCGGCGTCCACGCTCACGAGTCGCTCTGGAGGGAGCGACGTCCCGCACGCGCCCACGAGGACGCACACCCACAAACACCGCCTCATGGGGCCTCCTCAGCGGGCTGCGCAGGGACCGCGCCTCCCGCGCCGAAGCGCAGCTCCGCCGTGTGCAGCACCTCGAGCTCGCCCTGGATCGCCAGGACCAGGAGCGGTGCTTTCTCGACTTCGTGGCCCGCCTCGAGCCGGTCGACCCAGCCGCGCACGCGGTCGTAGGTCCCGGCGTCGACGCCACGGATCCTCCGCGCCTCGAACGCCGCCACCTCCGAGCGCCAGCGCTCGAGGAGCTCCGGCGTGACGCGGCTTTGCGCAGTGTCGTCCTGGAGACGGGCTTGCGGCGGGGTGCACCCGAGAAAGGCGCCGAGCGCGAGGGTCGAGACCCACGCCCACAAGGCGCGCGGCCGGGTGAGCGCAACGCTCCCCACCCGAGTCACCGGTGCTTCAGAGGATCGCATACTGGAACCTCAGGTTGACGCTCTGCCTGAACTGGTAGTCCGGCAGGCTGGGGTCGTCCCGATGCAGCGTGGCGCGGTACACCACCACGGCCCACTCGGCCAGGCGGAAGCTCACGGTCGAGGACCAGTTGAACACGAAGCCGTCCGAGTCCTGCTCGCCGATGTCCTCGATCGAGAAGAAGCCGTCCAGGTCAGACCGCAGCTCGAACCAGGGGACCGGGCGGAGGCGGATCGTGGCGCCGAACTCTGGGCCATAGTCCAGGCGGTCCTCCAGCGTCGACAGCTCGACCGTGCCATCGCCGGAGCCGCTGACCCACAGCCCACCGCCCCGATAGAAGGTCTCCCGAGCGGCGAAGCCGGCCTTGAGGCCCACGGCGCCGAACCGGCCGCTCCACGGGGTGACGTCCACGCCCCCTCCCTGTTGCAGCACCGCGGGGGCGAACGCCGGCATGAGCTCTCTGCTGTCGCCCCGGGGGAGGAGCGTGGTGGTGGACTGACCCGACGTGTCGCGCGTGGTCACGGCGAGGTCTTCGTCGCTGCGGAGCTCGTGGGGGAGCAACGACGTCCGCACGAGGGCGCGGACATAAGGGGCGAAGCCGGTCACCGCCCGGTACGCGTACGACAGGTCGAAGTGCAGGTGGTCGTCCAGCTTCTGGAACGGGATCTCCACGCCCACGCTGGGGTCGAACGCGAACCAGGACTGCTCGAGATCCAGCAGGATCCGGAGTGCGTGGCCCTGGCGTTCGTAGTTCACGTCCAGCTCCGTGAGCGCGTCGAGGCGAAGGGCGGTGCCCGAGAAGCTGCCGATCTGGTCCTGCGCCTGCCCGAACGTGAAGCTGCCACCGATGAGCCACGAGATCCGCCAGGCCTCGAGGCGCTCCTCGGGCTCGAAGTCCCCGGGCTCGGTCCCGAGCACCGTTCCCGAGTCGTCCGTGAGGAAGCGCAGCCGGACCCGCTCGTTCGCGGGGACGAACACGGTCGCCGCCCCCACCCGCGCTGACGCATCCGTGCCGGGCACGACTCGGTAGGTGCCCGGGCGAAGCACCCACGTACGCGTCGCGGCGTAGTCCACCTCGGGGGCAGTGGTCTCCGGCCCGTAGACGCGGTGCCCATCGGCGGACTCGAGCATGTAGTCGAGCTCGATGGGGCGCCCCTCGCGCGTCACGGCGGTGACCCTGAGGCCGCCCGCGAAGCCACGCGCCGTGGTGGTGCGCCCTGCCGTGACGGCCAGCTGTTTCTCCGGCCGCCAGCCGTCAGGCCCCTGGCCCAGGCGCACCGTGTATCGACCCGGTGGCAGCGGGAAGCGCCGCCCGGTGGGGCCTCGCGCCACGAGCTCGCCGCCGAGATACACGCGCACCTGAGGCTCGAGCTCAGGACGACTCAAGCTGGGCACGAAGACCGCGCCCTCCCCTTCTGGCACGACCGTGGCGTCCAACGCGAGCTGCTGGCTCGGCGTGCCGGCCTCGCGCGCGCGAACGTCGGCGCCCGTGCACCGGCGAACGCAGGTCCCGTCGGGGTCGCCCGTGAGGGCGAGCAACGCGAGGAGCGCGCTCAGAGGCACGGGCTGTTGGCCCCTTCCGGACAGGCGGCCAGGACGACGTCGACGGGGGTGAGCTCGTAGACGTTCACCACCGCCTCGGACGTGCCGTAGAACACCGGCGTATCGGACGACGCGCCGTAAGCGAACAGGTTGAGCGTGTAGGTGCCGGGGAGCAGGCGGTCGAACACGATCCCCTTGGCGTCCTCGATGTATGACGCCCCGGGCGCTGCAGAGCTCACAGGCTCGGGCGCGGGATCGCACGCGAGGCTGCGCTCCGAGGCGCGGCGCCCCGCCAGGTCGAAGATGCCCACCTGCACCCGAGACACGCCGGCGAAGCGACACAACCGCCCATCGGCGAAGCGCCACGAGACGTCCAGGGCTCCGGGCGCCTCTTCGAGCGCGACCTCGGGGGCGGTGACAGCGCCACCCTTGGGGACGGTGACACCCGAGACGTGGCCCACGTACGCGGGATCGGCCGACCCGTCGCGATACGCCGTGACCTCGACCACGAAGGTCCCCTGCGGGACGCCCTCGACGCGAAGGCCTCCCTCGGTGCAGACGCCCTCCTGGTCCAGCACCTGCTCCCCGGAGTGATAGAGGCGCACGACCATGCGCGAGACGCCGCTTTGATTGCAGGTGCTCCCACCGATGGACCAGCTCACGTCGATGGCGCCGCTGCCAGAGGTCTCGGCGCAAGCAAGCGAGAGTGTCGCAAGGAGAAGGAGCAGGCCGCGAGAAGCGAGCCCGGCGCGCGCTGCCGTGGCGGCCGACGTGAACTCGTGCGTCATCAGAACACCACCGAGGCTCCGAGGCGGAACCAGAGATAGGAGGCTTCGTCACCGCTGCCGTAGAGGTCGCCGAGGATCCGGCGGCTGGCGGAACGCAGCGGGGTCCACTCGATGCTGGCGAACGCGCCCCACCGCTCCGTGATCGCCACCGCGACGTTGCCGCCGAACCGGAACCCGGTGCTCACCTGGCGCTCCGTGTCGGCCGCCGGCACGTCGGAGTCGGTCTCGGCGAACGGGTAGTCGTCGCTGGTGATGTCGAACGCGAGCAACAAGGTCAGCGCCACCCGCGGCTCGAGGTGCACCGAGCCCAACGCCTCGACCAGGAAGAAGCCGCTGTCGATCTCGTCGGGACCGACGCCGCCGCCCGTGCGGACCTGCGCCCCCGCCGAGAGGAGCGGCGTGAAGCGGTGCGCAGCCTTGGCACGCGCTTCGATCTCGGTGAGGCGCCCGAAGGTCCGGAGCGCGACGCCGGCATCCAGGAACGACAGGATCCCCACATCGAAGCGGGCCTCGAAGTGATGGACCCAGCCCGCCGAGAGCCCCAGCGCCATGCGCCGGGGTGGGAGGGCGTCGGCGGCGTGAGGGAAGATCCCGCGCTCTTCGGGGCGCAGCTCGGCGAGGGAGGCGTCGTAGACGCCGGCGGGCATCCCGGCCATCACCGTGAGCTGTTGAGACCACGTGCTGTGGTTGTCGGCGCGTGCCTCGAGCGCGTAGCTGCCGGGCGCGATGCCGCCGTCGTACGGGAGCGGCCCCAGGAGAACGCCGTTCGCGTACAGCGAGGCGCCCTCGGTCGAAGTGCGCACCACGATCCGCTCGCCCCCCGCCACGAGTGCCGCCTTGAGACGGCACGCTCTGCCGGGCCCCACCCGACAGCGGGTGGTGACCGGGATGTGGCCCGGCGCGCTGATGACCACCGTGCGCTCCCCGGCGGGCAGCCCCTGCACCAGAGCTGGCACGGAGCCGGCGTCGCGCCCGTCCACGCGCACCTCGGCGCCTTGCGGGGTCGCGTCGACGATGACGGGGCCCACCGCCGCACCCTCGGTGGGCGCCAGCTGAACCACCAGGAGGCGGCGCTGCGCGCTGGGCACCTCCACGGTCTCCGAGAGCGGCTCGTGGCCCGCGGCGAGGACCTCGAGCAGGTGTTCTCCGGGCGCGAGATCGTCGCTGCCCGCGGGTGCAGGTCCGAGGCGCCGGCCGTCCAGCCAGACCTCGGCGCCTGGGGTCGCCGTGGACACCTTGAGGCCGCCTCGCGCGCCGGAGAGCACGGCCGCCACGGTGGTCCGTCTCCCGGCGGCGATCTCACCGGTTGCGCGGAACGGCGGGCGGTCCAATGCGCGAACCTCGATCGCTACGCGTCCCGGCGGCGCGTCCGCCCAGAGGAAGGGCGCCTTGCCCCGTGAGACGCCGCCGATCAGCACCTCGGCCCCGGGCACGTCCGCCGTGACGAGGAGGCCCCCTTGGTCCACGTCTCCCACCGCCACGGCCACCGTGAGGACCTGCCCGCGCGCCACCTCGACCCACTGCGACCGCGCCGCTCGCCCGTCCCGCTGGGTCTCGATGAGGTGACGGCCGGGCGTGACCTGGAGGCGCTGCGGGAGCACCCCGCGAGGGACCCCGTCGACGCTGATCTCTGCGTGCGCGGCGTGCGCGTCGGCGGCCGTGAGGTCGAGCACCGCAGCCTGGAGCAGCCTCGCCTCCACCTTCTGCCCGTGCCGCTTCACCTCGACGGGCACTCGGAGCTCCTCGTAGCCGTCCAGGCGAAACACGAAGGTCTGCGGGCCGGGGAGGACCTTCGCGCGCCGCAGCGGCGTGGCGCCGATCGGCTCGCTGAGGACTCCCGCCGTCTCCACGCGCACGACCGCGCCGGGAGGCGTGGAGGTGACGCGGACGCTCCGCGCCCGTGGGGGCCTGGGGCCCGCCAACGCCAGCTCCGGCAGCAGCAACAGCACGAGCCCCAACACGCTCAGGAGCCGCCATGAGCGGCAACGCCCGGCCCGAGGCGCTAGCGGCGTGGAACACACCGGGAACCGGGCGCCCCCAACCCCGATCTCGTGCCCGGACGTCACTCTCGCCTCGGATCTCATCGCGAACCCCATGGGTGTAGACCGTACCCCATTCCCGGGCCGCGAGCTTCTGGGAAGTAGTGCCCCTGGGCGGCGGCCGAGCGGGGAGTCCGGTCGAAGGTCATGCCCCGGGGTCGGCCGCCAACCCGGCGCGGCCGGGCCGTGAGTCCGGGGGACCAAGCGGCGCCACGGAACAGGCTCGGCCTACGCCGCTTTGCCCGGCTCTTCGGGGGTCCGTATAGTCCAAGCCGTGCGCCGCGCTCTACCGCTGCTGGTGTTCGCGCTGGCTGGGTGCGCGGGCGGCGAAGCTGCTACCACCGAGCCGTCTTGCGATCCCACCTGCGACGGAGCAGCCCTCCCCGCCGAGGCCTTCTGGGCGCCCGGTCCGGATCCTGTGAGCTGCGCGGCCACCCTTGTGCCGCTCGGCACCGTCGCCACCGAGATCCGGGGCCTCTTCCTTCGCGGAGACCTCCTGTACGTGGGCGACGACTACGGCGGTTTCCGGATCCTGGACGTCTCCGACCCGACGCGCCCGGTCCAACGCTCGGCGCTCACACTGCTGACCGGGGTCAGCCGGGGCGTCCACGTCGAGGGAGACCTCGCGTATCTCACGGCCGCAGACGCCGGTATCCTCGTGATCGACGTGAAGGACCCCGCCGCCCCGCGCCTCGCGACCACGCTCGATCTGCCCGGCTACACGCGCCACACGTGGATCGCCGGCAACCGCGCCTACGTGGCCGACGACTGGGAGGGGTTCCACGTCGTGGACCTCACGGATCCGCGGGCGCCCGTGCCGCTGGGGCGGGTTCGCGACGCACGGCCCGGCTACCGCATCGCCGTGGCAGCGGAGCCGACCGTCGTGTACCAGGCCTCCGGGCATGCCGGCGTGATCGTGCTGGACGTGGCCGATCCGGCGAACCCGGTGGAGCTGCGCCGCGTCGATACGCCGGGACACGCCTGGGACCTTGTAGTGCGCGGAGACTCGGCGTGGGTCGCCGACGATACCCACGGCATCGTCACCCTCGCGCTCGACGACCCGAGGAGCCCCACGGTGGTCTCTACGGTGGACACGTCCGGCCACGCCCGCAGCGTCTTTGCGGTGGGCGACCGGCTCTACGCGGCCAACGGGTCCGCGGGGCTCCCACAGGTCGACCCGGATCCCGGCGGTTATCTCGGGATCGCCGACGGCCACGACGGCCTGCTCGCGTTCGACCTGTCCAACCCGCGCCTCCCCAGCGCCGTGGGGACCGCCGACGTCGACGGGTATGGGCTGGTCGTCACCGCCGACGAGCGGGTGGTGGTGGTGGGCGCCAATGGCGCGGGGCTGCGCCTCTTCGCCGCCGAAGACCTCGCCCCGCGTGCGGCGTTCAGCCAGCTGCCCGGCACGGCGCGAGGCCTCGCCGTAGCCGGATCGCCCGCGCAGGTCTTCGTGGCGGCCGGACACGCTGGGCTCCGGGTGATCGACACGCGCGACCCCAAGATCCCCTTCGAGATCGCGCACGTCGACCTCCCCGGGACGGCGCTGGACGTCGCGGTGATCCCTCACCGGGTCTTCGTGGCGTCGGGAGAGGCGGGCGTCTCGGTCGTGGACGTGCCGCGCTTCGAGGCGCCGCGCCTCGTGACCACGCTGGTCACCGGAGAAGCGCGCGCGGTGGTGACCTCGGGGGGCGTCGTCGCGGCCGCGACGCCCACGGGGCTCGTGCGGTTCCGACTGCAGGACCTGGCGCCCCTGGGTTTGGCGCCGGGAGACGCCACAGCCGTGGCCGCCTGGAACGACGGCGTGGTGGCCGTGGGTGAAGCGGGCCTGCGGGTCGTAGACGAGGCGGGGCAAGTGACGCTCGACGGCGTGGACGCGCCGGCGGGTCCCGACCTGGATGTGCGGGGGGACTGGGTGGCGATCGCGGGCCTCGAGTCCGGCGTGGCGCTCATGGATCTCGGCGCCTCCGGAGCCCGGCTCGGCCAGGTGAAGCCCAAGGGCCCGGTGCGAGGCGTGGCGTTCGCCGGCGACCGCCTGATCGTGGTGGTGGGCGACGAGAGCCACGTGCACTCGGCGATTCACGTGGTGGACATCACGCACCCGAGCGCCCCGGTCTTCGAGTCCACCAGCGATCTGATCGAGCCCGGGCAGCGCGTGGTGGTCTCCGGGAGCCGGGCGTACGTCACGGCGAGCGACGGCGGCCTCCGGCTCGCCGAGCTCGGCTGCGCCGCCCTCTCAACCCCGCCTGGCGGTGACGCGCGATGACGATCGACCGCCGTCGCTGTCTGGGTGGCGCCGCCAGCCTCGGGGCGCTGCTCGGCTGCGCGCCCGACGAGGCGATGAGCCCCGGCGCCCTCGGCGCGCCGTTCGGGGTCCCGAGGCCCGACCAGGCGCACCTGCTCCTCTCGGAGGCCGAGCGGCCAGCCGGCGTCCTCGAGCTGTTCCTGCTGGGGGGCATGTCGCCGTGGGAGACGTTCTACGTGGTCCCGGAGTACGGAAAGGACGCCGGCGACCCGCGCCAGTGGAACACCTTCCAGGCGCGCGGTCGGCCGACCCTGCCCGAGTTCATGGCCAAGTGCGGCGCCGGCCGCGCGCCATACGAGCCGTGGATGAAGGGCGGCGTCCCGCGGCAAGACGCGTTGGGCACAGCGGTCAACCTGGGCCCGTTCGTCGCCGCGCTCCGCGACCGCCCGGATCTGTTGGCCCGCATGCGGGTGTGGGTCATGGCCCACAGCCTCGAACCGCACGAGGCGGCGATCCCGCTAGCGATCACCGGGCTGCCGCGAGGGAACCCCCGCCAGGCCGCGCTGGGAACCCACGTGCAGCGCTACTTCACGGACACGCTCGGGCCGCGCGGCGTGCCCTATAGCTACGTCGTCTACCAATCGAGCTTCGCGGTAGACAACAACGGCGACGCCGCGAGCGCGGTGGGCCTCCATCGCGCCGTGTCGCGCCCGATGGCGGTCCACATCCAGCCCGGGTCGCCGCTGGCGCTGCGCCTCCCACGCCCCACGGTCTCGGGGTTCAGAGACCCGCTGGACGCGCTGGTTCAGCACTACACCCGGCGGTTCGAGGGCCGCCTCTCGGGGCTCAGGGCGCCGGGGCTCTCGGACTTCGACAGCGCGCGCGCGGCGCTGGCGCAACACGAGGCGCTGGCGCGCCTGCTCCCCACGGACGTCCTGGAGCCCGGGCTCCTGCAGGCGTGCCACAGTGAGTACGCCCCGTCACAGATCCGCGGGCAGGTGCTCGACGAGACCACGGCCTCCATCGGCCTCGCCACGCGCCTGCTCACGGCCCCGACCGACGCGGCGCGGTACGTTCAAGTGATCGAGGGCGGCATCTTCCCGGATCCCGAAGGCCAGGGTTACGACAGCCATGCCTGGCACATCGAGCAACAGGGGATCAACATGATGCACATGGCCCGGGTGCTCAGCGACAACGTCAACCGGCCGGGCGAGGGCGACCCGAGGAAGCTCGAGCTCGACCGCCACTTCGTGCTGCTCAACACGGAGTTCGGTCGCACACCCACGCCCGAGGTGACGGTGCGCAACCCGCAGGGCTTCGGCACGAATCACTGGCCCTGGGGGTACGTCGTGGTGGGCTTCGGCAGCTTCGTCTCCGAGGACCGCTCGGGCTTCACCGGCGCCATTGGGCCCGACTCCCTCGCGGTGAACCCGATCGACCCCACGGCGCACCGGGCCGCGATGCTCCTGGCCATGGGGATCTGGCCGTTCCATGAGGCGGCGTTCGCGGTGGGCGACATCCGCGGCGCCAGCGACGAGGTCTCGGCCGCGGCCTACCTCCGCCAGCGGGTCCTCGGGGTGGGCGCATGAGAGGCCGCGCGCCGCTCCTTGGGCTCATGTGGCTGGTCGCGTGCGCCGAGACCGTCCAGCCTCAGCCGGTCAACCCGCCGATCGACCCGACGTTCGGCATGGCGGAGTCGGGCGTGGTCTGCGACGCCGGAGATCGCGCTTTCGTGCGCCGCGTGGTCTTCGACCTCTTCGGGCGCCGCGTCCTGGGGGTCCGCGAGGTCGACGTCCTCGCCCGCGTCGTGTCCGAGCGCGGCCGCGCTGGGCTCGTCGCCGCCTTGCTCGAGGCAGACGCCACTCGGACCCACTGGGAGCAGGAGCTGCGAGACCTGCTGTTCATCAACCGAGCGGGCTCACGGGCCAACGAGGAGTGCTTCGGCCCCCCGCAGCTCGCGGGCGCCGAGACCGACGCGCTCGCGCGGCACGTCCGCGACAACGCGCCCGACGGCCTGCCCTTCGACGCCCCGTGGAACATGACCGACCTCGTGCGCTCGGCGCTGGTGCTCGACGATCTCGCGCCCGTGCTCAGCGGCCACGTCTTCACGCAGCTGGGCTCGGAGATCATCGACGCCGACGATCCCAACGACGAGCTGGCCTGGCGAACGGCCTACGCCGACCTGTTCGTGGGCCGCCTCCTCAACCGGCGCCTCGAGTGCCTCACGTGCCACAACTCGGAGTTCTCGGTCACGGGAGACCCCGACCCCGCGCTCGACCGCACGTGGGAGGTGCCGGGCCAGGTGGAGCGCGCGGTCTTCGGCGCCAGCATCGGTCGCGCGGCGGCGGACATCGCAACCTTGTTCCGGATCAAGGACGTCCTCGCCATGACGCTGGACGAAGACGGCCCGGAGTTCTGGCTCTACGGCGAGGGCGTGAGCCCCTGGGGCCTCGAGCCCGGCTGCGGGCAGTTCGTGGCCCGGGATGCCGTGCCCGAAGACTTCCTCGGGGGCAGCGGGGCGCTGGTCCACGAGTGGGGTCCGCGAGCGAGCATCTGGGACCTCGAGGGGCTCTTGCGCGCCGCCTTCGCGAAGCTGCGGGGGCGGGTCATGACGGTCTCGGCGAGCGGCCAGGTGGACGGCGAGGAGGCCCTGGCGTGGATGCTGGCCATGGGGCTGTCGGAGCGCGTCTGGGAGCGCGTCATGGGCGCGCCGTTGACCATGCCGTTCGGCCTCCCGCGCAACCGGTACCAACGCGACGTGCTGGCGGCCCTCTCGCGCACGTTCGTGGAGAGCGGGTACTCCCTCCGAGCGCTGCTCTCGGCCATCGTCCTCCACCCCTACTACAACCAGAGCACGCCGGACCGCTGCGGCCTCGCGACGCCTTACTACCTGTCGCCCCTCTTCGACCCTTGGGTGGTCGACCACGACGACCCGGAGCAACGGAACAACAGCGCGGGCGAGCTGCTGCGGCGTGCCCCAGCGCGCGTGCTGATCACCGCCGTCACCACAGCGCTCGAGTGGAGCGCCCCGCGCAGCTTCTTCCCCGACGAAGAGGCCGAGGGCGTGCAGCTCCCCGAAGATGCCGCGTTCCAGCGAGACCTCGGGGCGTTCGTCCGCGACGGGGAGACCGGGTTCAGGGGCTCGAACTTCCAAGAGACCCTGGCCTGGGAGTTCCGCTACGGCGCGTGTGAAGACCCTGAGGGCGACGCGCCGGACTTCGTAGATGCGCTCGTCGCGGCTGCTGGCACGCGCCCCATCGAGCACGCCGTGGTGGCGCTGAAGGACCGCCTGATCGCCGAGCCTACGTTGCAGGACCAGGACGAACGCGCGCTGATGGAGTCGCTGCTCGGCGTGCCCCTGTCCACGCCCACGACGGGCCTCGAGGCCCCGCTGCGGCGGGTGTGCTCGGCGCTCCTCGCGTCACCGCAGTTCGTGCTCGAGGGCGTGAGCGCGGACGCGCCCCCCGACGCGCCGGTGGACGGCCTCGTGCCACCCGGCGCCGACGCGGCCGCGTTGTGCGCTCGCCTCGCCGCGGCGATCCCGGGCGCTTCGTGCACCGGTGATCGCCTGGTCGTGCCGTGAACCGACGGCGCCTGCTCCAGGGCCTCGCCGCCTCGGCGTTCGGCTGCGCCGCCTCCAGTCTTCCCCGACGGCGGTCCGGGCTGGGCGCTGCGGCGCTGCCGCTCGGGGCCACCCCCGAGTCGATGTTCGAGGTCTTCCTGCTGGGAGGCCTCGGCCCATGGGAGAGCTTCTACGCGGTGGAGGAGCACGGAGCCACCGGAGATCCCGCTGGTTATTGGTGTTTCCAGAAGGAGGGGAAGCCCACGCTGCAACAGTGGCTCGACCGGTGCGTGAAGGACCCGCGGCCGCTGCTCCAGCCCTTCGGCCTCGACGCCAATCAGGCCCGCGTCAACCTCGGGCCGTTCGTCTATCCGCTTCGCGATCGCCCAGACCTGCTGAAGCGCATGCGCGTCTGGGTGATGCAGCACCCGTTCGAGCCGCACGAAGCCGGCATCCCGCTCGCGATGACCGGACACGCGCGGGGCAACCCACGCTCCGCGGCGCTGGGCACGCACTTCAACGCGTTCCTGGCCGATCCGGGGAGGCCGCTGCCCCTGGCCTACACGCTGATGATGAGCTCGTTCAACGTGCTGGCCGGCAACAACACAGACGCCGCGGGCGCGGTGGGCCTCCACGCCGCGGCCGCCCGACCGCTGGCCGTCCGTCTGCCCGGCAGCGACCTGCTCGACCGACTCCCGCGCGCGGCTGTTGGGGGGCACCGCGTCCAGCTGGACGCGCTGGTCGACCACTACACGCGCCGCCGGGGCGCCCGGCTCCTCGGAACGAGCGGCGCGCCGCTTCGTCGCCCGGGCCTCGAGGACTTCGCGTTCGCGCGGCGCGTCCTGGCGCAGGTCGACGCGCTGGGCGAGCTGCTGCCGGCGGACGTGCTCGGCGCAGAGCTCGTCCAGGCCTGCTCGTTCAACCCGAGCACCCCGATCACCGTGCCGGTCCTGGACGAGGTGAGCACCGGCATGCGCGTGGCCACGCGGCTGATCACCGATCCCGTGTGGCCCGCGCGGCACGTCCAGCTGATCGACGGGGGGCTTTGGACCGACGAAGAGGGAATCGGCTACGACAGTCACTCCGACCACGTGGAGCGGCAGGGCACGAACCTCGTTCACTCCTTGAAGCAGCTCGCGTCGCAGATCAACGAGCCGGGCGAGGCCGACCCTCGGAAGCTCGACCTGGACAGACACTTCGTCTTGCTCAATACCGAGTTCGGGCGGGGCCCGCGACCCGAGCGCAGCGTCCGCAACCCCAAGGGCACGGGCTCCGATCATTGGCCGTGGGGCTACGTGGTGGTGGGCCTCGGGGGCTTCATCGACGAAAGTCGGGCCGGGGTGGTGGGCGCGATCGGCCCCGACTTCAGGGCCACGGACTACACGACGCCCACCGAGCATCGGGCCGCGATGCTCCTGGCCAACGGGATCAACCCCATGCACGAGCTGGCCTTCGCGGTCGGTGACGTCCGCGGCGCCACCACGGAGGAGGACGCGCTCATGATCCTCCGCGAGCGTGTCCTCGGCTTCTGAGCGGAGCCCCTGGCCCCGACTGCGCAGTGACGCGCCTTGCGACCCGCTGACGCGACCGGAATACTCCCGCGCCTCAGGAGGCTCCTTGTCCCACTCCCGTCGTGTGTTCCTCGCAGGCGCCACCAGCGCCGTGGCCCTCTCCGCTCTCCCCCGCGCCGCGAAGGCGGCCTCGCCCGTGGAGCTGCCCAAGCTCCCGTGGGCCGACGACGCCCTCGCGCCCGTGATCTCGGCCAACACGCTCTCGTTCCACTACGGGAAGCACCACAAGGCCTACGTCGACAAGGTCGGCGACCTCGTCCGCGACACGGAGCTCGAAGGCGCCACGCTCGAGGCGCTCATCACCGCCTCGGCCGGCGTGCCGGAGCGCCGCGCTCTATTCAACAACGCGGCGCAGGCCTGGAACCACGCGTTCTACTGGCGGTCGCTCCACCCGAAAGGTGGGGGAAAGCCCCCGGCGCGGCTGGCAGCCCTGCTCGACCGCGACCTGGGTGGCTTCGACAAGGCGCGAGCGGACCTGGCCGCCGCTGCGGTCGGGCACTTCGGGTCCGGGTGGGCGTGGCTGGTCCAGAAGGGCGAGACGCTCCAGATCGTCACCACCGCCAACGCCGACACCCCGCTCACGGCGGGGCTCAAGCCGCTGCTCACCATCGACGACGGGGAGCACGCTAACTACCTCGACTACCCGAACCGCCGCGCCGACCACGTGAACGCGGTGCTCGACAAGCTGATCGACTGGCGCTTCGCCGAGGCAAACCTCGGATAAGCGCCCGCCGCGCTCTCAACTCGCTGGTCGGCCGCTGTTGCTGCGCGCGTGCCCGATCAGCCGCGGCCGGCGATCTGCTGCACCCGGTTCTTGAGCTCCCAAAACAACCGTAACCCCGGGAGGCTCGGGAGGTGGCTAGAGGGCGGCGGATCCCGCCGCGTGCCCCCCACCTGGTGAAGGACAGCGGAGCGCTCTGCCAGCCGGTACTCGATCTGGTACCTCGCGTCGCCGATGTTCAGCGTCCGCGGGTAGTTGCGCTGGATCACCTTCGCCACCTCTTCGTCTGGAGGAGGCGGCAGGAGGTCCGCGGCGTCGAGCAGCGCGAGGTCGTCACCCGACTCGAGGCCGAGGCGCGTCAGGCGGTCGAGCAGCCACTCGGGCAGCGCGGGCAGGGACTCCGGCGGGGCCGCCTGGCCCGGCGCCGCGCTGCGATCCGTATAGGCCACCTGAAGCGCCAGACCGAGCAGCTCGTGGCCCTCCGTCAGCTTCGGCAGGATCCCCTTGAAGCACCGATTGGTGAGGATCAGGTCGCGTACGGCCACCCGGGCGGCGTCCCCCGTGGGCCCCTCTTCGCGGGTGGCCAGCACCCGCCCCGCATAAACGCGCGACACCGTGACTCGCAGCGCGCCGTCTTCGAACCGCGGCTCGCCGAACCGGTCCTCGCCAAGCCCGGCAGACGCCAGCCACGCGATAGGCACCGGCATGGCGGCCGTGATGAGCAACCCGCTGCCTGACCCCTGGGCGGCGACCGCCCGGGAGTCCAGCACCACCACGGCCTCGGTCTCGGCGGCGCGCACCGCGCTCTCGGGCTCGAGCTCCATCTCGGTGCCGCCCGAGGCCCAGGTGAAGCGGTGCCGCTTCTGGTCGCGCCGCACGTGCGCGCACCCCGGCCACGCGTGCATCAACAGCTCGGCCAGGGGCCGCCGAGGGACCACACCGGACCACGTCGGGTCGCCGAAACCCAGCCGCCGGAAGCGCTCGGCCGCCGCTCGGGCCTCGCCCAGGGCCTTTGGGTCCAGGTCGTGTCGCGAGGCCTCGCCCAGCCGGACGGCGTCGATGAGCGAGACGGCGTCGCACCCGGAAGCCCGGAGATCGTCGGCAGGGGCGCCGCGGCCCCCGGCCAGGAACAGCGATCGCCCCGCGCTGAGCGCCGCGGCGAGCAGGAGCGTAGGCTCGCCAAGCCCAGGCGTGGCGGCCCCCTGCGTGAGCAGCCGAGCGAGCCCCACGTCGAGCGGGAGCGCGAAGAGGCGGAGCCCCGCCTCGGTGATCACGCCGTCACGCACGCAGCCCAGCGCGGTGAGCTCGGCCAGGGCCGCCGCGACCGCGTGGGGGCGCGGGCGATCGAGCCACGGGAGGTCCATCCCCTTCGGGCTGCACGCCAACGCAGACAGCGTCAGAGAGACGAGCGAGCCCCGGTGGATCTCCGGGAGCGTCACCGCCGCCAGCTCCGCCGTGGGGCTCCACAACCGGATGCACACGCCCGGCCCGGTTCGACCGGCTCGCCCGGCGCGCTGCTCGGCGGCGTCTCGAGCGATGGGCAGGAGGCTCAGATAACCGCGGCCCGCGCGGTAGATCATGCCGCGCACGAGGCCGCTGTCGATCACCACGCCCACCCCCGGGATGGTGAGGCTGGTCTCCGCCACGTTCGTGGCCAACACCACGCGCCGGCGGCGTGCGCCTGCGGGGGGAGACAACACGTCGCGCTGGTCGTTCAGAGCCATGTCCCCGTGGAGCGTGGCGACGTCCCACCGACTCCTGGCTAGCGCCATGGCGGCGCGCGCGATCTCGGCCTTCCCCGGGAGGAACACGAGGACGTCGCCCGGATCGTCGACGCAACCCTCGAGGGCGGCCAGGAGGCGCTCCTCGAGGTCGCGCTTCGTGGGGAGCGTCACGCCCCCAGGGAGCCAGCGCTGCTCGATCGGGAAGGTGCGCCCCTCTCCGGTGAGATGAACACCGCGCAGGTGCCCCGCGAGGCGGTCGCCCTCCAGGGTGGCCGACATCACCACGAGCGCGGCGCGCCTCTCTCGCTCCTGCAGCAACGCCAGCAGCAGGTCCGTCTCGAAGGCCCGCTCGTGGAACTCGTCGAGGACGATGGCTCCGTAGCTCTCGAGGTCGCCCGACTGGACAATGCGGAGCGCGACGCCGGGGGTCACGAAGGTGATCGCCGCGTCGTCCGCGGCTTTGCGCTCGTCCCGCACGATCCAGCCCACGTCGGTGCCGGGGCGGCAGCCGCGGAGCTCCGCGACCCGGGAAGCGAGCGCTCTACAGGCCACCCGGCGGGGCTCGACCACGAGGACCCGACCGAGCGCCGTGAGGAGAGGGGGCACGCACGTGGATTTGCCGGATCCCGTGGCGGCAGACACCACCACCGGGCCACGCCGCGCCTCCTCGAGGATACGCGGGAGCAGGGGGCTGATGGGGAGCGCTACCTGACGGATCATCCGGCGGACCCTAGCACCTGTCCGGCGACGCCGCCGCAGCTGTCTTGGGTCGCCGCCGAGCGACCACGCCAGCCCACGCCCCCGCGCCTCGCCGGGTCGACGGCGCCTATGGTAGATCGGGCCTCATGCGCCGCCCGGAGGACGTCATGCTGAGACTCGCCGTTCTGCTCCTCGCACCCGTCGTCGCAAGCGCCGCCGACACGTTCGCGGTCCAGGGGCGCCTCACCAACGCCGCGGGGGTCCCCGCCCCTGACGGCACCTACGGCGTGGTGTTCAGCGTCTGGGACACGGAGACCGGCGGCGCCCGCTTGTGGGAGGAGTCGCACACCGCCGCGCCTGCGATCTCGGTGGTCGACGGGGTGTTCACCGCCGAGCTGGGCCTGCTCACCCCGCTGGCTGCGTCAACGTTCCACGGTGGACATCGCTGGCTCGAGGTCCAGGTGGTCCCTGAGGCGCCGCTGCCACGCCAGCGGCTCGACGCCACGCCGGTGGCGCTGGTCGCTCGGTCGCTCGACTGCACGGGCTGCGTCCCCGTGACCGCGCTGGCGGTCCTCCCTGCGTCGGCGGCAGAGGTGGCCGCGCTCGCGCAGGCGCTGAACACGCACATCAACGACCCCACGGCTCACGGGCCGGGATACTCGGACGCCCAGGCGATCGACGCGGTCCAGGCGGCTGTAGCGCTCGCGCTCTCGGGCCCTGTGGACTTCGCCGCCAAAGGGACCAAGGGCCTACGCCTGGAAGTGGCTGCCTCCGCCCCGGCCCCCTGCTCGGACGCGAACTCGGGCTACGTCTACTTCAACTCCGCATCGAAGCAGGTCCTTGTCTGTGATGGTGAGGCGTTCGTGCCGCTGGTCAACGAGGCCCCGCTTGGCACACCGACTCGGCCTGGCCTGCGCTGCCAGGCCATCCTCGATTCGGGAGACTCGGCCGGCGACGGGGTGTATTGGCTCGACGTGGACGGCCCCACGGGGCCCGGGGGGGCGGCGCCGTTCTACTGCGACATGACCACCGACGGCGGCGGCTGGACCCGCGTTGAGGGCGCCCTCCACTCCTTCTTCTTCAGTGCCGCGAACTGGGAGACCCACAACGTGCTCTCGCCCGAGGGGGACAACTACTCTCGGCTCGGGATCCGGAGCGCCTTCGCAGACACCCAGGGGTGCTCGACGTGGCGAATCACCGTGGGGCGGTCGGCCAACTGGCGCGGCGCTCGTGACCACGCAACCGTGTGGAAGCAGTGCCACGACCCGTTCACCCAAACCACGAACGGCTCGGACTACACGCTCCTCGGGGGCACTGCCCCCACCACCTGCGGCGGGTTCAACGGCCTACACGCTCGCTACACGGGCTACAGCTACACGAGCGACGTGGATACGGGCGACGTCACGGGGTGCTGGTACATGCAGATGGTGCCGCACACCCAGTACGGCGGAGCCCCCGGCTATCTCGACGGGTACGGCGGACAGATTACGGATCGGAAGTGGCAGGCGATGTGGCTGCGGTAGGGAGCGCTCCTGAACCGCGCCCGCCGCTAGGCATCAGCAGCAGCCGGACTCCCAGCCCAGCCTACTTGGGGGTCTTGGGGTCGCTCCCCAGGCATTACTCGTAAGCGCAGCGAAAGCCGATGTAGTCGAACGGCGTATCGCTCGGGTCGTGGCCGCCGCGAAACGTGGCCCGCTGGAAGTGGTTGAAGTCGTAGTAGCTCCCCCCGCGGGCGCCTCGATGCTCCCCGCTCTTAGGCCCTACCGGGTTGTCGGCCGGTGAGCGGGAGTACCAGGTGTTGTCGAACCAATCGGACACGTACTCGGCCACGTTGCCAGCCATGTCGTGAGCGCCATAGGCGCTGAGGCCAGCAGGGTGGCATCCCACCGCCATCGAGCTGGGGCTGCAGCCGCTGAAGTTCGCGTGGTCGCAGGTAGGCGGCTCGTTGCCCCACGCGAAGATGCGTTCGTCGTCCCCTCGCGCCGCCTTCTCCCACTCCGCCTCGGTGGGCAACCTCCCCCCGGCAAACGCGCAGAAGGCGACGGCATCCGACCAGGTCACGCAGTTCACCGGCCGGTGAACCCGCTGGGGGTGGGGGTAGTTGCAGTCCGCGTTCGACACGTCCGCCGGCTCCTTGCACGCGCCAGCGGCCACGCACTCCCTATAAGAGCCCACCGTCACCTCCGTGGCGTCGATGCGGAAGGTGTCCAAGGTCACGAGGTGGGCCGGCTGCTCGTCGTTGTAGCAGGGCAGCTCCTCCCCGAAGGAATCACACCCCATGGTGAACGGACCCGCCGGGACCAGGATCGGCGACGGGATCGCCTCGAGGCAACGCTCCGGAGGGCCCTCGCCGGTGGTTTCTCCCGCGCCCCCAGCGTCGTCCGCTGGCGCGAGGTCGCCCCCGGCAGCAGTGCAGGAGGTGAGAAACCAGCACACCAGGAGGCCGCGAGCCGACGCGGTGCAGGCTTGAGGCCAGCTCTGAGCGAAAAAAGTCACACGCACACGGTAGCGAACGTGGGTCGGCAACTCCACCCCGAGAAAGCGTCCACCGAGTGAACAAAACGAACAGGCCCTGGACACATGAGGTGTGCATTCGGGTGGCCACCCCACGATGCGGGGCCAACAACCCACAAGCTTCGAACAGATGTGCCCGAAAGCGTCCATTTGGTGGACGAAACGGGACGCCCCGGAATTTACGCATAATCAGTGGGTTAGGCGTTGGCACGGGGTCTGCAAAGAAGAAAAGACGACGGCGCTGCGGGGAAACGCAGTGCGACGCAAGCCAACGCCTTCGCCCGGTACCCAACCCCGAGCAGAGGACGGCAAGAAGCTTGAGGTGGACGGCGGCCGGTTTGCCGGCAAACGCCACGCCTCCGACAGGGAACCGCTGAAGACCAGGCACGCGAGCTCTCGCGAGCCCAAGATCAAGAGCGGAAGATGTACGGCCACACCGTACGTCCGGGTCGGAGACGGGAGAACCACGAGGGGCCGGAACAACCAGGAGAGCACGGTCTTTGACGTCCTGACGTCGGGACAGGCTTCCGAGAGTGCCAACACCCATGAGGATGGATCGTTCGCCAGCGATGGTGGGGGGTCAACATCGAGATGGGTTCGCAAAGCGACGAGCTGACGCGGGCTATTTCGGAGGAGCAACGCTCTGAAGGGGAAACCGAAGAGCGCGAGCAGGTGCCTGAGACATCGACTTCGGTCGGGTCGTGGGTCTGCAGGGTTAGTCGAGGATAAAACCCCTGAGGGTCTGAGAAAGGCCGGGAGGGGATGGCGCACCGCCAATGGGACGGCGGTGCCTAGAGTCCGACTCGACTTTCTGGGAGCGCTGAACGGAACGGAAGTCCATGGGAGGCGTCGGGAGGAACGGGGCAACTCGATCATCGCGACCTGGCCCGAGTCGGTCTCTGAGGAAGAGCCGAAGACCAAGGACGGTGGCGCTGCTTGCAGCGTACCGGTACGGATTGGAAAACCTCGAGGGCGTCAATCGCCGAGGAGGGAGCGGGTAACCCAACAGCCCGCTACGACCGTGCCTAGAACGTCGAAGGTCAGGCGAACTTCGTGAGAGGCGCCACCGAGAGGTGGCAACGAACGGGAACGGGAATCCTTCGGAGGACATGAATGCGTCGCCGCTCACTTCGCGGCGTCCGGACCATCGGGCTTGTCCCGCTCTGGTCCAGGTGATGTGAAAAGTGAATCGGAGCCAAGTCAGCCCAGCGCGAGAGCGCGAAAGCTGGATGGCCGAAACGCCAAGGTGGTCGGTGTCCGCGCGAGCGGGAGAAGCCGACGGACCTGCGGGAAGACGCTGGAGGACCGGCCTCGGAGACGAGGAGAAGGCCAAGAGCGGATGGACCTCTGAGAGGAGGACCCAAGCAGGCTCGGGGAGCACCACGGAGGCGAATAACGCCCAGGAGAGCACGGGCGACGAGGTCGGTCTGAAAATGACCGGTCGCGTCGGAACGGCTGCGACTCGGTACAGAAACCCTCGGGGACGCGGGCTTGCGCAAGCAGGCAGAAACGTCGAGGAGGGCTCACCACGCGACGAGCGTGGGAACGTCCGAGTAAACGGTGAACGACCTGCGAGGGAAGATCACTGCGCGGAACAAAGCTCTGAAGGAGAGACAACCCGAAGAGCGTCAGCGCCCCCGGAAGGAGGGCGCACGGACGTCGAAGAACAAACCCCTGAGGACCTGAGAAAGGTCGAGAGGGGCGGCGCAGGGAGGTGGAATGCCCTGCAATACGCCGATTCGACGCACCTTGAACGCTGAACGGGCCGAAAGCCCAGGGGAGGAAGGACGATAGTCGCTTCGGCGATTACCGGCCCGCGTCCCAGACGGTCTCTGAAGAGGACCGAAGACACGAAGACGGTCCCCAGTGCTGCGTCAAGCGGTGATGGGGTGAGCCGGAAGAGGCCCCGAGAGCGTCGAACGCTGAGGGGGCGAGGGTGGAAACCAATAACCACTCACTCGACCGGAAGAGAGACGTCACGGTGTCCCGGAACCTCACGAGAGGCGGCGCGACGCACGGTCGCTGTGAAACACCGCAAGGTGCGGACGGCGAACCGACGACGAGCGACGACTGGGAAGAGCGTAAACCTTCGGAGGGTGTCCGATTCCGCGACCGAATGACCCGGCTTCACCGCCAGGTTACGTAGGCGCAGAACCACATCACTGGTGGACGCGGGGTTTACCCCCCGGGTCCCATCGCCTCGAGGCTCGCACCTCGCCGCGGTAAGACACGCGCTGGGAGGTTGGACGAAAGTCCGTACCTACCCGGCGCGTCGTCGTTTAAGCCTCCCTACAACGGCTCGAGCCAGCGCCCCATCTCACGGCGTCGGCATCACGAGGCGAAGGTCCGCTGTGGCGGCCTGGGCGCCGACCTCGGCGTGCAGCGTCACTTCCACGGGCCTGCCCTGCCACTCCTCGGGATCGCCCAGCACGACGAAGAGGTTCATCGCCAGGTGACCGCCCGACGTGGGCCACAGCGGAACGCGCGGCGAGTCGTAGAGGCTCAGGGTGTCGTCACCGCTCCGTAGCTCCACGGTGATCGCCGCGCTCTCCGATGTCCCATCCACTCCGTCTAGCCGCGCGGCCAATACGACCATCCAGCGCCCCTGGAGTCCGAAGGACACGGGCGCCTCACCCCCCTCCTCCAGCAACCGGAACGACTCGAGGCTCACAGCACCGGGGTCGTTGGTCCCGAAGCTCAGCCCCAGCGGGCCCGCGGGCAGCTCCTCGTCGCAGGCCCCTAAGCAGCTCAGAAGCGGTAAGAAGAGCGCGCTACGGCTCAGGTGCACGGGAGACCGTGGTGATCTGTTGGGTGGATGGGTTGTCGATGCAGGTAGGCCCGAGATCGGGCCAGCGGCTATTGCGCCCCCAGTGGACACAGGCGCGCACCGCCTTCCGCGTCCCCAGGCCAAACGAGATGGTGGTTCCGTTGGTGCCCGCCTGGCTCGGCTGACTCAGGTGATCGTGGAGCTCGGTGCCGTCATCCAGCGTGACCACCACTCGCGCGTCGTAGTCCTCCGGCACCAGGCGAAATGCCACACGCTGACCAGGCGTGTCGCATCGGTTCACCAACAACCTCATGGGCGTCGGCTCGAGGAGCAGCTCGTTCACGTCGTCCGGGTCGCGCGGGTAGGTGGTGACCAGCAGGTCGGGGCACAGATCGTCGTTGCCATGGACCACCAGCGTCTGAAAGTAGTCCCGAAGGTCCAGGTCTCCGAAGGCGGGGCCCGCCGTCTCGGTCCGATCGACGAAGGTGGTGCCGTCGGGCGCTTCGGGCCGGCAGTCGCGCTCGTAGTAGACGAGCCCCGAGCCCTTGTAGATCGGCAGCCACGAGAGCGAGTTGATGAGCGCGCTGCCGATGACCAGGCCGGGACAGCCGCTGTTGTTGAAGGGCTCGGCGGCGGCGCCCCAGCTCACCCGTCCCCGATCTGGGCCGGTCTCCGCGGGCTGGTTCGTCACCACCCGGGCCATGGGTAGCTGCTCCGACGTCACCTTTGGCACAGGCGAGAGCCCCACCTCCACCGCGAGGGGCCGCCCGATGTTCGTAGCGAAGAACACAGTCGACGCGCCGTTGAGCGTCTCCATCGACGTGACCCCCATGGTGGAGTTTGGCGGGAGGTCGCCCTCCACCAGCCGAAAGTCGAGCGGCGCCACCTCCTCGAGGATGTAGTCGCGTACGTGACCCGTCCCGATCCAGCAGTGCTTGCGGCGGCGCCCCTCCACGGGCGGAACGCAGACGAAGGAGAACGTGGTGAGGTCGCCGGGGCCGGTGAGACCCGGCACCCTGCCGGTCATTCGAGTCCAATGCCGGTTGGCGCCGAAGAGGACGATCTCGTCCCGCGCGTGAGTGTCGCCCAGGCCCGCGACGGCGCTGTGGAAGTCTTCCCCCATCATCGACGCGTACATGTCCAGGACGCCGTCGTGGTTGAAGTCGACCGGAGTCACTGTGTTGATCGTGGACTCCACGAACACGTCGAACGCCCGGACGAATCGGAACTGCCCGCCGCCCTCGTTGTAGAGCACCGACACGTAGTAGACGCCCTCGGCGTCGCTGGCGAACGGCAAGATGAGGTCGTTGCGCCCGTCGCCGTCCGCATCCCAGACGCCGGAGGTCAGCGCCTCTCGCGGGAGCAGGTCGCCGAGTCGCGACGCGGCAACCCGCGCCGAGAGGCCTGCCGCGTGGAAGCGCTGGCCGCACTTCACGAAGAGCTCGATCCGCGGCTCGCCCTCCCAGACGCGCGTGGCCCCCACGGCGCCCGGCACGAAGAGGACCGTCCGGTCGCCGAGCGTTCCGGCGCTGGCCGAGCTGGTGACCAGGTCACCTGGAAGGCCGAGCTCCACAGTTCTGTCGTCGAACGCCACGCCGGTCGCGGCGCCCGTCGCTGCCTGTGGCCCGATGTCCGTAACGGGATCGCCCTTCTCCTTACAGAAGCGCCTCCAGGTCTCAACCTCTTGCGTGTAGCCGTCCACGAAGGTGGCGGGGGGCGTTGAGCTCACTATGCCTTCCGACCCGGCCGGCGCCTCAGCCTCGGGCGTCTCCGCGGTGCCGCACGCAGCCAACACCCCGCCGAGCACCACGAGCCAGCCGAGCCCATGCGGGTGTCCAGCCACGGGCTGAGCAACCCGGCCGGCGCCGCACGCGAGCGCCGCGACAAACTTGGGCGTGACGGCTCCCCGGCGGCGAACGACAAGTGACATCGGAGCCCATGATACGACTCCGCGACAGGCCCGACCACAGCCGGCGCACGTCGCGAAAGCGGGGACCGACCCCTCCGTGGGCTCCGGGGGTTGTGCCGCGTCTAGAGCCCGCAGGCGCCTCGGAGGCACTCGAGGACCGGGCCGATCCCCGGTGTGGTCGCGACCTGATCGAGACACTCATGGTTGCAGTCGGCAGCCGACTCGGGCCAGTAGCAGGCCTCGTCGAGACAGTCGGTGAGCGGGCTGCAGGTCTTGTCGTCGTTACAAGGGCCGAGCAGCTCAGCGCACTCTCGAGGACCCTCGGCGCACACGAAGGCGCCCGCGCAGGTCATGGACCACGTCCAAAGGGTGCCGCGGAGCTCCCACGACCCGAGACAGTGGAATCCGTCAGGGCAGGGCGTGTCCTGGCAATACTGCAGGCACTCGCCCCCGGTCTTGCCCGGACGCTCCGCCGGCAGACAGCCGGCTTGGATCGGGCAGCCCCAGCCGTTGGTACACGAAGCTCCCGGGAGGCCGGTGCCGGGGGGCCCACACTCCCCCAGGGAGCACTTCAGGCCCGGCGGACACAGCACCCCGCGACACGCGAAGGCCTTCTCCTCGTCGAAGGGATAGCCGTCGATCGGCGTGCACGCGGGCGGGTCGAAGTTGAAGTTGCAGTCCACGTCCTGAAGCAGCCCGCCGAAGGTGCAGTCTGCGTCGGACGTGCAAAGGCGGGTGGGGCAATGCGGGTCGGTGATTCCGTCCGCGTCGTTGTCGACCCGGTCGCACGGCTCTTCGGTGCGCTCACAAGGGAGCCGAAGCGGCTTCGTGGGCTCCCAGGCCTCAGCGACGGGCCGGCAGCCTACGTCCACCGACTCAGCGGCGTCGACGGCGCCGACGGCATCGGCGACATCCGCGGCATCGGCCGTGTCCCCCCCCGCCGCTTTCGGCTCGGAGTCCACAGTGCACGCAACGAGAAAGACCAGGAGGCCGAGGCGAGCACCGCGCCTCACGGCGTACCTGCGGCCAGCCAGGCCTCGAGCGCCTTGATATAGGCTTCGGCCACGACGATGGGCTCGTCGGTGGGTCCGATCAGCTTGTCGGTGTCGGGCACCCCGCTGGTGGGCAGGGAGATCAGGATGCGCCCCATCCCGCACTGGGCTTTGTTCAGGCCGGTACACTGGTTGTTGTAGGCCGGGAAGAGAAGCGCCTCGTAGAACGACACGAAGCAGGTGCCGCCGACGCAGCCGGTGGGCGTGTCTCCGAGATGGCAGGGCGTGCAGTAGTAACGGAGGATCGGCTGGATCTGGCCGGCGTAGGTGAGCGGCCCTTCCAGGCTCGGCGGCGGTCCCTTCATGAAATCGCCGGGATCGAAGTCTTCCTCCTCCGCGCTGTCGGCCTCGGCGGCCACGTCGGTGGTCGCGGGTGACTCGGTCGGCGCCGCGCAAGCTGCGACCACGGCGAGGATCAAGGCCCGGGGATGGAGCGTCACCAATGCCATGTCCTCGAGAGTACTCGGAGGCCGGCGGGGTCGCCAGCGCGAGAGCGGCGCGGAGGTATCGCTGGATACGGCTCGGGCAGCCCGGTAGGCTGCACGGACGTGCGTTGTCTCCTCCTGGTTCTGTCGCTCGCCTGCGCCGTGGAGGAGACGCCCACACCCGCGGGTCCACCTCCGCCTCGCCCTGTCGGCGCCGCGCCGCCCCGAGACGAGGCCGGGGCGTTCGTAGACATCTCCGAGTGGGCCGGCCTCGGCGGGCCGCTCCAGTCTCCGGGCGACGGGATCACGGCCTTCGACCTCGATCGCGACGGCGACGACGACCTGCTGGTGCCGCGGGTCGACAGCGGCCTCGCCTTCTACCGGAACCAAGCGGATGGCTCGTTCGGCTATGCGGAGCCCGTCCCGGGGATCGGCTCGGCGCAGGCGGCGTACGTGGCCGAGCTCACGGGGGACGGCGCCCCGGATGTGCTGGCGATCGACAGCAGCAACCTCTGGCTCCTCGAGGTGGACAGCGGCGGTAGCCTCCGGATCGCTCGCGAGTTCCCGGAGCTGGTGAGCGCCGGCCGCTTCTCCATCGCCACCTTCGGCGACTTCTCGTTCAGCGGACGCCTCGGAGTCTACGTGGGCCGGATGCCGGACGGGGGCGACGATGTCCCGGTGGCGGAGCGCCGGACTCGCGGGGTGTGTGGGGAGGAGACGTTTCCGTCGTCGTTCGACCCGGTCCCAGGCCTCTTCCTCGAACCCGCGGGGCTCACGGATGCCACGGCAGCCGCTGGGATCACGGCCATCACGCGAGCGCAGGCCGCCCTGGCCGCAGACGTGAACAGCGACGGCGCCCTGGACCTCGTCATCGGCACCGAGGGAAAACACGAGGACCTCGTCTACCTCGGTGACGGACGGGGGCGCTTCGTCGAGCGTGGCGCGTCCCTGGGCTTCACCGAGAAGACGTCGGCCATGGGCTTCGACGTCGCCGACGTGGACGGTGACGGTGTGCCCGAGATCGCGGTGGCAGACTCGAACCCGGTGCTGCGCCTCTGGGTCTCCGATGGTAAGGGGGCCTACCGCGACGAGGCGCCCGATCGGGGCTTCGATGTGGTCTCCAGCTTCTCGTCCTGGGGGATCGGCTTCGTCGACTTCGATCTGGACGGTGACCTGGACTTCTTCTCCGCCAACTCGCGGCCCGAGGCGGATGGCTGCACCTCGCCCGCAATGGAGCGACTGCTCTTCATGAACGACGGGCTGGGTCACTTCGAACGCTTCGCGCCAGACGCCGCCACGCCCCTGGACGAGATCAGCGAGGCGCGCGGCGCCGCCTTCGCAGACTTCGACTTGGACGGCGACGTGGACGTGGCGGTGGCCAGCGTCGACCGGGAGCCGCAGATCCTCCGCAACGATCTGCCGCGCCTCGGCCACACGCTCTTCGTGAGCCTGGACTTCATCTATTACTCGCCGGCGGTCGGCGCCGTCGTCCACGTGGACGCTGGTGGGAAGCGGTTCTCCCGTTGGGTCGTGGGCACCCCCAGCTTCGGCGGCAGCTCCAGCGAGTGGATCCACTTCGGCCTCGGGTCGGCCACCACCTACGACAGCATCGAGGTGCGCTGGCCGCACGGTGTGGTGCAGAAAGAAGTCGGAGGCCCAGCGGATCGCCGCGTCGCCATCCGCCTTCGCCAATGACGAAACGGGACGCAATACGCCCCCCCGGCGCGCGCCTGAGCCGGGGATGGCAACGCCGGCATGCACGTCGAACCCGTTCACGCGGGCCAGGACCTGCTCGCAGTGCCGGCTAGGAGACCGAGCGGGAACCGCGCCGACGCGCCGGTCCGAAGCAGTATCGAGTCGGTTTCTCAGAGGGCGCCGCCCTTCTTGAGACCGCGAGCAACCAGGGCGTCCTCGAGCTCGCTCACCGAGTCACCGAACGGGTTACCACGCGCAATGATGATTCGGCCGAACGAGGCGTGACGGAGTGACAGCGCCCGCGACGACGAGGCCAGCTGCCAGGTCCGCTTCAGGCGGACTTCGGCGATGGGCGCGAGAGCGCGTCCCGCAGCGTCGAGGAGCTGACCTGCCCCGAAGTCGAACGTCACGATCGTGACCCCGGCTTTGGAGCTCTTGGCTTGGGCTTTCCGTTGGTCGTGGAGCCAAACGGCCGCTGCGCCGCAGAGCACAGCGATGGTCAACATGCCGACCCGGGTATCGATCGGCAGCGTCGTGTTCGCCAGACCATTGAGTCCGACGATGATGGCGATGATCGCCGTGACATACCGGGCAGTCGGCAACCAGCTGCCGCCCTGCTCGACGAGCCTCGAAACTCGGCCCGACTCGAGCAGAGCCACGTTGTTGCAACGAGCGATTGGGGTCATGAGGCACCTCCGGCCCGCTCGTGGGCGGCGCTCGCCACCCAGCGTTCGAACTCGGACTTCAGCCATGCGGCGTGACGCAAATTCCGGACGGGGATCGAGATAGTGTCAGTGTTGGTCTTGATTCCCACGGAGTGCGGAGCGGCCTCGATGTCCCGAATCTCGCGCCACGGGATGACCACAGGCGAGCTCCGCGACGGGTGGAAGGTCAGCCGCTCGGCATCGAGCCGAAGGCGCAAGGGTCGTGCTGCCGCGCGCCCTGCGACCGAGAACATCGAAGCTGCCACCACGACGCTCACCCACGGGACGCCGGGACTATTCACGCTCGAGGCGAGCAAGAAGAACATGGAGACGGAGGCCGCGGTGCCGGTGTAGGCCACGATACGCAGCCACGATCGTCCGAGGCAGAGCACCTCAGCATCCGCCTGGCGCTCACGGCGCATGCCGCCGGGCATGGGGGGCGCCGACCGGTCCGCCGCGCGTCTGATGTTCGCCTGGCTCCGCTCTTGGGCGCCACGTCCTCCGTGAGCTCGGACCTGTGGTTGTTCGCCACTGTCTGGTTCGCGCGGCGCAACGCTGACTGTCCCCGCGAGCTCGGTCACGCCCGCGGTGGCTAGACTCAGTTGACCGACCGCGGCGAGCCCGATCGGGCGAGCCCGAGGCTCGACTGTGTCAGCGAGCGCCTCGGGTGGGCGCGTCGTATCGATCACGGGCGCCCCAAGCTTTTCCGCGATGGGGTGCATGATCTGGAGCGCGACCCCGGGCGACTCGAACACGCCGATGAGGACGGCCTCCGCTGGCAGCACACTGTGCCAAGCCGAGCCGTCTACCGGTCGCGCTGCTTTCGCCCACGTGGCGTCCGCCAATAGCCGGAGGCGGCGGACGGCCTCTGGATCTGCCAAGGGCGCTTCAGCGGAGTCGCCGAGCCCGGCCTGAAGGCGAAGTCGGCCCCATTTATCGAGGGGACGCTGCACAGGGGTCGACGGGAGCGCATAGACCCGATAGCGCGGCATTACGATGAGGCTCGAGCCACGTTTCCTACGAACTCGACGTTGCTCATCGACCTGGTCCACGACCAGCACCGGATACGGAGGGAGTTCAAGCACATTGGCCGGCACCAGTCCTCGAACACCACGCCGCCGCAACAGTGCCGCGGTCGGCTCTAGCGGCGTCGAAGGACGCACGCGCAGGGTCCCTTCGATCCGCGACCACGGCAGGACCCACTGAAGAGTGAACGCAGCAGCGAATCCCCCGACGAGGAGGACGATGAGGATCTTCCCGAGCGGCGGCGCGGCGGCCAGGACGGGCCCTATGAACAAGATCAAGAACCCGTATAGCGGATACAACGAACCGAGGCGTCCCCACGCCTTGATGTGCACCTCGTCGCCGTGCTTCGAATCGACGGACACCGTCACGTCCGCGCTGGTGAGCCGTGCGCCGAGTGGCGACGCCGTTCGGCTGAACGGGGAGCCGCTGACGGGACGCTGAAGAGTCATACCAGCTGCACGATGGGCCGATTGGCCATGAGCGCGCGTCCGGACCAGAGGTCGATGGCCGTGACGCAGAGCCAACGGTCCGCGTCTACGCCGATCTGCAGGTCGAGGCGGGATCGGCTGTCGCGCGGAGGATTAGGCGGGTCCAGCACCGTGTGCGCATCAGCCGGGATGGCAACGCCGGTCATGAGGCACCTCCGGCCCGATCGTGGGCGGCGCTCGCCACCCAGCGTTCGAACTCGGACTTCAGCCATGCGGCATGACGCAAACTCCGGACGGGGATCGAGATGATATCGGTGTTGGTCTTGATTCCCACGGAGAGCGGAGCGGCCACAATGTCCCGAATCTCGCGCCAATCGATGACCACGGGCGAGCTCCGCGACGCCTTGAAGGTCAGCCGCTCGGCATCGAGCCGAAGGCGCAGGGGTCGTGCTGCCGCGCGCCCTGCGACCAAGATCATCGAGGCCGCCACCACGAAATTCACCCACGGGGCGGCGCGACTATTTTCGCTCAAGGCGAGCAAGACGAAGATGGAGACGTAGGCCGCGATGCCGGCGTAGCCCACGATACGCAGCCACGATCGTCCGAGGCAGAGCACCTCAGCATCCGCCTGACGCTCACGGCGTATACCGCCGGGCATGGGGGGCGCAGACGGGTCCGCCGCGCGTGTGGTGTTCGCCTGGCTCCGCTCTTGGGCGCCACGTCCTCCGTGAGCTCGGACCTGTGGTTGTTTGCCACTGTCTGGTTCGCGCGGCGCAACGCTGACTGCCCCCGCGAGCTCGGTCCCGCCCGCGCTGGCTAGACTCAGTTGACCGGCCGCGGCGAGCCCGATCGGGCGAGGCCGAGGCTCGACGGTGTCAGCGAGCGCCTCGGGTGGCCGCGTCGTGTCGATCACGGGGGCCCCAAGCTGTAGCGCGACGGGGTGCATGATCTGGAGCGCGACCCCGGGCGACTCGAACACGCCGACGAGGACGGCCTCCGATGGCAGCACGCTGTGCCAAGCCAAGCCGTTTACCGGTCGCGCTGCCTTCGCCCACGTGGCGTCCGCCAATAGCCGGAGGCGGCGGACGGCCTGTGGGTCTGCCAAGGGCGCTTCACCGGAGGCGCCGAGCCCGGCCTGAAGGCGCAGGCGGCCCCATTCGTCGAGCGGATGGTGCACAGGGGCCGCCGGGAGCGCATAGACCCGAAAGCACGGCATAGCGATGAGGCTCGAGCCACGTTTCCCACGAACTCGGTGTTGCTCATCGACCTGGTCCACGACCAGCACCGGATACGGAGGGAGTTCAAGCACCTTGGCCGGCACCAGTCCTCGAACACCTCGCCGCCGCAACAGCGCCGCGGTCGGCTCTAGCGGCGTCGAAGGACGCACGCGTAGGGTCCCGCGGATCCGTAACCACGGCAGGACCCGCAGGAGCGTGAACGCAGTCGCGATTCCCCCGGTGAGGAGGACGATGAGGATCTTCCCGATCGGCGGCGCGCCCGCCAGGGCGCCCGCGGTGAACAAGATCAAAAACCCGAAAAGCCCATACATCGCGCAACCGAGGCGTCCCCACGCCTTGATGTGCACCTCGTCGCCGTGCTTCGAATCGACGGACACCGTCACGTCCGCGCTGGTGAGCCCTGCACCGAGTAGAGACGCCGTTCGGCTGAACGGGGAGCCGCTGATGGGACGCAGAAGATTCATACCAGCTGCACGATGGGCCGATTGGCCATGAGCGCGCGTCCGGACCAGAGGTCGATGGCCGTGACGCAGAGCCAACGGTCCGCGTCTACGCCGATCTGCAGGTCGAGGCGGGGTCGGCTGTCGCCCGGAGGATGAGGCGGGTCCAGGGTCCCGATGACCGGAGAGGACGCGTTCAGCGGGACCGCGCCCGGTTCACGGACGCCGCGACGGAGTTGCCGGGCCCGGCCATCGGCGTCGAACTGCACCTGGCGACCGTCAGCCACGCCAGGCCCAAGCTCATAGACGACCAGCTGAAACACCGACTCTGGCTCACCGAGCGCGCACGTCGGGACAAGGGACTTGCGCCAGAAGTCGGGAGCGGTCGGAAAACGCGTGCCCCGCGGAACCAAGACCGTGTACTCGGCGGTGTGCGTCACGGGGTCGTGGGTCCGCAGCGCGTAGTCGTGGACGATGAAGTCTGACGTCCTCGTCTTGCCGGCCGCAAAACAGGCTGCTCCGTAGCCGATGGCCTCGAACGGATGCCACGCACGGAGGCGTGCGCGGCCAAAGTACCCTTCGAGCTGCTTGTAGAGTCCAGGTAGGAGCGTCGAGCCACCGACGACCACCACGTCGGAGATCTCATCGACCTTGACGCTTGCGAGGACCTCCGAGAGCACCCCGTCGAGCATCGCGGGGACGCCCCGCGCAGACAGAAGCTGCTCGAGCTCGTCGCGGCTCAGGCTGAACTCAGTGGGGCAGCCTCCCGCATAGTGGAGGTCGCTCGCGCTCGGGACCCGGAACGTACTCCGCTCGGCCGTGTGCAAGGCCTCCTTGACGCGGCACGCCTCGGCCAACAGGAGGCGCTCCCAGAACGGCTGCAGCCACTCCGGAGCAAGGCCCACGTCGAGGCCCAGCCGCTCACACGCCATGTCTCGGAGCCAGCCGTCCACGGTGTCGCCACCGACGGCCCGTCCGGCCTTGGCGAGCACGACGCACGAACCATCACCGGCCAGCGATGAGGTGAGGTCGACGAGCGCCGCGTGAAAGGTGCCGCCGCCGAAGTCCACGACGAGCACCCGCCCGCCTCTGTCGCCACCGACGCCGTAGCCCAGCGCGGCGGCCACCGGCTCGTCGACGAAGCGGGCCCGCTTGACGCCGACCTCGCGCAGAAGGCCTGCGACCTCGGCGCGGAACGTCTCGTAGGCCTCCACCGGAGCGGTCACGACGAGGGACTCGATCTGCTCACCTGCTTCGGCTTCGGCCGCCAGCAGGAGCTCCCGAAGAAAGACTCGAGCGACCTCCCGGGCGGATCGGTCGCGCCCACCTGCCCGCGCGAGCGTCCTCAGTGGCGCACCCATGAGCGCAGCCTTGAACCCGGGTGCAAAGGCGGCGCGCGGGGTGGCGTAGTTACGCGCTAGCGCCTCTCCACCGATCCACCCGAGCCGACCAAACGTGGCACGCGGAAGGAAGAACGGGCGCGCAGCGAGCTTGTCCCAGAACCCGGCGTCATCGACGAGCTCGACGGCGCTCGGGACCACGCTGGGAGCGCCTGGCTCACTCGAGCGTCGCAACGCCATCGGCGCGACGAGCCGGGGGCGTCCGTCCCCGTCGTGCCAGCGCGCCAGAACCGAATTCGTCGTGCCAAGGTCGAGTCCCCACATGGCCGCTCCTCACCCGCGCCGAAGCACTGTCTGTGAACCGCCGGACGCTACCATACGCCCACCGGCGCGCCAAAACGGGCCAAAACGGGAGAATGGAGAAGATGGTTGGCGTGACAGATCCGC
The DNA here is from genome assembly GCA_005776725.1 of Pseudomonadota bacterium. Taxonomy (GTDB): domain Bacteria; phylum Myxococcota_A; class UBA9042; genus SXOO01. The sequence goes on along the minus strand of SXOO01000133.1, from coordinate 12,548 downwards.
ACCTTGTCGTCCGCCATGTTCTTCTCAGAAGATCGGGACCTCCCTGTAGCCCAACGAGGGCGGCCACCGACGAAAGGGCGAGCGCCAACGGCAAGCTTGCGAACAAGCCCAGCAAGAACATGAGATCGGCGGCCCACTTCGGCACTTGTCGCTCATCGCGAGGCGGCGGAGACATGGCGCGAGACTCGCGTCAGCGCGATCGGCGTCTCTGTCGGCGGGAGTAGAGCTGAACTGCGAGCGACAGGAGCCAAAGTGCTGCGAGGGCGGACGGAGGGCCGCCGGCGCGACCGGCCGCGGTGCTGCACCCCTCCGAAGGCCGGCAGGCTTCCGCGTCGGAGGGTGGCTGGGGAGTGAAGGTGGCCCCATCGACGCAGACGGGACCGAGATCCCGGCCGGTGCGACCGACGGACTCGTGAACGCGAAAGACGTAACACCCGGTGAGGGGCTCGGCCAGCCCGCTGACGAGCCGATCGTCGTCGTCGCCGGGCCAGTCGAAGGCCAGGGTGGTCACGTGCCTCGTAGTGGCGCCACAGACACCGTTGACTTGCTCGAGCACATCGATGAGGACCAGTTCTCGGATGGTTGAACCTTTCCAAGGGAGCTCGACGACACCGCCGCCTTTACATGTGGTTCCGCAGCAAGGCACCTCCTGATCGCCGACCGCCCGTACGCTGGGCGGCCCGACCGAGTCGGAGCGCGGGGTGTCCCCGGAGAACGCCGTGCGGAAACGAGAGACGACCTCGTCCCGAACCCAGACCTCATACTCGGCATCGGAGTCGAGGCTAAACCAGGGCTCGAGCTCGACCACCCGGCCGTTCGGCGTGGAGTAGGCGCGGACCGTCGTGGTCGGCTCCGACGCGGATGACCCAGGCGCCGGCAACAGCGTCACGTCGTCGGCACCGACCACATGCACCCAGGTGTCCGATCCGACGACCTCTCCGTCCGCGGGATAGACCACGATCGCCCCCGATGACGCGGTTGGACAGTCGTCGCTGCGACCCCCGCCGCAGCCTGCGACGAGCGCAAGGGAGAGCGTTAGTGTTCGATTCGTCATGACGGGTTTGCCTGAGGCCATGCCGACTTGTATCCCCCGGCCGTCGACTCGATCAACTCGGTGCCTGATCGCGCTCCGGAGCCGGCGGGCATCGTGCGAACCCGATCTCCAGCCGCGACCCGGAAGGTCTCTCACGCCGCTCCACCGGTCACGCATCCAGGTCCACACGAGCGGCGCTACCGCAGACCTTCGTGTCCAGGACTCGCTCGGTCCGCCCGGCAAATTCAATCGAAGATCCTATCTGCCGTGAAGTGGGCACCCAGTCGCCATCCCGGTCGCCATCCGGTCGAGACCGCAACACAATCGAAACAGAGCTGGCCCGACCGCTCCCAACGCGATCGACTCCGCTTGACCGGCGAGGCGGTGCAGGTGATCCTCGCCCCGCTCATGGACGGGGTGGGACCTAATCTAGTCTTACACAGTCACGCAGCGATTATGGGAGGGGATCGTGGTGTTGCGCAGTTCGGGTTCAATTCAGGGCTCCTTTGTGCGCCCGGTGTCAACATTCGCCGGCCGGGCGGTGTGCGCTGTCGTGATGCTCGTCCTCGCTTCCGTCGCGGCGCCGCAACGTGCCTCGGCAGAGGACGAGATGGTCCTCAAACCACCAACGACAGGGCTGCACATCCAGCTCGCGATGACAGCCGCCCCTACCTATCTGTACTCCGGCTATGGACACTACATCGCCCTGGCAGTGATCCCGGAGTTTCGAATCGCCTACGACTTCATCGTGAAGAATCGTGTCCCGTTCTTCGCGTTTGCGTCCGTGGGCTGGACGGGGCTCTCCGCGATGGTGTCGGGCGAGGGCCCGAGCGCGGAGTCTGAGGCCAAGATCGACGTCCAGGACATCAGCCAGACCGAGCTGATCGTGATGGGAGGGCTCGGCGTCGACTTCGGTCCGCGGCAGCTCGCGAGCGACAGCTCAGTCACCTCCGGAATGTTGCGGATCTCCATCGCCGCAGGCTGGGCCAACATGCAGACATCCGAGAAGTTCTTCGACTACGGCTTTGCTTTGTACGTCGGCTTCACCGTGACCGCGCTGGATTTCTTCATCTCGTTCCACGACGACGAGGCTCCGGCGCCACGGCGGGAGGACGTCGTGCCGTCACCCCCCGATCGCGGCGAAGACGCTGATCCCTCGGAAGGAGAGGGCTCCGAAAATGACAGGTGAGGCCGGCCGGTGTGCGGCGAAGCCAACAACGTCCCAGGTCGCAGCACCGCGCCTGGTTGCGGGGCTCACCGTGGTTCTCACTGTGGCCTGTGCGGCGCCGTATCGCGTATCGGTTCGCAGGGCGCCGTTGTTCGAGCTGGTGGGCATACGCGCCATAGCCGTGGAGCCCTGTGTGCAGGAGGGCTGTGAAGGGCTTCGCTCCGCCCTGCTTACAGAGCTTGTCGACAGCGAGACCTACGACGTGCTCGAGCGCGGGCGTTCGGCCCAGGTGGAGACCCTGAATGTCGGGGACCTACGTGTTCGCTTCGTAACCACCCTGCTCGACGGTCCTCCGGCAGCCGACGCCGAGTTGCTCATCGACGTCACTCAGAACGCAGCGACACCTGCCGCCGGGGCTCAGGGAGGCAAGTCAGCCGGCCTGCATCGCACCGTGGTGCGGGTCGGCGCGACGCTGACGGTCGTCGAGACGACGATGCGAGCCATATTGGTCCGTCGTAGCCTTTCGACGCTCGAAGAGGGCACTGCGTACGGAGCCGGCAGGGCGCCGAACGACGCCGTGCTCGCCAAGCGGGCCTGGCGAACCATCGCGCGGGAGTTTGTGAGGACGATCGCTCCTTGGGAGGAGGTCGTGGAGTTCGACCGGGTGGGCGTGGGCGTGTGTCCGGCACTCCCCGCCGGCGTAGGTTCCCTGGAACGAGGGGACCTGCTCTCCGCAGCCTCGGTATTCGCCGGCTGTGTCGCGCTGTACCCCGCCGACGCCGCCGCTCTCTACCACCTCGGCATCGTCGCTGCGTCCGACGGCGACGTCGCACGCGCGGAGTCGCTGTTTGGGCGAGCTGCGGCACTCGACGGGGAGGCGGCCTACACACGGGCGATCAACGCGATGCGACGCGAGCGGGCGCGCCTCGAGCGCGCGGCGAAGAACACGGGGAGCATGGAGAAAAGAAGATGAATGCGGTTCTGGAGGCGGCGATGAGCGATACTCTCGAGGCAACCCGTCGGGGAGCTCCCGCGGCACTGTTCCTGCCTCTCCTCGTGTTGGGGCTCGCCTGTTGGGCCGGCTGCGGGCGTTCCGAGGTGAAGCCCGCCGCGTGCACGGACATGGACCCCGAGACGGAGTGCCCGGACGATCTTCCGGACGCCACCGACGAAGGCGGGGCGACGGCGGGAGACGGGTACTGCGTGGACGACGTTGACTGCGAGGATGGCGATCCATGCACGGAGGACTCCTGCACCCTCGATCGATGCACCCACACTGCCATCGACTGCGACGACGGCCTGGAGTGCACACCCGAGGGGTGCAAGGAGGAGGACTCGACCGACGGGTCCGAGGGCAGCGACGGCATCGACGCAACGGACGGCGCCGACGGGACCTGCGTCGAGGGCGATTGCCAGTGCTCGGACGACGACGACTGCCAGGCTGCCGATGGCGCGCCGTGCAAGGCCACGAAGTGCGACCAGGGAGTTTGCGTCTTGGTCGGGAGCGAGGTGCCTTGCGATGATTCAGACGAGTGCACGGAGAACGACGCTTGCTCGGAGGGTTCCTGCACGGGCTCCCCGATGAAGTGTGACGCCGGGAAGACTTGCGTTGGCGGCTCGTGCGCCGACGCGTGCGAGCTCGCCGGGTGTGAGTGCTCCGACGACGTGGACTGCGACTCACTCGCTGGTGCCTGCAAGATCGGTCGGTGTGTCGAGGGGCAGTGCGAGGTCGTCGACCTCGCCGAGGGCGAGTGCGACGATGGCAACCCCTGTACCGAGGGGGACGTCTGCAAGCCGGACGGGTGCGTGGGCGTCAAGAAGGACTGTGACGACGGCCTCCCGTGCTCGACAGACTCGTGCCAGAGCGGCACCTGCGTCCACTCGCCGTGCGACTGCCAGAGCGACGAAGATTGTATCCTTTCCGACGCCGGACCGTGCAAGGTCGGCGAGTGCGTAGCCGGCGATTGCAAGGTCTCCCTGGTCTCCGGCACGTGCGACGATGGCAACCCGTGCACTGCAGGTGATGCCTGCAAGTCGGGCCTCTGCAGTGGCAGCGCGATGGACTGTGACGATGGGTGGGCGTGCAGTCCGGACGACTGCGAAGGAGGTCAGTGTTTTTCCGACAAGAGTATGTGTGATTGCGAGAACGACGCGGACTGTGGGGCCGCATCGGAGTGCGAGGAGCACTCTTGCGCGCTGGGCTCGTGCGTCGCGAATGCGAAGTCAGGGGAATGCGAGGACGACGACCCCTGTACGGGCACGGGGCACTGCGAGGCCGGTGACTGCAAAGTCTCCGATATTGAGTGTGACGACAAAGTGCCCTGTACGCTCGACTACTGTGAGGAAGGGGCGTGTAAGGTCGACGCGGCAAGCTGCGTGCCGTGCGCCGGGGCTGAGGAGTGTGACGACGGAAACGAGTGTACGGTCGACTCCTGCTCGGACGACTACTGCAACCACGCTGAGGTCAGCTGTGACGACGGAAACCCGTGTACGTCCGGCGACCACTGCGTCCCCGGCGGGTGCGCCGGCGTACCCGTGCCGGCCTTCACAGCGTGCGATGGTGTGGCAGGTACCGAGTCCACGTGCCTCTCGGCGGAATGCGTCGCTGCGTCATCGGCGGCCTACACGCTCCAGCTCGCAACCACCTTCTGCGACGCGAAGATCCTGGGTGTGACGGCCGGCAAGTGGACCAGCGCGGGGCTCGCCATTGCGGTGAACTTCGAGTGGGGCAAGTCGGTCTCGTCGTGCGACATCGAGCAGACCGACGTGCTGGTCCTCTCCCCCGGTGCTGCGGGTGCGCTCGCGGTGTCTCCGGCACAAGGGACATTGCGGGACATCGCCGGCCGATTGGCTGTCGGTTCGAAATCAAACACCGGCCTGTTCGGCGAGGTGCCCGTAGGTTTGCTCACGGCTCCTCTCAGCGATGATTGGCCGCAGGCGAGCTTCACTCCGAGCTACCCGGCGCCCGCCTGGTCCGACGTCTCCGCCGTCACCGACGACGCGGGCGTCGAGTACCACCTCCTCGCAGGCCCCTTCAACTCGGTCGGCAAGGGCGGACCTCATGTCTGTGCGTACGAAGACGATCTCTCCTGGTCCTGTGACGATGTGGACGCGACGTACGCGGCTGGGGACGCGGCGACCCTCGACTTCTTCGCGGCCTCACTGGCGCCGATCCCGACGAGCCAGCGCGGGTGGCTGCTGTCGCGGAAGAAGGGCGGGGCGGGGCCAGCCCAGGCATGGAGCCTGGATCTCCTCGAGTCGCCCGCGATGGTCAGCAAACACAGCCTCGCGGGTACGTTGCGAGGGCTCATTCACTCAGCGAGCGACCAGGCGTGGGCTTACGGCGACTCGACGCTCGTCAGCCTAGACTCCCAGGGGGCTCAACCGGTGACCGCTGTCCCTCAACATGCCAGCCGGACCTACCTCGATGCGGAGATGCCTGGCGGGGTGCTGGTCTTCCTGACGTCACGCGGGACGACCTCGAAGACTTTCGAGCTCGTCAGCCTGGTCGATCCTTCGGAGCCGGACGTGAGCGGCTCCTGGTCCACTACGGGCCTCCCCAGCACACAACGGCTCTACGACAGCATCGTGACCGGCCCGAAGGAAGAGCTCTTCGTCCTCGGCCGCGCGACCAACGGCTCGAGCCTCCACGTCCTGCACTTCGCTGACCCGGGCCCCTAGATCTCGCGCAGGTCCTGTGTACCGGCGCGACTGCCTCGACCAAATGGAGCGAATTCGGTCGATGCCATTTCGTTCGAAGATCATACGGGACATGCACTCGCGGCATTCGGGCACGCTGCTGGCCCGATGTCGCCGCGTGCTGCGCGATGCGGCTGAGGCCGAGGATGCGCTTCAGGAGACGTTCCTAAGAGCCTATGCCGGCCTGCCCCGCTTCGAGGGCGACGACTACCTGCCGTGGCTCCACCGCATCGCGCTCAACGTGTGCATCGGCATGCTCCGGGGGCGGGAGCGGCGCGAACGGCTCCACCAGAGCTGCGAGTGCTTGGCCCCCAGCACGAGCTGCTCGGACGCGCGGCTCGACGCCCGCGCGGAGCTTCGCCGCCTCCACGCGTCCTTCACGTCCCGGGATCTCAGCATCGTGGTCGCACACTACGTGGAGGGAATGGACCAGGGCAGCGTCGCCGCCATGCTCGGCATCTCCCGCCGGGCGGTCGTGAAGCGGCTCACCAAGGTCCGAGAGTGCTGTACGCTCACCCCACTGACGCCCCCGGATGCCGCGCCCACCGGAGGACCCGAAACAGAGCGGTCGCGCCAGGCGGCTCGCCGCGGTTCCGGGTCTGGGTCGGGAAATCACCCGCCCCTGGCCCGGTGAGCGCGATGGTCACTGGCAGTCCGACGCGCCGAGGGTGGCCGGGCTGCGCAGTGACTGGACCTACTTGTAGCTCGGCTTTGCATCATCGACGTGCAACTTGGTCTTGAGTGTCTTCACCGCCGGGCCATCGCGCTTCATCATCCACTCCTTGTACTGCGCCTTGCTCAGGCACTTGCGCTGCGAGTCCCACGCGCGCTCCCAGCTCCGCAGGAGTGACTCCGCCGACGAATCGAGCCGGACTTCGTCGACCGGGGCGCCTAGCTTCTCGAGGTCCTTCAGCAGGTCCGGCTCGAAGCCGATGTGCGACAGCCCCTGGACGTCGAAGCCCGTGCCCGCCTCGCGTTCCTCGGGGGTATCGACGCCCGGAGGATAGTCCTTCTCCTTCCACGCGTTCTTACCGCCGCCGGGGCAATGCGCAGTCTTCCCGGAGCGCGTCTTGCGCTCGTCGGAAGGAAAACGCGGTGAGGTCATCTCGAACGGACCGCCGGAAATGTCCGACCCCAACGCCATGGCGACCCCGATCTGCGCTCCCTTGCAGACGTTCTGGGCAACCGATTCCGAGGACCCCTTGCAGCGGAGCTTCACGCAGCCGTCGACCTGCTCGAGCGCGTCGCCGGCGGTCCGGAGGCCCAGGACACCCCCCGTCTTGATGATGTCGGCGACGGTCCCGTCCGTGAGCATGTACTCCTGCGTGTGTCCCTTCGTCTCGGCGTCGAGGATTGTATCGAACTGGGTGTGAGTCGCGATGATCGGGTAACAGTCCTTCTTCTCGACGAGGTCGATCACCTGGTCTCGGGCCTTCCGCGAGAGGTGGTCGATGCTGATGAGCATCTTTCGTTTCATCATCTCGGCGACGAGGTCCTTGCCGTCGTCCTTGAGACCGACGGTGTTCTTCGCGTTGGGGCCGTCCAGGTCCGTTCGCTTGAACAGATCTGCCCAGTTCCACTTGAACGCCTGCTTGAGGAGGTTCAAGGCCGCATAGAGTCCGCCCTGCTGCTGTGCCGACCCCGCGAAGTCGCTGTCCGATTCATGGGCGATCTCGAACTGACGGGCCCCGAGGTCGTAGAGTTCGTCGAGCTGCTGCTCCCAGTCGCCCTGGCTCTTCGGGAAGAGGTTCGACACTTCCACGCCCAGGATCACTGCCAGGTCACCGTCGGCGATGATCCGCCGGGCCTCCCACGGATCACGAGCGATCCGATACCACTTGTGCTCCTTGGCGAAGTCGTGAAGCGCCCGGAGCTGTAGCTTCACCGAATCCATGTCGTCGCACGGGAGCTTCGCGACGTCGCCGTGCAGCACCTTCATGGCGAGACACAGCCCCTGGTGATTCTCGGCCACCGAGATCATGAGCCGCAGCCCTCCCTTCCAGGCCTGGTAGAGGTGGTTCTCCGACACCTGCTGGTGGTCCGCGAGATCCCAGGCGTTCGGCCAGTCCTTGCCCGCGCGGCGCGCGTGCGAGTGCACCTGCTTCTTGTCGGTTCCCGGCACCAGCTTCTCGATGAGGCCCGCCCACGTGTCGTCCTTGTGGGCGAAGCCGTGGTTCTCGCCGGTACAGTCCTTCATCTTCCCGTTGAAGTCGCCCCATACGAAGCCACCGCCGAAGGCCATGTTCGCGGACTGGTGAACGTGGAGGTCGGCGAAGCCACGAACCTCGGGCAGGTCGTCGTCACTCTTCACGGACCTGAGCTCGCCCTGGTTCGGTCGCTTCAGCCGGATCCCATACGAGAAGGGCTCGACCAGGTTCTTGTTCTTGAGGTGGACCCACACCCGCCGGTTCTTCACGCCTTCGAGAGTCCAGTGGAAGGGCTTGTCGCTGGCCGCGTCCTTGTTCTCGATTTCGAGCTTGCGCAGCTCGACAGGGTCACCGTTGTCCTTCTGCGTACAGACGGTGATCCCGAGCCCCTGGCCTCCTCGCTTCCAGATCTCCAGCTTCACCTCGTCGAGGTCCAGGGGCAGCCGCGAGATCCACACCTTGTCGAGCCCGCCGAGGATCTCGCCCTTCTGATAGGCGAAGCTCAGTGCCCGCGGCCCCGGTGTAGCCTCGCTGTTCTGGAAGAGCGCTCCGTTGAGGAGCACGTCGAAGTAGTCCGCGTTCTTCATGACCCCGGTGAAGGCTGTCTCGCATGGACCCGCGAAGGCCGGAACTGCGGCCAGGCACCCGGCGAAAAACAAGGCCCGGATTGAGCCAGAGACACCACACATGCACCCTCCTCCATGGACTGCGTACCCCTACAACGCCTGACGCAGGGCAAATGAGAACTACCTTGGGCCTTTCGCCGACGTTTTCGAGAAGGCTCGGGCCGCCAACGCGCCATACCGCGCCTTCGCTGGCCGTCGTCCCGGCCCTCCGGGCGACCCCAGTCCGGTGGCACGCGTATGCGCCCCGCGCGGTGAAGGTGCCCTTGGCTGAGGACGATTCCGGACCTCGGGGTCGCGAATCCGCTCAGGAGCAGCACGTGTGCCGCGAGCCAGCCTCCGCGTTCAGGGCTGCACTGACAGGCACGCCCGGATCGCGCCCTTCGAGGCGTTGAGGCTGGACAAAGAGACCTTGCAGTACGCCACCGACCGGGTGACGGACGTCATGAGCGTTACGGGCCCGGAAGAGAGCCCACGCTCGAGCGCCTCCTGTGCACCGTTGACGATGGAGGCGGTCGGGAACTGGACCTTCGTGCCAGCGATCTTGAGCTCCGCCTGCGGAGCGAACTCGTCGAGAGAGACGTTCCCGAGGTTCATCTGGAGCCGGCCTCCCTGCAGGGTGACTGTCGCCGAGAAGCGCAGGATACCTTGCAGCTCCGTGTCACCCGTCTCTCCCTCCACCTTCACGTCCAGCGCCAGGGATACCGGGAGCTTCACCTTCAGCTCGGCGCCGTCCCCCTTGTCGGATGCCGTGACTCGCAGGTTGCCGGCCGGTGCGAGGGACGCCTCATAGGTACCCGAGGCTCCGGCGACCAGGCCGGCCAGCGGTCCGGTGCGCTTCTGGCAGAAGGCGCCCTGCGATCCCAGGGCGACGAGCACCTCGCCTGCCAGATCGACCGGCAGGACGACCTCGAGGTCGCTGGCCTCCGGGCGCTTGTTCCCGGCCGCGGTCAGTTCACTGGCAGCGCTCCCGGTGCTCTTGTCCAGCTCGAGCTTCGCGGCACATGCATCCTTGGCCGTCCCGCTGGCCACCTTGAGGCTCAGACCGACCTCGAGGCTGCCGTCCTTTTTCGTCGTGACGCCGGTCAGGTCCGACTGGTAGGAGAGCGCGACAGCGCTTCCCTGTCCCATCGCCGCCGGCAGGTCGAGCTTGGTGGTTCCTCCGGGCATCGCGACGGCTGCTACGAGCCCGCCGTTCGCCAGGTCGACGATCTCCTTCTCGAGATCGGCGTCATCCTCGAGCTGGTCCTCGATCCTCTGGTTGACGCACTCCTCGAGGCTGCTGCACTTGACGCCGGGGAACATCTGCGCGGCCTGGATCCCCTGATCGACCAGCCAGTTCAGGACGTCATTCTTCAGGTCGATCGTCTTCACCCGGATCGAGAGGTCCTCCACGGACTCCAGGCGGGGAGCGCCGTCCTCCACTCCGAAGACCGCACCGACGTTGGCCGTCACTCCGGTCGCCGAGAACTCGACGCCGATGTCGACGTCCTCCAGCAAGCACTTCCCGGGCCCGGGCTCGCCGAGCTGGTCGAAGTCCGCCTTAAAACGAGCGGTGGCCGTGATCTTGGCAGTCGGGGCGCTCAGCGTGAGCTCGAGGCGGGAGCCGGGCTCGAACCTCGCGTTGATCCCATCGCTACGAATGGGCAGCGAGACCTTCACGTTCTCGAGACGGAACACCCATTCACCGATGCACGGTTTGTTCTTCTCGAGCTCCCCATCTCCAAGGACCACAGTGCCCAGCTTGAGGTTGTCGAGGCCCTGCTTCTTGGCGATCGCGGGCAGGGCCTCCTTCGCCATCGTGAGCAACCCGCCCGAGGAGAGCTGGACCGCAGGCTTTACCGGCGACGCGCCAAATGGGTTCGTGACCACCTTCGCGGCGGCGATGCCCTTCGAACCCCCGACGGCGCGCGGGAACCCCTTGCGCTTGAGTACCTTCCCCTTGGCGCCGCTGAACATCGCCTGCATCTGGGCCTTGTGGGCACCGTTGGCCGCAGGCGGCGCGGAAGCCCTCGCAAGGGCGGACGCGAGCCCCACCAGCGCAACGAAGCCGAGCATCATCGGAATGGAACGAACGCGGTAGTTCGACATGGACCCATCCTCAACCGGCGTGGCGCCGGCCCCGCAACGTTGCCGAGCTGGGACGCAACGTCTCCGTCGAGGTAGAACGGTCGCCGGCTCCAATGTGGGAACCGGTGCCCCGCGGCTAGGCGTTCGGGATGAAGTCGCGGGGAGGCGACCCGGAGTGCCGGCTGCAAGTCGTCGAGACAGTGCCGACCCTCCGGCGCCCTCAGGAGCCGGTCTGTCCGTTGCGGCCCGGTCCTGATTTCGGAGGTTCTGGACGAAATCGGGTTCGCGGTTGCCGCCGCTCGGGCGCTAACCGCAGCAGCTTCGACGACTTCGGCCCGCGTGCGCCGCAGGAGACCGGCTGAAGTGGGGCCTAGGTGGGAGGAACCGGGATGATCGATTCCACGATGAGGACACGTCCGCACGCCTGGCCGCTGACCGTGTCGGTGTCGGTAGGCCTCCTCCTCCGCCCGCCGGCGACTCCGCACGGGAGATCTGTGAGGACGTTGCGAAGAAGTCCGAGAAGCACGAGGCGAAGCTCTGGAAGGCCATTCCAATGAGAACCACTAAGCCCTCGGCGGGCCTGTTCCGGTTCGTCAGGTCTTGGGGGCTTGCGGAAGGAGGCACCGTCGAGCACGACGACGTGGGCGTCGTCGAGGAAGCGGTTCTTGCGGGGCTGGCGAGGAGGGCGTCTCCGAAGAGCGGTGGCCACTCGTCGATGCCCCGGTTCGACGTAAGCACCGTCGCGGCGCGCTGGTGACGCCGGCGGATCGTACAGATCGAGGGGTTCGTCGCCGCAGCGGGCGGAGACCGAGATCGTCGATGACGAGGAGAACGGGCGTGGTGTAGCGCAGGAGGCGCCTGTCGTAACCGCGGCCTCGAGATCACCGACCGCCACGTCGCCGACTGACGACGGCCCTGGTTCAGTTCGGTGTCCTCTTATCTCTCAGGTCGTCCGTAGCCGGATGTGCCAACCCGCGTCGTTCCGTATGACGTGCGCCCACTCCCCTTTGCCGATTGGGAGCTCTCGTGCGTCGCCGGGTGCGAGGCCATCTGCAACAAGGGTGACCCGAAGCCGGGACCACGGCAGCTCAGGTCGACTGAAGGGTCCCCTGACTTCGAATCCTGGCCCAGTCGCCGTGATCTTCACGAACGTTCCGTCGGTGAGACGGACCGCCAGGTTGTCTGGCACAGGTCCGAAGTCGACCCACGCTTCAGTCCCCTCCGCGAAGACCCAGCGTGTCCGGCCGGTCTCTCCATGTTGTTCCCCGCCGGTGAATCGGCGAATCCCGCGACTGTCGGTCGGACCCTCCCACTCGAGCTCGCCCAATCGTGCTCGTAGCGCCCACAGGAGACCTCCGTGGAGCGCCGGTCTGTCGGGCAGGAGACTTGCGGCCCAGAGCGACGGGACATGTGGCCGTCCCGTCATGGTGCTCGCGAGCGACGACCGGACTTCGGTCGCGAGCGGGGTCGGAATAGCCACGCAGCTGCCGGCCAAGGCGTGGCGCTCGACGTCTTCACGCGTGAGGCATTCGTAGACGGGCTGCACGCACTCCTCGCAGAATCGGACGCCGCTCCGAGCGGTCGGTGCAAGAGCACGCCAGTCCCGCTGGCACTCCGTCGCGAACCGAACTCGTGCAGACGTCGCCGGGAGCCCGCAATTGAGCGTCCATAGGTGCGCTTGTCAACCCGTGACCCGTCGTGATGCTCGGATGGATGTGAGACTGCCCGGGTCAGGGGCTGACTGGCTCTTCTTGTTGGACCGTGACCCATGAGCGCCAAGCAGGCGTCCTGCGGGAGTTCGGTATGGT